>JBKJIL010000336.1:0-4008 GCA_046598435.1 Acidimicrobiales bacterium
AAGCCGCCGACGTCACTCTGATGAGCGGCGGACTCGACGGCGTGGTCACCGCCATCGCCCTGTCCCGCTCGACGATGCGCAACATCCGCCAGAACCTCGGGTTCGCGTTCGGGTACAACGCGGCGGGCATCCCCCTCGCAGCGGGGATCCTCTACCCCTTCACCGGCTGGCTCCTCTCGCCGATCATCGCCGCCGCTGCGATGGCGGCCAGCTCCCTGTCGGTGGTCGGCAACGCCAGCCGCCTCCGTCGCTTCCACGCCCCCACCATCGACCGGCCCGCACCGGTCGACACCGAGGATCGTCCGCTCGTGGGGACGCGGAGCTGACCATGCCCGGCCCGGTGCCCCTCGCACGGCGAAACCTTCTCGCCGAGCCCCGCCGCCTCGCCGCCAGCGCCGCGGGCGTCGGCATGGCGATCATGCTGATCCTGCTCCTCGACGGGCTGTGGGCAGGGATCGAAGCGAACATCACCACCTACGAGGACAACGTCGGCGCCGACCTGTACGTCGCCCAGCCGGGAACCCGGAACTTCTTCGGTGCCATCAGCCTGATCCCGGCTGACACCGTCGATACCGTTCGTGCCGACCCCGACGTCGACTGGGCCGTCGCCGTCCGCGGGTTCTTCTCCATCGTGGAGCTGCACGACACCAAGGTCCCGACCTACGTCATCGGGTCGACACCCGGCGAGCGGGGCGGACCGTGGGAGCTCCGGGCGGGCCGGGCCCCCGAGGCCGATGACGAGGTCGCCATCGGCAGCGTCATGGCCCGCCGCCACGGCCTCGACGACGGCGACCAGCTCGAGATCATGGGCCGCTCCTTCACGGTCGTGGGCACCAGCACCGACGCGTTCATGGCGTCGTTCGTGTTCATGACCCACGCCGCCACCGACCGGCTGCTCAGCGCACCGGGCACAACCAGCTTCGTGCTCGTCGGCACCGACAACCCCGCCGCGGTGCGAGAGCGGCTCGCCGCCACCGGCCTGTCGGTCCTGGACCGGGACCAGCTCGCCCGCGCCGACCTGAACCTCATGGCCCGCGCCTACCGGGTCCCCCTCGCCGTGATGCGGGGCGTGGCGTTCGCCATCGGCAGCATCGTCATCGCCCTGACCGCCTACACCGCTATCGCCGACCGTCGCCGCGAGTACGGCATCGTCAAGGCCATGGGCGCCCGCTCCTCCCGCCTCGTCGGTCTCGCCGTGCAACAGACCGTGCTCATCGCCTCGGTCGGGCTTGTCGCCGGTGGGGTGCTGTTCGTGGCTGGCCGGGCGGTCATCGGCTGGGCCCGGCCGCAGTTCGTGATCCTTGCCTCCGCCGGCAGCATCGGTCGCGCCGTGGCCGCCGCGCTGGTGATGGGCCTGGTCGCGGCCGTCGTCCCGGCTCGGCGTCTCGCCCGGCTCGAGCCGGCCACCGCGTATCGGGGCGGATGATGGCTCGCCGCATCCCTCTCGCCCGCAAGAACCTCTTCCAAGACCGCCGTCGCGCGGTGCTCGCCGTCGGCGGCGTCGCCGCGTCCCTCGTCTTGGTCCTGGTCCTCGACGGGGTGTTCGCCGGTGCCATGCACCAGGTCAACGCCTACATGCGGAACTCACCGGCCGACGTGTTCGTTGCCCAACGCGACGTCCGCACCATGCACATGACCCAATCAGCGCTCCCGCCGGCCACCGTCGACGACGTTGCCGCCATCAACGGGGTCGCCTGGGCCGAAGGGCTCCGATACACCACCAGTATCCTCGAAGCCACCGGCGGTGGACAGCTCACCACCTACGTCCTCGGCTACGACACCACCACCGGCCACGGCGGCCCCCGACGGCTCGCCGCCGGCCGGCCGCCGGGGCCCGGCGAGGTTCTCGTCGACGACACCGCCGCCGAGGAGCTCGACGTCCAGGTCGGTGACACCGTCTCGATCCTCGGATCACCGGTCCCGCTGCGGGTCAGTGGCCTGTCGACCGACGGCACCAACATCGTCAACACCACCGTCTACGTCCGAACCGAGGACTTCGCCGCCCTGCGAGGCGCCACCGTCGCCTACGTCCTCGCCGGCGCCGAAGCCGGCGTCGACGCTGACACCCTCGCCCAGCGCATCGCCGCCGCCCTGCCCGACACCACCGTGCAGACCCGTGCCGAGTTCGCCCGCCAAGAAGCCAACGTCGTACGCGACATGGCAGCCGACGTCATGAAGTGCGTCACCGTCATCGGCTTCGTCATCGCCCTGGCCGTCACCGGCCTCACCCTGTTCACCGCCACCCTCGCCAAGCTCCGCGAATACGGCATCCTCAAAGCCCTCGGCGCCGGCACTCCCCGCCTCGCCGCCACCGTCGCCGCCCAGGCCGCCTGGTCCGTCGCGCTCGCCCTCGTGGCGGCCGTTGCTGTGTCGTTGGCACTCGGCGCCGCCATCGGTGCCGCCACCCCCAACGTCCAGGTCGCCATCGAGCCGGCATCCGTCCTGCGCACCGGGGCCACCGCACTCATCGTCGGCGCCATCGCCTCACTCATCCCGCTGCGCCGCGTGTTGCGCGTCGACCCCGCCACCGCCTTCCGGAGGCCATGACCATGACCATGACCAGCACCGCCACCGCCACGATTACGCCCTCGCCGGCGATCTCGGTCCGTCACCTCACCAAGACCTTCGGCGATGGCGACCTCGCCGTCCACGCCGTCAACGACGTCGACCTCGACATCAACCCGGGAGAAGTCGTCCTCGTCATGGGACCCTCCGGCAGCGGCAAGACCACCCTGCTTCTCATGCTCGGGGCCATGCTCCGCCCCACCAGCGGCTCGGTCCTCATCGACGGCATCGACCTCACCACCGCCCCCGAACGCCGACTCCCCGCTCTGCGAGCCACCCACCTCGGGTTCATCTTCCAGGACTTCAACCTCCTCTCCGCCCTCACCGCCCGCGAAAACGTCGAGCTCGCCTGCAACCTCGCCGGCACCGTCGGCCGCGACGCCCACCACCGCGCCACCGACCTCCTGGGCCGCGTCGGGCTCAGCGAACGGCTCGACTTCCGACCCGACCAGCTCTCCGGCGGCGAGAAGCAACGCGTCGCCATCGCCCGCGCCTTGGCGAACAACCCCTACGTCCTCCTCGCCGACGAACCCACCGCCAACCTCGACTCCGGCCACGGACGAGAGATCGCCCGACTCCTGCGCCGCCTCGCCGAAGAAGACGGACGCAGCATCGTCATCGTCAGCCACGACGACCGGCTCCGCGAGGTCGCCGATCGTGTTCTGTGGCTCGAAGACGGCGCCTTCCGGGAGCTCACCGCCATGGTCACCGACCCCGTCTGCGGCATGGCCGTCGAACCCGCCGCCAACCCCACCACCACCCTCGACGGCACCACTTGGTGGTTCTGCTCCACCCACTGCCACGACGAGTTCGCTAAGGACCCCGGCCGGTTCAACTCAACCGCGACCGCCACGTGACCGCCCAGACCTTCGCCGATCGAATCGTCCGGGGTGATGGGCACATGGAACATCCCGGGCAGTACGTTCGACCGTGATGAGCCCGCTGCGCCTCCCGCGCTGGACCGCACTCTTGGTGCTGCCACTCTTGGTCGGCGCGCTCCTGCTCATGCACGGGCTCGACGCAGGTGCCTCGACGACTGGGCTCCACGGCGTCGCGGCGGCTGCGCCCACGCACGGCCACCACATCGAGACTCCGGCGGAGCACCGCGATGCGGGCTGTGAGGGCTGCACGTTCGGCCACGTCATGGCGGCTTGCGTGGCGATCGTGGCCACGGTCGTCGGTCTGCGTCTCGCCCGACGGGCGACCGGCACTCGCCTGTCGACGCTCGTCTTTTCGGCCCTAGGTCGCATCCGAGCTGCTCGTCAGCTGCTGCGGCCCCCGGACCCGGCATGGGTCCGCCTCGCGGTCATGCGCTGTTGACGCGCCGTTCCTCCAGCTGAACCCTCGCCGCCGCCGGCGTCGCCCTCTTCCCATTGGTTCTCTTGAAAGGAGCGCGCTCCCATGCGCCGATCCACCACGCTCTTCCTCGCCCTTGTTGCGACC
>JBKJIL010000075.1:0-2593 GCA_046598435.1 Acidimicrobiales bacterium
ATCCGGCGCCTCCGCGACCTGGCCTCCGGCTCGAACCGTCGGCTGGCCTGGCTGGGCCTGGCGGTGGTCGCCGGACTGCTCCTGACGACGGGCACCACCGCGGCGATCGTGACCGCCCCGACCAGCACGAGCGCCCAGACCGAGATCGAGCGCGGGCAGCAGGCGCTGGCCGCCGCGGAACGCCACGCCGAGCGGCTCGCCCGGCGCGCGTCGCGGCCGGCCAAACCGGCGGCCGGAGACCGGATCACGGCCGTCGGCGATTCCGTGATGCTGGCTTCCGCAGCCGAGCTGCAGGCCCGTTTCCCGGGGATCGCGATCGACGCCGCGGTGTCGCGGGGCATGGGGACCGCGCCCGACATCCTCGCCGCGCAGGAGGAGGCCGGCACACTCCGGCCCGTCGTGGTGGTCGGGCTCGGCACCAACGGGCCCATCCGGTGGAGCCAACTCGACGAGATCCGGGCGGTCATCGGCCCCGAGCGGGAACTGGTGCTGGTGGATGCGTTCGCCGACCGGGACTGGACGGCGGGCGTCAACGACATCCTGGCCGAGTACTCCGCACGTCACCGGCGGGTCGAGCTCGCCGACTGGCACGACGCGATCGCCCCGCACACCGATGTGCTCGCCGGCGACAACATTCACCCGGGCCCTACCGGCGGCCGGATCTACGCGGGGACCGTTCGGGCCGCTTTGGAACGCCTGGCCAGGGCTCCGGCCCGAAGCGAGCTGGATGCGTACCGGACACCCCTCCCGGACGGCACTGCCGAGTTCCGCCCGCCGCTCCTCCCGTGATGACGCGGATGCCCCGGGGCGCGCAGCGCCAGAGCTCGACGGTGAGCGCGAGCCTCGTGCTGGTGGGCTGAGACCCGTTCCTTGTACGGCGGACAGCCCGGTCTCGGGCGCGAAAAAGGGGCCCGACCGAAGTCGGGCCCCTCAATTCAGTGCAGCCTCTCGGCCGAACCTAGAAGGCGAATGCGCCTACTTGGATTCCTCGGCGTCAGCAACGACGTCAGCTTCAACGGCGTCTGCTTCAACGACGTCTGCTTCAACGGCTGCATCCTCTACGACGTCCTCGGCCGGAGCCTCGGCGACGGGAGCTTCCGCGGCCGGCTTGGCAGCCGACTTGGTGGAAGACCGCTTGACCTTCGGGGTGACGGGCTCGAGAACGAGTTCCATCTGCACCATCGAGGCGTTGTCGCCCTTGCGGAAGCCGAGCTTCGTGATGCGGGTGTAGCCACCCTCACGAAGAGCAACCTGCGGCGCGATCTCGGTGAAGAGCTCGTGCACGACGGTCTTGTCGCCGATGGTCGCGAGAACGCGACGACGAGCGTGAAGGTCGCCCTTCTTCGCGAACGTGATCAGTCGCTCGGCAACCGGACGCAGGCGCTTGGCACGGGTCTCGGTCGTCTTGATCGACTTGTGGGTGAACAGGGACGCGGCCAGGTTGGCGAGCATCAGGCGCTCGTGGGCCGGGCCGCCGCCGAGGCGGGCTCCCTTAGTGGGCGTAGGCATTGGTAATCTCCAGTATCAAAGTCGAAAGTCAGTCTGAACGACTGCTTTAGATGGTTTCTTCGTCGTAGCCGCTGTAGAAGTGGGCGCCGTCGAATCCGGGCACCGAGTCCTTGAGCGACAGGCCGAGCTCTACGAGCTTGTCCTTGACCTCATCCACCGACTTCTGACCGAAGTTGCGGATGTTCATCAGCTGGGTCTCCGAGAGGGCGACCAGTTCGCTGACGTTGTTGATGCCTTCACGCTTGAGGCAGTTGTACGAACGAACCGACAGATCGAGGTCTTCGATCGGAATCGACAGTTCGGTCGACAACACGGCGTCGACCGGCGCGGGGCCGATTTCGATGCCCTCAGCGGCGGTGTTCAGTTCGCGGGCCAGACCGAACAGCTCGGTCAGCGTGCGACCGGCGGATGCGATGGCGTCGCGGGGGGTGATCGCCGGCTTGGTCTCAACGTCAACGACGAGGCGATCGAAGTCGGTACGCTCACCGGCACGGGTGGCCTCAACGCGGTAGGTCACCTTGAGCACGGGCGAGTAGATGGAGTCGACCGGGATCTGGCCGGCCTCTGAGTACTCGTTGCGGTTCTGGGTGGCCGACACGTAGCCGCGGCCACGCTCGATGGTCAGTTCGAGTTCGAACTTGGCCTTGTCGTTAAGCGTCGCGATGACGAGGTCCGGGTTCAGAACCTCGACGCCGGCCGGCGCGGAGATGTCGGCTGCGGTGACCTGGCCCGAACCCTGCTTGCGCAGGTACGCGGTGATCGGCTCGTCGTGCTCGCTGGAGATGACGAGGCCCTTGATGTTCAGGATGATCTCCGTGACATCTTCCTTGACACCGGGAACGGTGCTGAACTCGTGGAGCACACCGTCGATGCGGATGCTCGTGACAGCAGCGCCGGGGATCGAGGAAAGCAGGGTGCGGCGAAGCGAGTTGCCGAGGGTGTAGCCGAAGCCGGGCTCGAGCGGCTCGATGACGAAGCGTGAGCGGAACTCGGAAATGTTCTCTTCGGTGAGCGTGGGACGCTGTGCAATCAGCACTATTGATTCCTTTCGGCTAAGTGTCCGCTATATGACACTTATGGAGGC
>JBKJIL010000149.1:0-4056 GCA_046598435.1 Acidimicrobiales bacterium
CCAGTCCACGCAGGCCCGAGCCCGGGCGAAGAGAGTGTCGTAGCGGCGGGCCGACATCGACCGCCCGTCACGCGTGCGGAACAGGCGCTCGTGGGCGTCGCCGCCGGCGCGGTCGTCGTGGTGGGCTTCGAGGAGCGCGACGAGCGACGGCGAGACGGGTTGTTCTCGTTCGCTGTCGCCCTTCTCTCGGAGCCAGATGGTTGCTCGTTTCGGGTCGAGGTCGATGCGGCGGAGGTTGAGGCCGCCTTGGCGGCGCGCGGCGGTCTCGAGGTGGAGCCGCAGGAGGAGGAGGTCGAGGTCGGGGTCGCCGCTGGTGGTCCGCACGGCGGCGATCACCTCGGCGAGCTCGACGTCGTCGAGGGCTCGGCGTCGGCTCCGGGCCCGCCGCGGCTTGCTCAGGGCGGCGGCGGGGTTGCCGGTGATCAGCCCGGCTGCGGCCGCCCGCCCGAAGACGGCGCGGAGGGCGGCGACGCAGGTCTCGCGGGAGGACCGGCCGGTGCTGGCCGGTCGGAGGCGCCGGGCCCGGGTCTCGGCGTCGGCCACCACCAGGGTCAGGGCTTCGATGGTCACCTCGACCAGGCGTCGGTCGCCGAAACGGTCGACCGCCAGTCGCCAGTGGGGACGGTAGGTGGCGGCGGTCGCCGTCGTGAACGTCGACGCGATCGATTCGAGGTAGCCGGCGACGGTCGGGATCCGGGCGGCGCTGGTGGTGTCGGCGGCGATCAGGTCGGCCAGGTCGATGCCCAGGGCGCGGGCCTCCTCCAGCAGCACCCGGGCCCGGAGCCGTTGGCCGCTCACCCTGTGCCGCCGGTGAGGAGCGGGCCGAACCCGTCGAGCACACCGGCGGGGCCGATGACGAACATCGGTGTCGCGGGGTCGGTGCCGATGAGTAGCGACCGGTCCGGGCCTCGCCGCAACCAGGCTGGGAGCGGGAGCCGTCCCTGGACGTCGATGGCCAGGCGGGCCCCGGGACCGTCGGGCCGCACGACGAGGGCCACCCGGTTGCAGACGCCCCACACCACGAGGCGTTGCCCGGGCGGGCACCCGACGGCGGCGCGGGCACCGGCGGGAAGCCGGACACGACCCCCGGGTTCGTAGCGGGCGGTGGCCCAGGACCATCGCGACGGTTCGGGATCGTGGCCGAGGTCGGCGAGCTGACGGAGGGCGGTGCTGTTCTTGAAGTCGGGCATGTCGTCCGACTCGGCACCCAGCCCGACGAGCAGCGCCTCGACTACGAGCTCACGGAACTCCTGGTCATCTGACCAATGAGTGGTGGGCGAGGGGGGACTTGAACTCCGATTCGAGGGGTATTGATCGATGTTGATCGATGTGAAAAAGGGGTCCTGACCTGGGCTTTTGCGAATCGCCGTGCTGGACCGTGCTAACCGCTTCTACCCGATTTCTACCCGTCCGGTAGAAGTTTCGGTTGAAGTCAGCGAGCCCGCCGGCGGCGTTCGACGGCGTCGACGATGTCAGTCGCGACACTGGAGTCGGCGGGTGGACGGCCCTCCTCGTCGCAGCAGGGCGGCTTCTCCCTCTCGGCCTCTTCGACCTCGTGACCAAGGTGGTCGAGGAGGACGGCATAGACGTCATCGCTCGACTCGTCGTGCCGCCCGATCGCAATCACGACTGCGTGATCATCGCCGGGCCAGACGACGAGCATCCGGTCGTCGCCATACAGATGTCGCGAGCAGATGTGGTCGAGCACAGCGCCGGCGAGCCGGTAGCCCGCCGCCATGCAACCGCGGTCTCGCAGGTCACGCAGCGCCCCGACGGCCGCCTTCTGGCGGCGGCCTCGGAGATCGCGAACCTGGCGTTGTGCGGTGATCGTCAGCTCGACTTGGATCGCTTCTTCCCCTGTGAAGCGGCCGCGATCTCGTCCAGCAAATCATCGGTCAAAGGGACCACTCGCCCTGCGGCAAGATCCTCGAAGCCCTCGCGAACACCTTCCCCGGCCAGCACGGCCCGGTCGCGCAGGATGCGCATGACGGCGATGAGGAGATTGCGGTCGTGGCCGTGCTCGCGCAGCAGATCGAGCGCTCGTTTCACTGCCGCGAGCGACAGAACATCCACCCGCACAGGAGTGGTGTCGCCGCGAGGCTCGAGGACCCCAGCCTCGATCCAGGCCCGGACCGTCGGCTGCGAGATCCCGAGCACCTGCGCGACCTCGGAGACCTTGGCCCCCTGGTCCCGATCGGCCACGTGGTCACGCACAGCGTCGAGCGATCGACGGCGATCAGGATCGTCCTCATTCGCTGCCAGCTCCTCGAGCGTGAGGAGATCGTCCACGACCTCAACCAGTGACATGTACCGAGGCTACACCCTTAGCCTTCTGAAATAGACAAGGATCCGAAGGCCTGAGGGGCTGAGGGGTCCCCGACGAGCAGCGTGATCACCGGCGAATCGTGGCCGAGGGGGGACTCACTACCCGCTTGCGGGGAAGCTGCCCCGCCGCTGAAGCGGGCATGGGGCAACCTCCTCACGGCATTCTTGCCCGATACCTTCTCGCGCTTCAACCGTTGCAAGCGAAAGCCAGGTTCGCAGGGACGCGGGCGTTCTCGAACGCATCCTCACGCACATCGGCATCGTCGGACTACGAGTCATTTGAAGTCCGTACAGCAGGTGTCAGCGTGTAGCTGCTGGTGGCGCTGAGCAGGGAGTTCTCGTGACGGCTCGTCCAGCCGGTGCAGCGGATCCGGTCTCGTATCGGCGTGTTCGTTAGACGACTCGTTAGACACAAGCCGGCTCGGCGTTCGCAGCGGCGGCGACGGCGGCGGCGACGGAGAGTGACGCGTCAAGTGACGGGAAGGGCCCCCGAGCCGTCCCAAGCAGACCGGAGTGTGCGGCGTTCGAGCGCGACGGATTGTCCGGCGTGGCCCCTGAAGGATCAGCGCCGGCCTACGCCTCCTCCTCGGCGGCTGCCTTCACGTTGAGGAGCGTCTGGTTCATGCCATGCCGAACGGTGGCGGATCACTCGGCCGCTCCGCTACCCGCGTCGTGCTCGTGCGACGAGGTCGACGTGGACTCGACGGTGCCGTCAGCATCGATCGCCACGATCACGGTGCCACCCGCGGGCCGGCGAGCACGCCTCGGCATCGTGACGCCTCTCCCCGGCCCGCAACGGACTGGGCCAGGTCGTCGGGTGACGGGGTGTCAGCTGCCGTCGTTCACTGTGCGGCGGATCACCTCGGCGAACTTGCCGCCGGTGAGGCAGAGGGTTCGTTCGGTACGACCGGTGATCCGCCAGGCCCCGCCAACCCGCCGGTAGGTGTCCTCGTAGACCGCGGAGACGTCGAAGATCTCTGCGGCGCCCTCCCAGTCCACGCCGTTGCGGTTGAAGACGTGCACCCGACCGGTCGCAGTCTCGGGCCCGGTGAAGCGGATCTCGTGGGTGGCGGTGGTGTGCAGCGTGAAGGTGAAGATCGCCATGGCGCCGGGCATCCAAGCTCCGACTTCGGCCGGCGTGCCGGCGATACCGCCCGTTGCGGTGTAGTCGATGCGTGCGTCGGGTGTGAACAGGGCCTCCCAGCGGGCCCAGTCGCGGTCGTCCAGGGCATGGGCGTAGGCGGCCGCCAGGTCCTGGATGGCGAGGTGATCGGCCACGCGGGCCGGCTCCAGGACGACGCCGTCTCCGGCGCCGCCGGCACCAGCGCGCGCGTCGCCCGGCGTGAGCGTCATGACCACTGCTCGATGGCAGCGAAGGTCTCGAAGTCCTGCACCGCGGTGACAGCGCGGGAGATGTTGGCCTCGGTGATCGGCTGGCCGTAGTTCTCGGGCGGGCAGATGAGCCACCCGATCACCAAGCCCCACAGCGCCGCGGCGCGGCACTGGTCGAACGCGGAGTCGGGAGTCGGGGCCTCGCGCACGCCGGCGGCGCCGAGACGGTCGAGGTACTCGCCGAGGAGGTCGTGTTGGTGGGCGCGCCGAACCTCGGGGTCTAGGGCGGTGACCATCAGGTAGGTCACGTCGTGGGCCCAGCTGCCGCGCATCATCAGCTGCCAGTCGAGCAGCCCACCGCGGCCGCCCGGCAGCATGTAGGTGTTCCCCAGGTGGGGG
>JBKJIL010000151.1:0-4928 GCA_046598435.1 Acidimicrobiales bacterium
GCCGCATCGGGTTCGGCGGCTGATCGTCCGGCCGCTGGGGGCCACGACATGACCGACCTGCTCGACCGCAAGCTGCTGTTCGTCACGGGCAAGGGCGGCGTCGGCAAGACCACCATCGCGCCCTCCATGGGGCTGCTCGCCGCGCAGCGCGGCAAGCGCACCCTCGTGGGCGAGATCGTTGCCAAGGGGAACCTGGCCGACTTCTACGAGACCGGACCCACCTCGTTCAAGGAGCGGGAGGTGTCGCCTGGCCTGTGGGCCATGTCGATGAACACGGAGGAGTCGCTCAAGGAGTACCTGAGCCTCCAGCTCAAGATCCCCTTGGTGGCCAGGATCGGCCCGCTGGCCCGCACCTTCGACTTCGTGGCCAACGCTGCCCCGGGCGTGAAGGAGATCCTCACGGTCGGGAAGTTCCTGTGGGAGGTCCGCGAGGGGAGCTACGACCTCGTCGTGGTGGACGCGGTCGCCACCGGGCACATCACCGGGCAGCTGGCCGCCCCCCAGGCCATCCAGGAGCTCGTGCAGGTGGGGCTCGTGCGCGATCAGACAGGGTGGATGCTCGAGATCCTGGGCGACCCGGCGCAGACCGGTGTCGTGATCGTCGCCGCACCGGAGGAGATGCCGGTCAACGAGACGCTCGAGCTGGCCGCGCGCCTGCGTTCGGAGACGGTGGTGGACCTCGCCGCCGTAGTCGCCAACCGCGTGCTCCCCGAGCTCTTCGGCCGAGGCGAGGAGGAGGTCTTCGGCCGGCTGATGGGGCTGCCCGAGGGCGCGCTGTCCGAAGCCGTGGGTGGACCCGTGCAGCAGCTCCTCGACGGCGCTCAGCTGGCCGTCACCCTGCGGCGCACTCGCAGCGTGCACCTGGCTCGGCTCCGCGAGGAGCTCCCCGCCGGCACGCCGCTGCTCTACGTGCCGTACCTGTTCCAGCGCAGCCACGGGGCGCGCGCCACCAGCCAGGTCGCGGCCCACCTCGGCGAGGAGCTCGGCTTCTGATGGCCACCCGCAAGAAGCAGAAGCCCTCCACCGGCTCCCTCGAGCAGCTCCTCGCGGCCAAGGAGATCGTCATCCACTGCGGGTCGGGTGGCGTGGGCAAGACGACGACGGCCGCTGCCGCGGCGGCCATGGCGGCCGTCCACCTCGGCGGCAAGGTCCTCGTGCTCACCGTCGACCCCGCCAAGCGCTTGGCCAACGCGCTCGGGCTCGAGGAGTTCGGGAACGTGGAGAAGCAGGTGCCGCGGGCGGCCTTCGAGGCTGCCGGCGTGGAGCCCCGGGGCGAGCTGTGGGCGGCCATGCTCGACACGAAGCAGTCGTGGGACGACCTGGTTCGGATGCACGCCCCCGACCCCAAGACCCGCGACGCCATCCTCGACAACCCGCTCTACAAGAACATCACCGGCCGATTCGTCCAGAGCCACGACTACATCGCGATGGAGCGCCTGTACGAGATCCACGCGTCCGGGCGCTACGACCTGATCGTCGTCGACACCCCGCCCACCCGCAACGCCATCGACTTCCTCGAGGCGCCGGAGCGCATGGCCGACTTCTTCTCGAGCCGTCTCCTGCGCTGGCTCACCGTGCCGGCGCGCAGCCGGGTGCTCTCGATGGCATCGAAGCCCTTCTACTCCGTGGCCGACCGGATCCTGGGCTCAGGCTTCCTCGAGGACATCGCGGAGTTCTTCCTGCTGTTCCAGACGATGTACGACGGCTTCGTGGATCGAGCCAAGGCCGTCACCCGCACCTTGGGCGACTCCCGCACGACCTTCGTCGTCGTCAGCACCCTCGAGTCGGCCCCCGTGGCCGAAGCCGAGTTCTTCATCGATGCGCTGGAGGAGCGGGGCCTGCACCTCGGCGCGGTGGTGCTCAACAAGGTGCTCCCCGAGTGGTTCCTCGATCGTGGCACTGCCGCATCGGCAAAGGTGCTGTGCGCCGACGCGACCAGGCTGGCGGCCGCCCTGCCCGTCGAGCTCGGCGACCGGGATGTCGTTGCCCGAGTGCTCCAGGAGGTGGGCGAGAGCTTCCTCAACTTCCAGGTGGTGGCCAACCGCGAGGCCGAGACGAAGGCCGAGCTCTCCGCCGCCCCGGAGGTGGTGGCGACGGTGCCCTACTTCGATCACGACATCACCGACCTGGCCGGCCTCCTGCAGCTAGGGCAGCAGATCTGGCGATGAGCGACCGGCCGTGGGCGGTGGCATCGGGTCATGAGGCCACCACCGCCGCGGCCGTAGCGGTGCTCGAGGCGGGCGGCAACGCCGTCGACGCCTGCGTGGCGGCTGGGTTCGCCGCCGCGGTGGCCGAGCCCACCCTCACCTCCCTGGGGGGCGGGGGCTTCCTCCTGGCCCGCACCATCGCGGGGGAGGAGGTCGTCTTCGACTTCTTCGTGGACACCCCGGGGAAGGCCTCGACGGCGGGTGCGCCCATCGCTGACCATCACACTCCCGACGTCGGCGCGGCGCTCGACTTCGAGGAGGTGGTGGTCCGGTTCTCGGGAGCCGACCAGAGCTTCCATGTGGGTCTCGGTTCGGTGGCCGTGCCGGGGTGCCTGGCCGGCTTGTTGCACGCTCATCGCCGCCTGGGCGTGCTGCCCCTGGAGGACGTGGTGGCACCGGCTCGCCGCCTGGCCGAGGCCGGCGTCGAGGTGAACGAGCAGCAGGCCTACCTCCTGCGCATCCTGGCGCCGATCCTCACCCGCACCCCCGAGGCGGCCGCCCTCGTCGCGCCGGGCGGTCGCCCGCTGGGTCAGGGTGACCGACTCGTCAACCACGAGCTGGCTGAGTTCCTGGCCGGGCTGTGCGAGGACGGCTTCGCGGCACCGGCGCTGGCTCGTCGGATCGCGGCGGCCATGGCGGCCGGGGGCGGGCTCGTCACCGAGGCCGACCTGCGGGAGTACCGCGTGATCGAGCGCGTGCCCATCGAGGTCGCCTGGCGAGGCCATCGGCTCCTCACCAACCCGCCCCCGTCGTTCGGAGGCTCGCTCGTCGCCCTCGGCCTCGTGCTGCTGGAGGAGCGCCCGGACTGGCCGGCGCCGGCTGGGTCGCCTGCGCACGCGGTCGCGCTGGCCGAGGCCATGGTGGCGACCGACACGGCCCGTGCCGCTGGGACCGTCTCCGACGAGCTGCTGCGGCGCCGCTCGACGGGGGGCACCACCCACGTGAGCGTGCGCGACGCATCCGGCAACGTCGCCACCATGACCACGTCGAACGGCGAGGGGTCCGGCTGGCTCATGCCCGGTACCGGGGTGATGGCCAACAACATGATGGGCGAGGACGACCTGCACCCCGAGGGCTTCCACGCAGTGCTCCCCGGGCAGCGGGTGGCCTCGATGATGGCGCCGTCGGTGGTCGTCGGCCCCGACGGCAGCTCAGAGCTGGTGCTCGGCAGCGGTGGCAGCAAGCGGATCCGCACGGCTCTGCTGCAGGTGGTGGCCGGCGTGATCGACCAGGGCCGGTCCGTGGCCGACGCCGTCGAGGCGCCCCGGCTGCACTGGGACGGCGAACAGCTCCACGTGGAGCCCGGCTGGTCGCAGAGCGCTGTCGACGCGCTGGGGGCGCGCTGGCCGCTGCGTCAGTGGACGCAGCGCGACCTCTACTTCGGCGGGGTCCACGCCGTGGCGGCCAACGCCGCGGCTGGCGACCCCCGGCGCGGTGGTGCGGCCCGACGGGGGTGATGGGTCGTCAACGGGGTGCACCGATCCATAGGTCGTATGGCCTAGAATGACGTTGGCAGGCACCCCGGGCTCCGGCCCTGATGACCAGGAGTGGCAAGTGGCGCTGTTCCGACGAACTCCCCAGGCAAACGCCGTCATCGACCTGCGTGACACCAACCCTGCAGCCGCGCCGGCATGGGGTTCTCCCGTGCCGTGTCCCAGCTGCAGCGGCCGTGGCTACCTCGATCACATCGATCCGTTCAAGGAGATCATGTACCTCCACTGCACCGTGTGCGGCACGAAGTACGAGCTCAACAAGTCCACGCTCGACACGGTTGCGTCCTAGCTCCTCCTAACCTGAGCGAGCCATGGCCTCGCTCACCGAGCTCGCACGCTTCCACACCTCGCTCGACGGTCGGGCCGTCAGCCACCTGCAACGCCTCGTGGCGGGCTGGGGGCTCCTCGCCGACTTCTGCTTCGCCGATCTGCTGCTGTTCGCGCCCACCATCGACTCGGAGGAAGGCGATCGCTTCCTCGTGCTCGGGCAGGTGCGTCCGAGCACCTCGCAGACCGTCTACCGGGCGGACTGGATCGGCACCACGGTGGACGAGGAGGAGCGACCCCTCGTAACCCGAGCCTTTCGGCTCGGCGAGATCATCGAGGGGGAGACCACCATCGCCGCGCTGAAGGAGCGCGTTCGGGTGCTGTGCATCCCTGTGCGGTGCCGGGGCGAGGTGATCGGGGTGCTCACCCGCGAGTCGGCGCCGTCGTTCGGCCGTCAGCCGGGGGAGCTCGAGCGCACCTACGTGGCCATCTTCAACCGATTCGCCCGGATGATCGCGGCGGGGGACTACCCCTTCGACGCCCAGGACCTCGAGACCGAGGAGGCCCCCCGGGTAGGAGATGGCGTGATCCTCCTCGATGCCTCGGCCCGCGTGGAGTACACGTCGCCCAACGGCGTCTCGGCCCTGCACCGCGTCGGCGTGCACGCCAACTCGGAGGGGTTGCGCTTCGACGAGCTGGGCCTCGACGACTCCCTGGTGCGCACCGCCTTCTCCATGGCGGCGCCCGTCACCGAGGAGGTGGAGGGCAGCGCTGAGGTCACGGTGCTGATCCGGTGCATCCCGCTGCTCGACCACGGAGCGGTCTCAGGAGCCGTGCTGCTCACCCGCGACGTGTCCGAGCTGCGCCGACGGGATCGGCTGCTGCTCTCGAAGGACGCCACCATCCGTGAGATCCACCACCGGGTGAAGAACAACCTGCAGACGATCTCGTCGCTGCTGCG
>JBKJIL010000030.1:0-37453 GCA_046598435.1 Acidimicrobiales bacterium
GGGATGGTGCTCGCCGCGCCGGTGACCGCCACCGAGGCCGTCCCACCGTTCACCAACTCGGCCATGGACGGCTACGCCGTGATCGCCTCCGACACGCGCGCCGCCACCGAGTCGGCACCGGTGCGACTTCCCGTGGTGGCCGAGGTGGCCGCCGGACACCCGGCGTCGCGTGCCCTGGCCGCCGGCGAGGCCATGCGGATCTTCACCGGCGCCCCGCTGCCCCAGGGTGCCGATGCCGTCGTGATGGTGGAGCGCACCGAGCGTCTCGACGATGGCGCCCACGTGGCCATCGCGGCGGCGGCCACCGCCGGCGACCACATCCGGCGCGCCGGCGACGACGTGCAGATCGGCGACCTCTTGTTCGCGGCGGGGGAGCTGCTGTCGCCCGGCCACCTCGGGGTGCTGGCCACCGTGGGGGTGCAGGAGGTGACCGCGCACCGTCGTCCTCGCGTGGGCGTGCTCTCCACCGGCGACGAGCTGGTGGCAGGCGGCGGGTCGCTGCGGGCGGGGCAGATCCGCGAGTCGAACGGGCGCACCCTGCTCTCCCTCCTCGCCGACGACGGCTTCGAGCCGGTCGACCTCGGGCTGGTGGCCGATGACGAGGCCGCCATCACCGCTGCCATCACACGGGGGGCGGCGACCTGTGACGCCGTGCTCACCAGCGGGGGCGTGTCGATGGGCGACATCGACCTCGTGAAGGTGGTGCTCGACCGCATCGGCGAGATGCGATGGATGCAGATCGCCATCCGGCCGGCCAAGCCGTTCGCGTTCGGGGTGGTTGGTGACGGTACGCCGGTGTTCGGTCTGCCCGGCAACCCCGTCTCGTCGATGGTCAGCTACGAGCTGCTGGCCCGGCCGGCGCTGCGCCGCATGGCCGGTCACCCCGAGGCCCGCTGGCACCGACCTGCGGTCGCCGCCGTCGCCGGCGAGGCGCTCACCCGTGGCCCCGACGGCAAGCTCCACCTCGTCCGGGTGGTGGGGGAGCGCGACGCCCGCGGGGTGCTGCACGTGCGCTCTGCCGGTGGCCAGGGCTCGCACCACCTCACGGCCATGGCCCGCGCCCACGGCCTCGCCCTGCTCCCCGACGGCGACGGGGTGGGCGCCGGCGAGCCCCTGCAGGTGCTGCTCCGCGCCGAGGTCTGACCGGGGAACGCCACCGGAGTGGGCCGACGACCGCCCCCACCCCGTAGCCTGAGCCGGTGACCGTCACGCCACGCGAGGTGCCTCGCCCGCTCGTCGACTCGTTCGGACGGGTGCATCGCGACCTGCGCATCTCGGTCACCGACCGCTGCAACTTCCGATGCACCTACTGCATGCCGGCCGAGGGCATGACGTGGCTGCCTCGCGACGAGGTGCTCACCTTCGAGGAGCTCGAGCGGGTGGCCCGACTGCTGGTGGAACGCCACGGGGTGGGATCGATCCGCCTCACCGGCGGCGAACCGACCGTGCGGGCGCACCTGCCTGTCCTCGTCGGGAAGCTGGCGGCCCTGCCGGTCGACCTGGCCCTCACCACCAACGGCGCCACCCTGCGCAGCTGCGCCGGCGACCTGGCCGATGCCGGACTGCGGCGGGTGAACGTCTCGCTCGACTCCCTGCGGCGGGAGCGCTTCACCGAGCTGACACGGCGTGACGAGCTGGCCAACGTGCTCGACGGCATCGACGCCGCCATCGAGGCCGGCCTGTCCCCGGTGAAGGTGAACGTCGTGGTGGTGCGCGGCCACAACGACGACGAGGTGGTGGACCTGGCCCGCTACGGCCGCGACCGCGGCGTCACGATCCGCTTCATCGAGTTCATGCCCCTCGACGGCGGCGACGCCTGGCACAACGACCAGGTCGTCACCCAGGCCGAGATCCTGGAGCAGCTCAGCGCAGCCTTCCCGCTCGAGGCCATCGAGCGCGGGCACGAGCCGGCGGAGCGCTTCCGCTACCTCGACGGACGGGGTGAGGTGGGCGTGATCCCCTCGGTCACCCGGCCCTTCTGCGAGCAGTGCGATCGCATCCGCCTCACCGCCGACGGGCAGCTCCGGAGCTGCCTGTTCTCCCTCGAGGACCACGATCTGCGCGGCGTGTTGCGCAGTGGCGGCACCGACGACGACCTCTCGGCCGCCATCGAGGCCTGCGTGGGCGCCAAGTGGGCTGGTCACGCCATCAACCAGGTGCAGTTCGTGCGGCCCCGGCGATCGATGAGCCAGATCGGCGGCTAGAGCCGCGGAGTAGGATGGCCGCCATGTCTGACCGTGGCCTCACCCACCTCGATCCGCTGGGCCGGGCCCGGATGGTCGACGTCACGCCCAAGGAGCCCAGCCACCGCCGGGCCGTCGCCAGGGCCAGGGTGCACATGCAGCCCGACACGGCCTCGTTGGTCGCGCGCGGCGCAGTGATGAAGGGCGACGTGCTGGCCGTGGCCCGCGTGGCGGGGATCCAGGCGGCCAAGCGCACGCCGGACCTCATCCCGCTGTGCCACCCCCTGCTCGTCGGGGCCGTCCTCGTGAACTTCCGCATCGAGGACGCCTGGATCGAGGTGGAGGCGGCAGTCGACACCATCGATCGCACCGGCGTGGAGATGGAGGCGCTCACCGCCTGCACCGTGGCCGCGCTCACCATCTACGACATGTGCAAGTCGGTCGACCGCTCGATGGTGATCGGCGATGTGGCGCTGTGGGAGAAGACGGGTGGCCGCTCCGGCACCTATCGCCGCGGCCCCCTCGACGACGATCTCGACCTCGGTCTCTAGCTCCCGAGCGGCCCGGCGGGGCCTCTCTGGACCTCCCGGCGCTTGCTGGAGTTAGCACTTTTTGTGGCGCTCGACCCGCGTTCGTAGTACAACCGTAACGAACGACAGCCGCCCGACATGGACGGCTGTGGTGCACCGCACCAGGACATCACCGCAGAATCCGGACCTCCAGGCCGCCGAGCATCCACCAATGCTCACCAGGCGCCAGGTACGGTCCCCGAGCAAGAGAAGGACGGCAACGGAGCGTGACCACCGTGCTCGTACTCGTGATCTTGGCCCTGATCTGGGCTGCAGTGCTGGTTCCCCCGTATCTCCAGAATCGTCGGGAGACCCGTCCGGGTGACTCCATCGCGACGTTCCGGACGCAGCTCTCGGTGCTCGAGCGCACCACTCCGGGCGGCCGCTCCGGCTCGATGGCCCGCCTCGATGTGGGCCGCTACGAGGCGCCCGGCTACGTGCCGCCCGCGGCCCGCCGTGGCGTGAGCAACCCGTCGCAGGCCACCATGCGCCGCAGCGAGGTCCGTCGCCGCCGCCGTGACGTGTTCCTCACCCTCTTGGGCGCTGTCGCCGTCACCTTCGTGCTGGCCGTGGCCTTCGGTGGGTCGGTCTGGATGCTGCACTTCGTCATCGATGCGATCTTCGCCGGCTACGTGTTCATGCTCGTGAGCCTGCAGCAGCAGAGCGTGCAGACCGAGCAGAAGGTGCGCTACCTCGCCCCTGCGCCGCACCGCAGCGCCGAGCCGCAGCTGCTGCTCCGCCGCTCCGGCAGCTGATTCACCGTCTTCTCGGACAGCACCCCGCCGTTGGCGGGGTGCTGTCGCGTATGGGGTGCCGCGCTCCGGGGTAGGCGTCCGGGCGTCGTGACCCCACTCCTGGGGCGCAGCCAAGGAGGTACGGAAGATGGCAACCGTTCGACGCACTGTGGTGTCGGAGCCGGTCGAGCCGGGGACGGTCGAGCGCTACGACCAGGCCACCGAGCGCCGCTGGGCACTTGACGCGAGTGACATCGTCTCGCTTCTCGCCGGCTTGCTCTACGGCGTGATGGGCCTCCTCGTGCTCATCAAGATCGGCTTCGCTGACTTCCCGAGCGAAGTCACCACCGAGGTGCTCGGCATCAGCCAGACGCAGCTCTGGGGTGGCATCGGGATCGTCCTGGGTCTCCTGCTGCTCGGCGGAGCCGGCGGCTACGCCCGCAGCCTCACGACCTTCTCCGGCGCCCTCCTGGTCGTGGTGGGCATCGTCGTGGTCGCCGCGTACGACCAGCTCGACGCCACCCTGGCCACCGAGAAGTCCTACGGCTGGCTGTCGATCCTCGTCGGCGCTGTCGTCCTGATCACCGCCATCGCCGTGCCGACGGTTGCGTCCCGGCACGAGCGTGTCGTCGGCGAGACGATCCGCTAGCGGCCCACGCCTCACCGCAGCCCACCAACCCCCGAACGAGCGGCCGTCTCCCACCCAGCGGCCGCTCGTTCGCGTGGCGGGCCAGGTGGCGGCGAGCGGGGGAGGGCGCGCTACCCTGTCGTCTCCCTTGGGGGTGTAGCTCAGTTGGCTAGAGCGCTTCGGTCGCATCGAAGAGGCCGTGGGTTCGAGTCCCATCACCTCCACCCGGAATGAGGGCCGAAACCGCTGGTCAACAGTGGTCTCGGCCTTCACCCGTTTTCACCGGTAGCGACCGGGAGAACCCGTGTTTCGCCGCCCGGAGTGGCACGAATGTGGCACGACGATTGCGAGCGCAAGTGGCGGCGCTGAGTCGGTCAGCAGGACGCTGAGACAGTCTCAGCGCCGACGCGCCGGTGGCTGGCTATCAGCCGAACGCCATGGGTTCGGTGCTGGTCGAGAACGTGAAGTGCCTGGACTCGTCGTCGGGGTACCACCAGTAGTCGAGCACGGCCCACAACGGTGTGTCGGATTCGATGGTGACGGTCGTGTCGAACACCACGCCGGTGTCCGAAACGGCCTGAAGAAGGTACTCGCCCTCGGGAACATCGAGCTCGAACGACTTCCAGTTGTGCTGGCCCTCGACGTCGAAGCGTTCGTCGACCACGACCTCCCCGTCGATCGTGACGGAGATCGTCACGGACGGGTCCTCGAAGCTCTGGTTGCTCACGTAGAACGTCAGTGGCGGTCGATCTGGTTGCGGCTCGCGGATGACGCAGAACTCCGCATGACTCGGATCCCACCCCTGGTCGGTTCTCACCAGGGTCACGGCGGCGATCAGGGTGCCGTCGTCGAGCCGGGTGCCCCAGGTCGCCCAGCCGGCTACCTCGCCGAGCAGTTCGGGTTCGCCGATCCAGTGCACGACCAGGTCGCCGAACGCTTCTTGCACGGCGCCCTCCATCGACCGGCCGGTCGGACCGAACCACTCGGTCGTTTCGACCGCGATGCCCGGAGGACAGGCGAGGTCCACGTCGAGCCCGGTGCCGCTGCTGAGGCCTCCACCGATCGGACCGAGTTCGGTTGTGGAGGTGAGGTCCGAATGGGCAGCCTCGATCGTCGTGCTACTCGGGTTCACTGCCGCCGCTTTCAGCGTCTGGTCCCCCTCGCCGCAGCCAGCGGCCAGGACCGCCATCAGAACGAGGGCTGGAAGCACTCGCATGTGCGATTGGACGTCCTGACGCATGGCCCAGGTTCCCCTGCCTCCGCGGCGCTCAGCGCTGAATCCCGAGCGAAACCTGAAGGCGCCCGGATGACAGCACACAGACTTGCCGTGATCGCTATGGCGATATCGGCGGGCGGTGGGGGCTGAGGATCCGGTCGTTGGGGCGCCCTCGACGTCGCCTCGCTGAGCGGAAAGCAGCGGTGCGTCGCGGAACCTCAGCGTCGCGCTGATCGCGCTTCGGTCTCAGCAACGCGCTGTAGGCCCAGCGATGACACCCCCACGCACGCCTGAACCCTCGTTGCGCCCAGCCGTTCCGACCGGCAGTCGGCCCCGAACGCTCGGCCTGGCGCGGGTGCGGAAGCCCGAGCGAGCGACGCTGACCCACGAGCTGCTGCGCCTCGCCCGTGCGATGCCGCCCCGGTACCGGGCACTCGTGCTCCTCGCCGGCACGGCCGGGCTGCGTTGGGTCGAGGCGATCGTCCTGCGGGTCGGCGACGTCGACTTCCTCCGACGGCGGCAGAGGGCGGCCGCCACCAGAACGTTGGGGTCGATCACGACGCGCAGCGGGTCCGCCACGGCCCTGGCGATGGTCAGCCGGTTTCGCGCCGGAAGGCGTCGAGCTCGTCCTGGGCGATCCGCATCGCGGCTTCCTCGCTCAGGGTGTCCGGACGAGCATCGTCCTGCTCGCGGAGCTCCTCGAGGAGGTCGCCAAGGTCAGCACCGACGACGAACCGCTGACCCGCCTCGCTGACGACCTCAGAGACGTCGACCTCGCGACGCTCGGCTTCGCGCCGGGCCGCCTCGAGGGCTTCCTCGCTCAGCTCGACGGTCGGCATGGCCCAACGCTACCGCCGGCGCCCCTGGGCCTACAGCGGGATGGCTTCAGCGAGCACCCGGTCGCGGATCCGGGGCTTGAGCATCGACGCGGGGACGACGTCGACCGGGATGCCGAGGAGGTCGCTCAGCTCGTTCTGGAGCCCGGCGAGGCCGATCAACGACACCCCGTCGTCGAGGTCCACCAGCAGGTCGACATCGCTCGACGGTTCTTCATCGCCTCGTGCGACGCTGCCGAAGACGCGGACGTTGCGAGCACCTCGCCGCTCGGCCACGGCGAGCACCGCCTCGCGGCGCGAAATGAGCCGGTCGAGCCCTTCGGTCGTCACGGCCCAA
Organism: Acidimicrobiales bacterium; assembly: GCA_046598435.1. Lineage (GTDB taxonomy): Bacteria > Actinomycetota > Acidimicrobiia > Acidimicrobiales > VFJN01 > VFJN01. Next base: position 6,504 of record JBKJIL010000030.1, read on the forward strand.
GCCTACGACCGATCGGAGTGGCACGTTCGTGGCACGCTACGGCTGCTGATCGCTCGTGCTGACTGCGAACTCCCTGGTCAGGGCGCTGCGCTGAGACTGTGAGCGCTTCGGTCGCATCGAAGAGGCCGTGGGTTCGAGTCCCATCACCTCCACCCTGATCGAGAGCCGGAACCGCTGGTCACAGCCGGTTTCGGCTCTCACCAGTGGCCACCGGCAGGCGGGACCACGGCAGACTGGCGGCCATGCAGATTGGCGTGACCTTTCCCCAGACGGAGCTCGGCGGCGATGTGGGCGCGGTGCGCGCCTATGCCCTGGGCGTCGAGGCACTCGGCTTCTCGCACCTGCTGGCCTACGACCACGTGCTGGGCGCGGATCCGACGGTGCACACGGGCTGGGCGGGTCCGTACGACCTGGCCACCACGTTCCACGAGCCGCTGGTGATGTTCGGTTTCCTGGCCGCCATCACCGACCTCGAGCTGGTGACGGGCATCATCATCCTGCCGCAGCGCCAGACGGCCCTGGTGGCCAAGCAGGCCGCCGAGGTCGACCTCCTCACCGGTGGGCGCTTCCGCCTCGGCGTCGGCGTGGGGTGGAACGCGGTGGAGTTCGAGGCGCTCGGCCAGGCGTTCGAGCGGCGCGGTCGCCGCATCGGCGAGCAGGTGGAGCTGCTCCGGCGCTTGTGGACCGAGCCGTCGGTCACCCACGTCGGCGAGTTCGACACCATCACCGGCGCCGGGTTGTCGCCGCTGCCCGTGCAGCGCCCCATCCCCATCTGGATGGGAGGCAGCTCGGAGGCCACCTACCGCCGCATCGGCCGGCTGGCCGACGGCTGGTTCCCGATGGTGCGCCCGGGTCCTGATCTCGACCGGGCGCAAGCCACGATCGCCGACGCCGCGTCAGCGGCCGGACGCGACACGGGAGCGATCGGGATGGAGGGTGGCATCGCGTGGGACATGGCCGACCCCGAGCGGTGCCTCCGCCAAGCCGAGCGGTGGCGGACGGCGGGGGCCAGCCACCTCACGATCGAGACGATGCGCCTCGGTCACTGCAGCGTGGACGACCACCTCGCCGCGCTCACCCAGGCGGCCGGCGCGCTCGGCATCGGGTGACCTGACCTCGTCAGTCGGCCAGGGCGCTGCTGTCCGGACGGAGCTCGAGGGCTGTCTAAGGTCGACGGCGTGATCTTCGACCCCGCTGAGGCGCGCGCCAGCTATGCCGAGCACGGCTACTGGATCTCCCCGGTCCTGTTCGACGCCGAGGAGGTGAGCCGCTTCCTCGACGCCACCCAGCGAGTCGTGGACGGCGTCCACACCCGCGGGCGGGCACCGACGCTGGCGCTGCCGTTCGAGCCCACCGACCACGACCTGCGCAAGATCGACAACTCCTGGTGGGCCGATGACGACCTGGCCGGGCTGGCCACCGACCCGCGCCTGGCGGAGATCGCGGCCGTGCTGCTGGGCGGCGACACCGTGCGGTTGTGGCAGGACCAGCTGCTGTTCAAGCCGCCCGGCGGTCCCCAGGAGACGACCATCGGGTGGCACCAGGACTGGGCCAGCTGGGACACGGTGGCATCCGAGGACCGCTTCGTGACGGCGTGGGTGGCCTTCGACGACGTCGACGACGACAACGGCGCCATGCAGATGATCCCCGGCAGCCATGCGTGGGGACTGCTGCCCGGTGCGAGCAACTTCTTCGGCACCAACCGCGATGAGCAGCTGGCCGCCTTCGGTGACGGCCGCGACGCCCGTCCGGTGCCCGTGGTGATGCGCGCCGGCCAGGTCAGCTTCCACCATCCGCTCACCTTCCACGGCAGCGGCCCCAACACCTCCGACCGGCTCCGCCGGTCGCTGGCCGTGCACTTCGTCGACGGCTCGGTGGTGGCCGTGTCCCGACCCGGCCTCTGGCAGCACTACAACCTGGCCCTGTTCCAGGAACGAGGCGGCCAGCTCGGTGAGCCCTACCGCTACGACGACCTCTGCCCGCAGGTGCACCCTCGGGTGCTGGCCGTCTCATGAGCTCGCCAAGCTGAGCGCCTGCGCCGCCACGACATCGGGAGGCGCTGGAGCCTCAACGGCTCACCCGAACCAAGGGCTGGCCCCCTGCTGCTCGGACCGGAGGTCGATGTCGACGTGCGGTTCCACGAGGCGCACGAGCAGGTCGCCCAGCGACACCATCCCGAGGAGACGGCCCTCTGCGTCCAGGACGGGCAGGTGGCGGATGCAGAGCGTCGCCATCTGGCCCAGGACAGAGCGCACCGTGTCGTCACCATGGGCGACGATGAGCGGCGACGTCATGGCGTCGCCCGCCGTGTAGCGGCTCGGGTCGACTCCTGCGCCGATGCGCTCCACGACGTCTCGCTCCGAGAGCAGCCCGATGTTGCGCGCGGCGCGGACGACCACGGCGGCACCGACCTTGCGAGCGGCCATGTGGCGGGCGGCTGTCTCCAGCGTCGCCGACTCGTTGACGGTCACCACGTCGCGGGCCACGACGTCGCGGACCTGAGTATCCAGCAAGCGGGCCATCAGTCGTCCCTTCGTTCACTCCATGGTGCACCTCTGGGCAAGCGGGGGGCAGGGTCGAAGGTCCCGGGTCCGACCCGCCGGACAGCCCCAGGGGTGCGAGGCTGATCCCGTGCGGCGCCCAGCGAGACCCACCCCGCAAGGTCCGGAGCGGCCGGGGGGGCTGACGGTCGCCGGGGCTCCCGAAGCCGACGCTGTCAGGGTGGACCCAGCCGTGGGCCTGTCGTCCGAAGCCGTCGCGGCACGGCGCCGAGCCGGGCTGGTCAACGTCACCACCGACGACGGCCGGCGTCACGTCGCCGACATCGTGCGGGCCAACGTGCTCACCCGCTTCAACGCCATCCTCGGCGGCCTCCTCGTCGTGGTGCTGGCCATCGGGGAGTACCAGGATGCGCTCTTCGGGGTGGTGCTGGTCACCAACGCACTGATCGGGATCATCCAGGAGTGGCGGGCAAAGCTCACCCTCGACCGCCTCAGCATCATCAGCGCGCCACGGGTGCGGGTCGTCCGCGACGGCCGGCGGTCGGAGGTGGCCCGTGGTGACATCGTGGTCGGCGACGTCGTGGAGGTCGCCGCTGGCGACCAGCTCCCGGTCGATGGCACGGTGCTCGCGTCCACGCACCTGGAGATCGACGAGTCGCTGCTCACCGGCGAGAGCGACCCGGTGCTGGTCGCGCCCGGCCAGCGGGTGCTGTCAGGGAGCTTCGTGGTCGCCGGCGAGGGCGCCTTCGTCACGACTGCGGTGGGGGACGACGCCTACGCGGCGCGGCTCGCTCAGGAGGCCAAGCGCTTCACGACCGTGCGCTCCGAGCTCCGCCAGGGGACCGACACGATCCTGCGCATCGGCACCTGGGCCCTGCTACCGGTCGGGCTGCTCCTCGTCATCTCCCAGCTCCGCACCACCAGCTCCATCCCCGACGCCCTGCGCGGCTCGGTCGCCGGGGTGGGCGCAATGATCCCGGAGGGCTTGGTGCTCCTCACCAGCGTGGCCTTCGCGGTCGGCGTCGTTCGGCTGGGTCGGCGCAAGGCGCTCATCCAAGAGCTGTCCGCGGTGGAGGTGCTGGCCCGAGTGGACGTGGTGTGCGTGGACAAGACGGGCACGTTGACGCAGGGGACGCTGCGAGTCACCGCGGTCGAGGGCCCCGATGGTGAGACGGTCGACGATGACGTCACGATGGCCTTGGGTGCGTTGGTGGCGGCCGAGCCCCGCCCCAATGCCAGCTTGCGAGCGATCGCGGAGGTCGGTCACGACCCGGGGTGGGTGCTGGAGGGGTGCTTCGCCTTCTCGTCGGCTCGCAAGTGGAGTGGTGCCACCTTCCGCGACCGCGGCACCTGGCTGCTGGGTGCCCCCGACGTGCTGCTCCCTGCCGAGCATCCAGTGCGTGCCCGTGTCGACACCCTGGCCGCCGGCGGGGTGCGCGTGCTCCTGCTGGCTCGCACGGATGGGGCGCTGGCCGATCCGCCCGCCGGGCTCGATGCCGTCGGTCTGGTCGTGCTCGAGGAGCGCATCCGAGACGACGCCGCTGCCACCCTCGCCTACTTCGCGGAGCAGGGCGTCGACGTGAAGGTCATCTCCGGCGACCACCCGGCCACCGTCGGAGCGATCGCGAGGCGAGTCGGCATCCCCGGAGGCGCCGCACCCGTGGATGCCCGGACGCTGCCCAGCGATCCTGAGGCGCTGGCTGATGTGCTGGCCTCGTCATCGGTCTTCGGGCGCGTGCAACCACACCAGAAGCGAGCCATGGTGCGGGCCCTGCAGGCCCGTGGCCACGTAGTGGCCATGACGGGAGACGGCGTGAACGACGTCCTGGCCCTGAAGGACGCCGAGATGGGTGTGGCGATGGGATCGGGGAGCGGGGCGGCGCGGAGCGTGGCGCAGCTGGTGCTCCTCGACGACTCCTTCGCGTCGCTCCCGTTCGTCGTGGCCGAGGGTCGCCGCGTCATCGCCAACGTCGAGCGGGTGGCCAACCTCTTCGTGACGAAGTCGGTGTACGCCGCGCTGCTGGCCGTGGCGGTCGGGATCGCGCAGGTTCCGTTCCCCTTCTTCCCCCGCCACCTCACGATCATCTCAACGCTCACCATCGGCATCCCGGCCTTCTTCCTCGCCCTGGCCCCCAATGCCGAGCGGAGTCGGCCGGGCTTTGCCGGGCGCGTCGCCCGCTTCGCAGTGCCCACCGGCGCGGTCGCGGCCGCCGCCACCTTCGGTGGCTATGCCATGTCCGCCAGCCAGCCCGGGGTGACTCTGGTGGAGGAGCGGACCATGGCCGTCATCGTGCTGTTCCTCGTCGGCCTGTGGGTGCTCGGCATCCTGGCCCGGCCCATGACCCCGTGGAAGCTCGGCCTGCTGGCCGCCGTGTCCAGCGCCTTCCTCGTCTTGATGGCCCTCCCCAGCATGCGGACCCTCTTCGATCTCCACCTGCCGACGGTCGTGGTGTTCCTGGCCGGCATCGGGGTGGCCGCCATCGCCATCGCTGTCCTCGAGCTGGGGTGGCAGGCGGTGGGCTGGTCGCGGCGCCATGGGGGGACGACGGAGGAGAGCGCCCGCTGACCTACAGGGCCGAAGGTCCTGCCGATGGCTTCCGATCGGCGGTTTCGCCCGGAGCGTGCAGGGCCCAGGCTGAGGTCAGGCGCAGGAGTCCCCGCGCCGGATCTCTTGACCCGAAGGACGCCCATGCTCAACACCAGAGAACCCGTCTCGACGCTGACGCACGGCCCGCTGGTCACGATCGGCCGCGACGCCACGCTGCGGGCAGCGGCCCACCAGCTCTACGTCGACACCATCGGCGCCCTTGCCGTCGTCGACGACCACGGCGCCATCCGGGGGGTCTTCACCGAGCGCGATCTGGTGGACGCCCTCGCCATGGGGGTCGACCCGGATCAGGCCCTCGTGCGCGACCACCTGTCGACCCCGGTGATCACGGCCCGGCCGGCCGACCCGGTGCTCGACGTGGCCCTCCAGATGCTCGACGGGGGCATCCGCCACATCCCGCTGGTCGACGAGTTCGGCGAGGCGCAGGGGATGGTGTCGCTGCGTGATCTGCTGCGACCGCTCGTGCTCCAGGCCATGACCCCACCCGAGCGGCCGCAGCCAGACCCCATCCAGCGCTGAGGAGCGCTGACGAGGCGCAGAGGGGCTCAGCCTCCGAAGGCGTCCTCGAAGAGCGTCTGCAGCTCGGGTGACACCTCGCCGCTCATCCCGCACGAGCGCACGACGCCGTCGATGGCGCTGATGAGGTAGTGGCCGTCCTGCTCGAGGGGCACGCCGCCGAGCAGCGCCGTCTCGTTCTCCGAGGGGCCGGTCACGGTGACCTCGTCGGCATCCCCCCCGCTGAACCAGCGGTCGACGGACAGCGTGGCCGTCTGCCCCTCGACCGAGGTCACCGTGCCCTCGAAGGCCACCGGCGCACCGTCGGCCAGCGTCTCGGGCGTCACCTGGATGCACATGCCCATGGCGTCGTCAGCCGCCGCGGAGAGGGCCAAGGTGGTCGGTTCGTCGTCGCCGCCAGCCTGGACCACCACGGTGGTGCCGATGACGGCCACGGCGACAGCGGCCGCCGCGACGAGCGCCCATCGGCGCGGGGGTGACGACCGCGGCGGGTCGAGGGTGATCGGTGCATCGGTCATCGTGCGCTCCAAGAGGTTCCGGGCCCGCGGGGTGCGGACCGTGTCGACGGGAACCGAGGCGGGCACGGGATCGGCCGCTCGCAGTCGTTGCTCGAGCTCGTCGGTCACGTCACCTCCTCCAGTCCCTCGTACCCTCTGTGTCCGACTCGACCCGCACCCTTTCCAGCGCCGCCTTCAGGTGCTGCTTGGCCCGGTGCAGTCGGATGCTGACGGCGTTGGGCGACACGTCGAGGGCCACCGCGATCTCGGACGGCGTCAGCGACTCCCACGCCCAGAGTCGCAGCACCTCCTGATCCGACGGCGACAGCCGAGCCAGTGCCGCGTGCAGGACCGGGTCTGGGGTGCTGGGCTCGTCCTGGGCCGCAGGTGGTTCGAGGGCGGCGACGCGGGCGGACAGTCGGAGCGCCCGTTGGGTCGAGCGGCGCTGGTTGGCCAGGCAGTTGCCGGCCACGCGGTAGCACCAGGGGAGCACGGCGTCAGCGGGGATCTCGTCGAGGCGTCGCCAGACGACGAGGAGGGCGTCGGCGATGACGTCGTCGGCCGTGGCGGCGTCGCAGCGTCGGAGCGCGTAGCGCTGGAGCGGCTCGTAGACCGCCTCCATCACCGCCTCGAACCGGGCGCGCCGGTCCAGCTGGGGGCTCCTCATCCGCTCCATCATGTCCGGGGTAGGACGCGATCTTTCGTGATGGGCGGACCTGGCGAGCCGAGCACGACTGATGGCTCTACCGTGCTCGGGACCCGTGCTCCCCCGGCGTGCCGCGCCGCCATCCAGAGGACCTCCGTGCCCGCTTCCATCCCCGCTCCGCCCGCTGGCTCCTTCGCCAGCGACAACGCCGCCGGCACCTCGCCCGAGGTGCTCGACGCGCTGAGCGAAGCCAACACCGGCCCCGCCCTGGCCTACGGCGACGATCCGTGGACCCGCCGGGCCGAGACCGCCTTCCGCGACCTGTTCGACGCCCCCGTCGAGACGCTGTTCTGCTGGGGCGGCACGGGAGCGAACGTGGTGGGCCTGGCCAGCGTGCTGCAGCCCTGGCAGTCGGTGATCTGCGCCGACACCGCCCACATCGTCGTCGACGAGTGCGGGGCGCCCGTCCGCTTCACCGGCTCGACCGTCACCCCGGTGGCGCAGGTCGACGGCAAGCTCGTCCCGGAGTCGATCGATCCGTACCTGTCGTGGCTCGGCACCGAGCACCACCCCCAGCCGGCGGTGGTGTCGATCACGCAGGCCACCGAGATGGGCACGCTGTACAGCGTCGACGAGATCGCCGCCATCTGCGACCGAGCCCATGCCCACGGCATCCTCGTCCACCTCGACGGGGCGCGCATCGCCAACGCCATCGTGGCCACCGGGGCTGACGTCCCGACCATGCTGCGCGACACGGGCGTCGACCTGCTCACCTTCGGTCTCACCAAAGACGGCGCCATGTACGGCGAGACCGTCGTGTTCCTGCGCCCGGAGCTGGCCGCGCGCGCCGCCTTCGTGCGCAAGCAGGCCGGGCAGCTGTCATCGAAGAGCCGCTACATCGCGGCCCAGGTCCTGGCGCTGCTGGAGGGCGACCTGTGGCTGCGCAACGCCGCCCACGCCAACGACATGGCGGCCCGTCTCGCGGCCCGCGTGTCGGACATCCCCGGGGTGATCGTGGCCGTGCCGCCCGCGGTGAACTCGGTGTTCGTCACCGTGCCCGCGTCAGCGATCCGTCCCCTGCAGGCGTGGTCGTTCTTCTGGGAGTGGGACCTCTCGCAATCGCTGGTGCGGTGGATGACCAGCTTCGCCACCACCGACGACGACGTGGAGCGCTTCGCCACCGGAGTCGCCGCCATCGTGGCGGACCACCTGTGATCAGCTGAGGTAGCCGACCTCGAAGCGGGGGAGGACCAGCTCGGCCACCCGGACCGCCTCCTCGTCGAGGGGGTAGCCGGAGAGGATGAACGACTCGATCCCGAGGTCGGCGTACGCCCGCAGCTTCGCCTCCACCTGATCCGCGCTGCCCGTGACGGCGGCCCCCACCCCGCTGCGGGCCACGCCGATCCCAGTCCACAGGGCCTCCTCCACGAACCCGTCGGAACCAGCGGCGCCGCGCAGCGCGTCCTGGCGTCGCACCCCCTCGGAGGCGTGGTCGTGGCTGCTCTCCTTGAGGCGGCGACCCACCTCGGGGTCGAGCTCGGCCACCAGGTCGGCGGCAGCGGCGCGGGCCGCCGCCTCCGACTCGCGGACGAGCACGTGCGTTCGGAGCCCGAATCGCAGCGTGCGACCGTGGCGAGCGGCTCGCTGGCGCAGATCCGCGATCAGCTCTGCGATGTCGGCCACCGTCTCCACCCACATCAGGTACACGTCCGCGTGCTCGGCAGCCACCTCCCGCGCCGCGTCCGAGGCGCCCCCGAAGTACAGGGGCGGTGGCTGCCGTGTGCGGGTGGCCGCGGTGTCGAGGTCGTAGCTCCACCATCGCCCCTCGTGGCGGACGTGGTCGGTCGACCAGAAGGCGCGCAGGAGGGCCATGGCCTCGGCCGTGCGGGCGTAGCGCTCCGACGACTCGAGCGTCTCGCCGGCCCGATCGCTGGAGATGATGTTGATGGTGAGGCGACCGTCCATCGCCTGCTGGAGGCTCCGAGCGGCCCGGGCGAACATCGGCGGGTCGAACTCGCCCACCCGCACAGCCGGAAGGAGGCGCGACGTGGTGAGCGCCGGTCCGAGCGCAGCCGCGAGCACCCACGGATCCATCCCTGGCACGAAGCTCGACGGGATGAGCACGTTGCGAAAGCCCAGCCGGTCGGCGGCGCCGATCACCCGCGCGTTGTAGGCGAAGGTCGCCCGTCGGCCGGGATCGGTGACGCCGAGGCGGGCCGTGTCGCCCCAGCACGACGGCGCGAACCACGAGATCTCGAGCGGAGCGTCACCCACGGGGGGAGCGTAGGCCCCGCGGTCGGCGTCAGCGCTCGAGCGAGAAGCGCAGGATGGCCTGCGGCGGCGCGTTCTCGGCGAGGTCGGCCAGCGGGACGAAGGTGGCCCGCACGGCGGCGTCGATGCGCACCTCGCTCGGGTCGTCGGCCAGCACGTTGGTGAGCATTCGGGGACCCTCGGCCAGCTCGACGTAGGCCACCACGTAGGGAGCGGCGGCGCTCCACGGGCCCATGCCCTTGTGCAGGGTGGTGCAGGCGTAGACCGTGCCGCGACCGCTCAGCGCCGTCCAGGTCACGCGGTCGGCACCGCACACCGGGCACCAGGAGCGCGGATACCAGATGTGGTGGCCGCACTGATCGCACACCGGCAGCACGAGGCGACCGTCGGCGGCCGCCGTCCAGAAGGGCTCGGCCTCGGGGTTGTATGGGGGCGGGACACTCGGGAGGACGCTCATGCCGACCACGCCCCGAGCACGAGGGTTGCGCTGCCGTGGCGGGTGGAGAGCGCCCCACCGGTGCCGTGGGCGAGGGCCAGCTCGCAGCCGGGCACCTGCACGGCGGGATGGGCCTCACCCCGGAGCTGTCGCACCGCTTCGATCACCTTCGTCATGCCTCCGCGGTTCGCTGGGTGGTTGTTGCACAGGCCGCCGCCGTCGGTGTTGAAGGGGAGTCGGCCGCCGGGGCTGCGCAGGGCGCCGTCGGCGACGAAGGCGCCACCCTTGCCCTTCTCGCAGAAGCCGAGGTCCTCGAGCGCGATCAGCACCGTGATGGTGAAGCTGTCGTAGATCGAGGCGTACTGGATGTCCTTCGGGGTGACCCCCGCCTCGGCGAAGGCAGCCGGACCGCTCCAGCGAGCGGCGGAGTAGGTGAGGTCGACGCGCCCGGCATCGGTGTGCTTGAGCGCTTCGCCGTGCCCGAGGACGGATGCGCCCGCGCGGCCGAGGCTGCGGGCCACCTCGGGGTGCACCACGACGACGGCCCCGCCGCCGTCGGTGACCACGCAGCAGTCGAGCCGGTGGAGGGGGTCGGCCACCATCGGGGAGGCGAGGACGTCCTCCACGCTCACCGGCGTCTGCAGCAGAGCGTTCGGGTTGTGCTGGGCGTGCTCGGAGGCGGCCACCTTGATCCACGCCAGCTGCTCGCTGGTGGTGCCGAACTCGTGCATGTGCCGGGAGGCGGCCAGCGCGTAGTTGCCGACCGGGCTGAAGATGCCGACCTGCTCGAAGCCGGCCTCGGGGCTGTCCATGATCCGCCCTGCCCCGCCCGGCATCATGCCGCCGGTGCGCGGCCGGCCGGCCAGGGTGATGAGCGCGACCCGGCACTTGCCAGCCGCGATGGCCGCCGCCGCGTGGCCCACGTGGGCCAGATAGGAGCTGCCGCCGGTCTCCGTGGAGTCGACGTAGCGGGCGGCCAGGCCCAGGTACTCGGCCATCGACACGGGGCCGAACCCGGGGGCGGTGGAGTCGCAGAAGTACCCGTCCACATCGGCCAGCGTCAGACCGGCGTCGGTGAGGGCGCCCACGGCCACCTCACGGTGGATCTGGGCGATGGTGCGGTCGGGTATCTCACGGCGTGGGTGCTCGTAGGCGCCCACGATGACGGCTTGGCCCCGGATCGACATCGGCGCAGCCTGCCCGGCCCCGTCCGTGGCCGTCCACCTCATGTGCACCTCATGTGCACCTCAGCGCCGGTAGGGCGTCACCCGGGGGTCACCGCACGATCACCTCGCGCCGATAGGTTCGTCGGGTGAGCCTGCGACCTGAGTCCTTCACCCCCGACCCGACCGCGCTCGATCGTTCGATCACGTTCCGGTACGTCTTCAACGTGCGTGACCTCGGTGGCCTCCCGGCCGCGGGAGGCCTCTCGGTGCGTCGGGGCCTCGTCTACCGCGCCGATGGCGTGCACCGGCTGGCGGGCGACGATCTCGAGGCCGCCCGGGCCCTCGGCCTGCGCACCGTCATCGATCTCCGCACTGCCGACGAGGTGGGCCGAGGTCGGTTCCCGGCCGACGAGTACCCGGTGGCCTGGCACCACCTGCCCGTGCTGCGCCGCATCTGGTCGGACGACGACCTGGTGCCCGGGGAGGGGGCGGCGGCCTTCCTCCGTGACCGGTACCTGGACATGCTCGTGCACGGCGGCGAGTCCATCGCCCGGGCGGTGGAGCTGATGGCGGAGGGCCGGCCGACCCTGTTCCACTGCGCGGCGGGCAAGGATCGCACGGGCGTGGTGGCGGCCCTGGTCCTCGGCCTGCTCGACGTGCCCCACGACCACATCGTGGCTGACTACCACGCCAGCGCCGGGGCGATGGCCGCCTTCGTCGACTGGCTGACCATCGAGTTCCCGCAGGCGCTCGACGCCATGACCAGCCAGCCGCCGGAGTACCTCGAGGCCCCGGCCGAGGCCATGCACGGCTTCCTCGGGGAGGTCGAGGACCGGTACGGCTCCGTGGCCGACCTCGCCAACCACCTCGGCGTGAGCGACCACACCATCGACCGGCTGCGCGCGGCCCTGCTCGAGCAGCCCACCCCCAGCGATCTGTGAACCCTCAGCACCGCATGGCGGTGCTCCCGGTGCACAGATCGGGGTGGTTGGGCTCAGCGGGGGCCGAAGGTGACGTCGCCGACCCGGGCCGCGAAGCCCTCCTCGCCCAGCGCGGCGATCACGCGCTGCACGTGGTCGTGATCGAAGGTCTCCATCACGACCTCCAGCTCCGCTGACCGGGCGGGCACGTCGAGGAACATCCGGTCGTGCACGATCTCCACGATGTTGGCGCCGGCTCGGCCGACCACCGTCGTCACCTGGCCCAGCACGCCGGGCTGGTCGGGGATCTGGATCTGCAGGCGGGAGAGGCGTCCTGAGCGCACCAGGCCGCGCATGATCACCGACGCCAGCAGGCGTGGGTCGACGTTGCCGCCGCTCAGCACCACGCCGACCCGTCGTGCGGCAAGGCGCTCGGGGTGCTCGATGAGCGCCGCGATCCCGGCCGCCCCTGCCCCCTCGACCACCACCTTCTCGATCTCGAGGAGCAGGTTGAGCGCCTCCTCGGCCGACTCCTCGCTGAAGGTGATGATCTCGTCGACGTTGGCCCGGATGAGGCGCGTGGTGACCGTGCCCGGCACGGGGACCGCGATCCCCTCAGCGATGGTGGGGCCGCCGACCGGGAGGTCTTGGCCGGTCGTGGCGTTGAGCATCGACGGCCACCGATCGCTCTGGGCCCCGACGATCGTCATCTCCGGTCGTAGGGCGCGGGCCACCACCGACATGCCCGCCAGCAGCCCGCCGCCTCCCGTGGGCACGAGCAGGGCGTCGAGGTCGGGATGGTCGGCGAGCAGCTCGAGGGCCACCGTGCCCTGACCGGCGATCACGGCGGGATCGTCGTAGGGGTGCACCAGCACCCGCCCCTCGGTCTCGGCGATGCGCCGAGCCTCGGCGGTGGACTCGCCCAGCCCGTCTCCGTGGAGGACCACGCGGGCCCCGAGCACCTCCGTGCGGTGCACCTTGACGAACGGGGTGGCGGCCGGCATCACGATGGTGGCATCGATCCCGAGCCGGGTGGCATGACGGGCGACGGCTTGGGCGTGGTTCCCGGCTGACATGGCCACCACGCCGCACGCGCGGTCGGCCTCGCTCAGCGAGAGCAGCTTGTTGAGCGCACCGCGCTCCTTGAACGACGCCGTGAACTGGAGGTTCTCGAACTTCACCGTGACGTCGGCCCCGAGCACAGCCGACAGGGTCTGCGAGCGAGCGCTGGGGGTGCGCTCGACAGCGCCGGAGATCCGCTCGGCGGCCGCCCGAACGTCGTCGATGGTGACGGTGATGTCGGGAGGTGGGGTGGCGGTCACACGGCCCACGATCGCACAGGCGTCGGGATCACGGGGCCACCGACCGCACCACGGACCGGTCCACGGCGTCGTGGTGCAGGAGCGCCTCGTCGGGGACGGCCCCGATCCCGGGACCGGTGGGCAGGCGGACCAGCCCGTCGGGGCCGGGGAGGCACGGGTCGGCAAGATCGCGCTCGAAGCGGCCCCGTGGGTCGAGGTCGGGGGGCAGGGCCATCCCGGCGAGGCCGGCCACGGCCAGGTTGGCCGCCCGTCCGATCCCCGTCTCGAGCATCCCCCCCACCCACATCGGGAGCCCGAGCTCGATGCCGCGCTCGTACATGGCGCGCGCCGTGATCCAGCCGCCCACCCGGGCCGGCTTGAGGCAGAGGATGCCGCAGGCGCCGAGGGCGACGCCCGCCTCGAGGCTCCCGAGCGAGTCGATCGACTCGTCGAGGCAGATGGGCGTGGTCAGCCGGCGAGCCAGCCGGGCGTGCCCGCTGAGATCGTCGGGCGCCAGCGGCTGCTCGAGGCAGGCCAGGTCCAGCGGATCGAGCCGCTCGAGCTCGTTGAGGTGGTCAGGGTCGTCGGCCCGAAAGGAGCCGTTGGCGTCGGCCTGGAGCAGCACGGCAGCACCGACGTGGGCGCGCAGGGCCCGTAGCGGGTCGGCGGCCCGACCGGGGGCGATCTTCACGCGCAGTCGGGCCGCACCGGCGGCCAGCGCTCGGTCGGCCTCGGCGAGGAGATCGTCGATGTGCTGGTGGAGGCCCAGGGCGGCGCCGACGGGCACGGCGGCCTCGGTGGCGCCCAGCCACGAGCCGAGCGACCGGTCGGCGGCCCGCAGCTGCGCGTCCAGCACGGCCAGCTCGAGGGCGGCCTTGGCCATCGGGTGGCCCCGCACCTCGTCGAGGTGCGGACGCAGCGCTCGCGCGTCGCCGATGGGACCGGCCCAGGCGCGGGGGAGCAGGTGGTGTCGGAGCACGAGGTGGGCGCCGTCGACGAACTCGGGCGCGTAGGTGGGCTCGACCTCGGCCACGCACTCCGCCCACCCGTGCGCTTCGGCGGCCACCACGTGGACGAGGAGGACCGTGCGCTCGCTTCGACGGCTGGCCGCCGACTGCAACGGCGTGGCCAGCGGGAGGCGCACCGTGACGAGGTCGACCGCCTCCACGCGCACCGGCGGCAGGGGATCGAGCGGCATCACCCCGTCATGCTCGCATGGACGCTGCCGACATGGACGCTGCCGGGAGCGCCGGTAGCCTGGGCCACCATGACCGTCACGACCAGCAGCCACGGGGTGCTCAAGGCCAACGACCCCTGTTGGTGCGGGAGCGGCAAGAAGTTCAAGCGCTGCCACAAGGCCGCCACCGACCGCGTGCGGCCCGGGCAGATCAGCCCGATGCGGCCGGTGCCGCCGGAGATCCCTCGGCCCCCGTACGCAGAGTCCGGCCGGCCCGTGCGCATCGCGGAGTCGCCCGTGCAGCCGCCCGAGGTCATCGAGCGCATGCGGGTGGCCGGCCGGGCCGCGGCCGAGGTGCTGGCCACGACAGCGGCAGCCATCCGGCCTGGCATCACCACCGATGAGCTCGATGCCATCTGCCACCAGGCCTGCATCGACCACGGCGGCTACCCGAGCCCACTGAACTACAGCGGCTTCCCCAAGTCGCTGTGCACCTCGGTGAACGAGGTCATCTGCCACGGCATCCCGGACGACCGGGCCCTCGTCGACGGCGACATCGTGAACCTCGACGTCACGATCTTCCTCGACGGCGTGCACGGCGACACGAACGCCACCTTCCCCGTCGGCAACGTCGACCGCGAGAGCCTCCGGCTCATCGAGGTCACCCGCGAGTGCCTCGACCGGGCCATCGCGACAGTGCGCCCCGGGGCCCCGTTCAACGTCATCGGCCAGGCCATCCAGGAGCACGCCGAGGGCAACGGCTTCGGTGTCGTCCGCAGCTTCGTCGGCCACGGCATCGGCACCCAGTTCCACACCGACCTCCACGTGCCCCACTACTACGAGCCGCGCCTCACCACGCCCATCGAGGCGGGGATGACCTTCACGATCGAGCCCATGATCACCGTCGGCGCGTGGGACCACGACCTGTGGGACGACGGGTGGACGGCCGTCACCGTCGATCGTCGTCGCACCGCCCAGTTCGAGCACACCCTCGCCGTCACCGACGACGGCGTCGAGGTGCTCACCCGCCGCTGACGCAGGCGGTCACCCCAGCGCGGCGGTGAGGGTCGGCGCGAGGTCACCGATCGGGTCCACGGCCACCTCCGCCAGACCGAGGAAGCCGGCCATCTCCTGGAGCCGCTCCACCAGCGGCGGCAAGGAGTGATCGGGCTCGAAGGTGCGCTCGGCATGGGCGCTGCGGACGCGCAGCACCCCCGCCGGGCGATCAGCCTTGAGATCCACGCGCGCCACCAGCGCCCCGTCGTGGAGGAACGGGAGCACGTAGTAGCCGTGCACCCGCTGGACGGCCGGGACGTAGATCTCGATGCGATAGCGGAACCCGAAGAGCGCCTCGACCCGGTTGCGCTCCCACACCAGCGAGTCGAACGGGGACAGCAGCGCCGAGGCCCGCACCCACCGCGGGAGCTCTGCCTGTGGGTGCAGGTAGGCCGGCTGGTGCCACCCCTCGACCTGCACCTGGCGCAGGGCGCCGTCGGCGGCCAGCTCGGCGAGGAGGCGGCGGGCGACCACGATGTTGAGGCGGTGGTAGTCACCGAGGCATCGGGCGGTTCCCACCCCGTGGCTCCGGGCGGCGGCCAGCAGCAGGGCCTTCATGGCGTCGTCGGGCGGTGGGGTGGGCGCCGACAAGACGGCGGCGGGCACCACGCGGCCGGGCAGCACGTAGCGGCGAGCGAACGAGGCGGGGTTGCGCACGGCGCTGACCTCGCCGTTCCAGAAGAGCATCTCGACGGCCTTCTTGGCGTCGCTCCAGTTCCACATGTTCCCGGGGGCGGCCTTCCCGCGCTTGTTGGCGTCGCCCAGGTGCTCCAGCTCGCCGAGGGTCACCGGTCCTCGCTCGGCGACGGCGTCCTTGACGAGCCGTACGAGGTCGGGCCGCTCGGCGGCGACCCGCACCATCCCGCCCCAGGCGTGGTCCTCGTGCATGCGCCAGCGCAGGAGGGGGTGCAGGGCGACAGGCAAGAGCGACGCCTCGTGGCCCCAGTACTCGAAGACCTCGCCGCTGCCCCACAGCCAGTCCGACAGCGCGGCGCGGGGGTACGGACCGAGCCGAGCCAGGAACGGCAGCTCGTGCGACCGGGTGAGCACGTTCACCGAGTCGATCTGGACGAGGCCCACCCGGTCGAGGACGCGGCGCAGGTGGCGACGGTCCACCCGACCGGTGGGCCGCGGGTCGCTGAAGCCCTGGGCGTGCAGAGCGATGCGCCGGGCCTCGGCGAGGCGCAGCGTGTCGGAGGTAAGCGCCATGACCCGGGCAGAGTAGGTTCCGCGGCAGGGAACCCACCCGCCGACCTCAAGGAGCGAGAGATGCGCGTCGTCGTCGACTACGACCTTTGTGAGAGCAACGCCTTGTGCATGGCAGCCGCCCCCGAGGTGTTCGAGGTGCGCGACGACGACTTCCTCTACGTGCTCCAGGAGGAGCCGGGCGAGGAGCTGCGGGCCAAGGTCGAGGAGGCGGCCCGGCGCTGCCCCAAGCAAGCCATCACGATCGAGGGCTGATCCCCTCAGTGGGCGGGGATCGCATCGTCATCGTCGGCGCGTCGCTGGCCGGCCTCCGGGCCGCGGAGGAGCTCCGGCACAAGGGCTACGAGGGGACCATCACGGTGGTGGGCGACGAGCCGCACCGTCCCTACGACCGTCCGCCGCTGTCGAAGCAGGTGCTGGCCGGCACCAAGGCGCCCGAGGCCACCGCCCTGGGGGTGGCCGGCGGCTCCGTCGACGACCTGGGCATCGACTGGCTCCTCGGCGCCACGGCCACGGGCCTCGACCTGCGCGAGCGGGCCGTGCTCCTGGGAGGCGGCGACCGACTTCTCTACGACGGCCTGGTGATCGCCACGGGCGCATCCCCGCGCCGGCTGCCCGGCACCGACCACATCGATGGCGTGCGCACCCTGCGCACGCTGGATGACTGCCTGGCCATCCGGGCCGCCCTGGAGGCCGGTCCCCGTCGGATCGCCGTCGTGGGCGCCGGCTTCATCGGCGCCGAGGTGGCCGCCACCTGTCGGGGCCTGGGCATCGAGGTGAGCCTCATCGAAGCCCTGCCGGTGCCCCTCGAACGGGGCCTGGGCGCGGCGATGGGAGGCGTGATGGCCGACCTCCACCGCGACCACGGGGTCGACCTGCGGTTGGGCGTCGGGGTGGTGCTGGTCGAGGGCTCCGACCAGGTGGAGCGGGTGCGGCTCACCGACGGCTCGGTGCTCGACGTCGACCTGGTCGTCGTGGGCATCGGGGTGGCACCGAACACGGACTGGTTGCTCGAGTCGGGCCTGACGATCGACAACGGGGTGCTGTGCGACGAGACGTGCCTCGCCGCGCCTGGGGTGGTGGCGGCCGGAGACGTCGCTCGCTGGCCCAACCGCCGGTTCGACGAGGTCATGCGGGTCGAGCACTGGGACAACGCCATCGAGATGGGCGGGCACGCCGCTCGCACCCTGCTGGCCGAGCGGTCCGGCTGGGTAGGCGAGCCCTATGCGCCGGTGCCGTGGTTCTGGTCTGACCAGTACGACCGCAAGGTGCAGCTGGCCGGCCGCGCCGCCGCCGACGACCTCGTGGAGGTCGTGTCCGGCAGCGTGCCGGACCGGCGCTTCGTGGCCTTCTACGGCCGGGCGGGACGTCTCGTCGGCGTTCTGGGCATGAACCAGCCCGCGCAGGTGATGCGCTGGCGGGGGCTCGTGGAGCAGGGCACCTCGTGGGACGAGGCGCTGGCCACCGCCCGGGCGGCGGCATGACGGGCGCCGCCTTCTTGCTGCTGGCCCTCGCGCTGGTCGTGGCCGCTGGCAACTGGCTGGCTGTGGTGCAGGAGAGCAAGCCGCTGGAGTACGTGTGCAAGCCCCTCACCATGGTGGTGCTCATCGCCACGACGCTGGCCCTCGACGTGGGCGATGAGGCCGTGCAGCGCTGGTTCCTCGTGGCGCTCGTGCTCTGCCTGATCGGCGACGTGTTCCTGATGCTCCCGCAGGACCTCTTCGTGTTCGGCCTGGCCGCCTTCCTGCTGGGCCACATCGCGTACATCGTCGGGATGCAGGTCGACGGCGTCGATGCGTCGCGGCTCGCGGTGGGTGCCGTGGTTGTGCTCATCGCCCTGGCGGTGATCGGCACGCGGGTGCTGCGCGGCGTTCGCAGCGGGTCAGAACCGGAGCTGACCGGCCCTGTCCTCGCCTACATGTCGGTCATCTCCGTGATGGTGGCCAGTGCCGTCGGCACCGGGCACGTCGCCGGCGTGCTCGGCGCCTCCTCCTTCTACGCCAGCGACGCCCTGATCGCCTGGAACCGCTTCGTGCGAGAGACGCGCCACGGCCGCCTGGCCATCATGGTCTCCTACCACCTGGCCCAGGTGGGCCTCGTGCTCAGCCTGCTGTAGAGCGGAGCACGGCGGAGAGGCGGTCGGCCTCCCGTTCCCGCAGGGCGACCGACACCTGCATCCGCTCCAGGTGCTGACGCAACGTCTGCTTGGCCTGCGGCACCTCGTGCTCGGCGAGGAAGGCGTTGATGTCGGCGGCCAGCGTGGGATCGGACACGGCCCGGATGCCGTGCAACATGCGCACGATGCTGTTCGAGGGGAAGCGCTCGTTCATGTCCGCCCATCGCTCGTGCACCAGCCGCCAGGCCAGCGCGCCGCAGCGGGGGTTGGCGATGCACGCGCTGATCACGAACGGTGCGTTCTGGGTGCGCACCTCGTCGGTCATCACGAGCTCGAGCACGCGCGCCATCTGGGTGGGGTCGCGCACATCGGCGAGGGCGTAGAGGAACCGCTGCTCCTCCTGCGGCGTAGCGCCTTCGCGGAACCCGTCGATCAAGGCGTCGAGCTCCTCCGGGCCGGCCAAGGCAGCCGTTGCCCGCACCGCGGCGGCGGCCAGGTTGGCTTCCACGCTCGAGGCATCGGCCCGGTACTGCGCGAAGAGGGTGGCGACGCGGGCGCGGGCGGCTCCGTCATCGGCCAGCACCGCGAGCGCCCCGAGGAGCGCCCCCCGGAGCTCGCGGTCGCGATCGGAGTCGTCGGGGGACACGTCCCAGCCGAGGCGGTCGAGGGCCGGGCTGAGCGTGGCGTGGATCCGGATCTGCATGGCGGTGAGGGCGTCCCCGTCCACCAGGCGGTGCAGCTGATCGAGGGAGGCGATCAGGCGGCGCCACACGGAGGCGTCGCGCTCCTCGCGGAAGCCGTCGGCCAGGGTGAGGAACTCCTCCGCAGAGGTGGAGCCGGCCAGCAACGACGCCCACGTGTCGTCCACCAGGCCGTAGCGCTCGATGTCCGAGAGCGTGCTCTGGGCATTGGCCACGAGGGCGGCCCGCAGGGGGGCGGACCAGCGGACGCGGTAGAACCCGTGCCCGTCGGCGTTGGCCGTCACCCAGGTGACCGGCTCGTCGAGGGAGAGATCGAGCACCTCGCCCTCGAGCAGCGCCGTCGTGGAGATGACGGCCCCCGAGTCGGTGCCGTAGCGGAGCTGCAGCGGCACGGCCCAGCAGTCGTCGCCTCCGCCGAAGGGCAGATAGCCGAACCGCTCCTGGTCGAAGTGCAGCGTGCGCCGATCGTCGGAGGCCGACACCGACACGATGGGATGGCCGCCCTGGAAGATCCACGAGTCCATGATCCGCCGGACGGGATCACCTGAAGCCTCCTCGATGGCGTCCCAGAGGTCGGTGGTCTCCGTGTTCCCGAAGCGGTGAGCGGCGATGTACTGGCGGATCCCGGCCCGGAAGCGGTCCTCCCCGAGGTACTGCTCGAGCATCCGGACGACCGCCGCGCCCTTCTCGTAGGTGAGGACGTCGAACATCCCTTCGGCGTCGTGCGGGGAGATCACCGGGTACTCGATGGCTCGGGTGCTGTCGAGGGCGTCGGTGTCCAAGGCCGTCGACCGCGCCAGGCCGAACCCCACCCAGCGCTCCCACTCGGGCCGGAAGGCGTCGGTGACCTTGAGCTCCATGAACGTGGCGAACGCCTCGTTGAGCCAGATCCCGTTCCACCAGCGCATCGTGACGAGGTTGCCGAACCACATGTGGGCCAGCTCGTGGGCGATCACGTCGACCACGTTCTGGAGCTCGCCCTGGGTGGTGTGGTCGGGGTCGGCCAGGAGCAAGGTCTCCCGGAAGGTGACGCAGCCCACGTTCTCCATCGCCCCGAAGGCGAAGTCGGGGATGGCCACCAGGTCCATGGAGTCGCCGGGGTAGGGGACGTCGAAGTAGTCGGCGAGGTAGCGCAACGAGAAGTCGGCCACCTCGGCACCGAAGGCGGTGAGGTGCCCCTTGCCCTCGGGGTAGAGCAGACGGGTCGGCGTGCCGGCCACGTCGACGGGTGGGGTCGCCTCGAGCGGACCCACGATGAACGCCACGAGGTAGGTGGACATCGGCATGGTGTCGGCGAAGCGGACACGACGCTGCCCCTCCCCGAGTGCCTCGTCGCTGACGGGGGTGGCGTTGGACACGGCCGTGAGCGAGCCGTCGAACACCATGGTGATGGCGAAGATCGCCTTGCAGTCCGGCTCGTCCCAGCAGGGGAAGGCGCGGCGGGCGTCGGTGGCCTCGAACTGGGTGGTGGCGATGACCCGCTCCACGCCCGCCTGGTCGGTGAACCGGGACCGGTAGAAGCCGCGCAGCTTGTCGTTGAGGTGCCCACGGAACCGCAACGACACGATGGCCGGGCCCCTCGGCACCTCGCGGGACAGGGTCAGGTGGGCCCGTTCGGTGACCTCGTCGAGCACGACCGTGGCATCGAGGCGCTCCCCGTGAACCTCCACCCACGCCTCGTCGACCTCGAGCTCGATGGCGTTGAGCACCACCTCCGACGTGGGCGTGGTGACGTCGACCTCGATGTCGACGGCGCCAGAGAAGGTGGCGGTGACGAGATCCGGGTGCAGCGTGAGCTCGTAGCGACGGGGGAGCACACCACGCGGGAGTCGGTAGGGGTCGAGGTCGGCCAAGGGTGGCAAGGGTACCGGTGGGTTCGGGTTCAAGTCGGCCCGCTCGCGCGCCGATGGTTCTCCTGTCGTGCGGTTCACGCACGTACGGGAGGCAGTGATCCGTGCGGCCCCCACCGACTCGGCGCACGTTGCGTCGGGCACGGAGACGATCGGGCGCCTAGGTCGCACGGGTAGCCAGTGGCGCGACCGGCCTGTTCACGCAGCGAAGCACCCTCGGGTGGTTCACGAGCTGGACGGGAGTCAGCAACCAATGCACATCCACCACGTGATCCGTGGTGGCCTCTTCTTCACGGGGGCCGTGATCGGAACGCTCACCATCGTTGCATCGGCCGAAGCAGGCTCGCACGGCGTCGTCACAGCACCCGCTGCTGGCGTCGCTGCTGTCTCCCTGCCCGCGCCCGAGGTGACGGCGGTGAGCGAGACGCTCGCACCCGCCCCCGCGGCCATCCCTGTCCTGATCGAGCCGGTTTCGGCCAGCTCGGTCCCGGATGGGCCGTCCATCGCACGGACGGGCCAGGAAGAGGCCGAGCCGGGCGCCAGCCCGGGGCACGAGGTACCCGTCGTCCAGGCGGGTCCGGGACCGGCGACGCCGGTGCCGGGAGCGGTCACCCTCATCGATCCGCTCGTGATCGAACGGGATCCCGCAGAACCGACTGCCTGAGACGAGCACCAACCGGCCGGTCGCCCCTTTCCGGGGGATCGGCCGGGCTCGTCGAGCACCCTTGGCGCGGCCCGATAGCGTGGTCACCCGTGACGAACCCCGCAGAGCAGCCGCCCACGTTCGATGTCGTGGGGATCGGCAACGCCCTCGTCGACGTCCTCACCCACGAGAGCGATGACTTCGTCGAGGCCAACGGGCTGGTGCGGGGTGCCATGACGCTCATCGACACGGCACGGGCGGAGGAGCTCTACGCGGCGATGGGTGCCGGCATCGAGGTGTCCGGTGGGTCTGCGGCCAACACCATCTCGGGGATCGCCAGCTTCGGCGGCCGGGCCGCCTACATCGGCCGGGTGTTCGACGACCAGCTCGGCACCGTGTTCGCCCACGACATGCGGGCGTCGGGGGTGGTGTTCCGCTCAGCCCCGGCCACCGACGGCCCGCCGACCGGACGCTGCCTCATCGTCGTCACCCCCGACGCCCAGCGCACGATGAACACCTACCTGGGATCCTCTGAGTTCTTCGGGCCCGAGCACGTCGACGGTGAGCTGATCGCCGCCGCCCAGGTGACGTTCCTCGAGGGCTACCTGTTCGATCGCCCCGAGGCCAAGGAGGCCTACTGGAAGGCCAGTCGGGTGGCCCACGACGCCGGCCGTCGGGTGAGCCTCACCCTGTCTGACACCTTCTGCGTGGAGCGCCACCGCGGCGAGTGGCGCGACCTCGTGGCCGACCAGGTCGACATCCTCTTCGCCAACGAGCACGAGGCTCTCGCCCTCTACGAGGTCGACTCCTTCGACGAGGCGCTGGCCGCGGCCCGGGCCGACGTCGAGGTGGCCATCATCACTCGGGGCCCGGCGGGTTCGGTGGTGGCCCGCGGCGACGAGGTGGAGGTGATCGCGGCGCACCCCGTCGAGGTGGTGGACACCACCGGCGCCGGTGATCTCTACGCATCGGGCTTCCTCTTCGGCTTCACCCACGACCGTCCTCTGGCGGAGTGCGGACGCCTGGGCTCGATCGCCGCCTCGGCCGTTCTCGGGCACACCGGCGCCCGTCCTGGGGTGTCGCTCGGTCAGCTGATCGCCGCCGACCAGCACTGAGCGGTGCGCGGCGGCCCGACCGCTCGCGGCCTCGTCGAAGGTGAGAGAGTGCTGGCCGTGACCAGCCCCTCCGCACCCGACCCCTGGGGCCTCGTCGACCAGGCCGCGGCCGCCATCGCGGCGCGCACGGGCGTGGCGCACCACGAGGTGCTCGTGGTGCTCGGATCCGGCTGGACCCCGGCCGCCGAGCGCTTCGGCGAGACTGTCGCCGAGGTGGCGATGGTCGACCTGCCGGGCTTCCCGGCGGTCGGTGTGGCCGGCCACGCCGGGCTGCTGCGGTCGGTGCGGGCCGCCGACGGCACGCACGTCTTGGCGATGATCGGGCGCGTCCACGCCTACGAGGGCCACGACCTGTCCACCGTGGTGCACGGCGTGCGATCGGCGGTGCGCTCCGGGTGCCACACCGTGGTGGTGACCAACGCCGCCGGTGGCCTGCGACCTGGGATTCGGGTGGGTCAGCCGGTGCTCATCTCGGATCACCTCAACCTCACCGGACGCTCGCCGCTCACGGGGCCGGCCGCACCCGACGCCCTGGGGCTGGCCCGCTTCGTCGACCTCACCGATGCCTACTCGAGCCGTCTCCGGGCCCTCGCCCAGGCTGTCGATCCCTCCCTCGAGGAGGGCGTGTACGCCGGTCTCCCCGGTCCGCACTACGAGACACCAGCCGAGATCCGCATGCTGCAGACCATGGGGGCCGACCTCGTCGGCATGTCGACCGTGCACGAGGTGATCGCCGCCCGCCACGTGGGCGCGGAGGTGCTCGGCCTGTCGCTCGTGACGAACCTCGCTGCCGGGCTGGGTGACGGCGCGCTCGACCACGACGAGGTGCTCGAGGCCGGCCGAGCGGCGGCGGAGGCGATGGGCGATCTGCTGGCGGAGGTGGTGGCCCGCCTGTGACCGACGCCGAGCTCCGCGCTGCCGCGTCGGCGTGGCGGGACGAGGATCCCGACCCCGCCACGCGTGCCGAGGTGGATGAGCTGCTGCGCCTCGAGGACCTGGTGGGCCTGCGGGAGCGCTTCGGCGAGCGGCTCCAGTTCGGCACGGCCGGGCTGCGGGGTGCCCTCGGCGCGGGACCCAACCGCATGAACCGGGCCCTGGTGCGCCGCGCCACCGCCGGTGTGGCGGCGTGGCTGGGGGAGCAGGGTCTCGGCGGGGGGCTCGTGGTCGTGGGCCGCGACGCCCGCCATGGCAGCGCCGAGTTCGCCCAGGACACGGCCGCCGTCCTGGCCGGCGCCGGCCTCTCCGTGCGGGTGCTGCCGGAGCCGCTGCCCACACCCGTGACGGCCTTCGCTGTGCGTCACCTCAGTGCCGTGGCCGGGATCATGATCACGGCCAGCCACAACCCGCCCCAGGACAACGGGTACAAGCTGTACCTCGGGGACGGCGCCCAGATCGTGCCCCCCGTCGATCTGGAGATCTCTGCGTGCATCGACGCCGTCGGGCCGCTGGCCGACGTGGCGCTGGGCAGCGCGGGCATCGAGGTCGTGGGCGACGAGGTGCTCGGGGCCTACCTCGAGGGCGCCGTCGCCTTGCTGGGGGGCGCCGGGCGCGAGGTGTCCAGCGTCTACACCGCGATGCATGGCGTGGGGGCGGCCACCATCCGCCAGGCCTTCGCGCGGGCCGGGTTCCCGCCTCCCCACGAGGTGGCCGAGCAGGTCGAGCCTGACCCGGACTTCCCCACCGTGGCCTTCCCGAACCCGGAGGAGCCCGGCGCCCTCGACCTCTCCCTGGCCCTGGCCCAACGGGTGGGGGCCGACCTCGTGGTGGCCAACGACCCCGACGCCGACCGGCTGGCCGTGGCCGTTCCCGACGCCTCGAGCGAGATCGGGTGGCGCCCGCTCACCGGCGACGAGCTGGGGGCCGTGCTGGCCGACCACCTCCTGCGGCGCGGTGGCCACCAACCGACCGACACCGTGGTCACCACCGTGGTGTCGTCCCGCCTGCTCGAGAAGCTCGCCGACACGGCCGGGGTGGCCTACGCGGAGGCGCTCACCGGGTTCAAGTGGGTGGTGCGAGCCCCTGCCCCAGGTCATCGGTTCCTGTTCGGCTACGAGGAGGCCCTCGGCTACTGCGTGGGCGATCTGGTGCGAGACAAGGACGGCGTGACCGCGGCCCTCGTGGCCGCCGAGCTGGCGGCCGAGCTGCGGGCCCAGGGCACCAGCGTGCTGGCCCGGCTGGAGGACATCTTTCGCCCGCATGGTGCCCACGTGACGCGCCAGCGCTCGCTGCGCCTCACGGGCACCGACTGGCTCGAGCGGGTGACCGTCGTCATGGCCGGCCTGCGCGCCGACCCGCCGACGGCCCTGGGGCGTCGTGCCGTGCACGCCGTCGAGGATCTCCTCGGCGGGGGGCGACTGCCGCCGTCCGACGTGCTCATCTGGGATCTCGACGGCGCCCGCCTGGTCGTGCGACCCAGCGGCACCGAGCCCAAGTGCAAGTGCTACGCCGAGGCCGTCGTGTCCGTGCCCGCCGGTGGCGAGGTGGCCGCCTCCCGAGCCGAGGCGAGCGGCGTGGTGGACGAGGTGCTCGACGCCGCCGCCGCACTGCTGGCCGAGCGGGGCCTCTGAAGCGATCAGGTTCTGTCGGTCACGCGGTGCCGGTCACGCGGTGCCGAAGAGCCGATCGCCGGCGTCGCCCAGGCCGGGCACGATGTAGGCACTGTCGTCGAGGCGCTCGTCGATCGACGCCGTCACGACGTGAGCGACGAGCCCGGACGCCTCCAGACGCGCGATGCCCTCCGGCGCGGCGAGGACGCAGACGGCGGTGAGAGGCCCCGCGCCGTGCTCGGCGAGGGTGCGACAGCTGTGCTCCAGCGAGCCGCCGGTGGCGAGCATCGGGTCGAGCACGAGCACAGCTCGCCCGTCGAGCTCGTCGGGCACGCTGTTCATGTAGGCCTCGGGCAGGTAGGTCTCCTCGTTGCGGGCCAGGCCGATGAAGCCGGTGTCGGTCTCGGGCAGGTAGCGCAGCACCCCGCCCAGGAGGCCGAGGCCGGCCCGCAGCACCGGCACCACGAGCGGCGGCTGCCGCAGGCGCGTGCCGTGGGTGATGCCGAGGGGCGTCCGCACCTCGATCACCTCGACGGCGGCGTCGCGGGTGGCCTCGTAGACGAGGATCCCGGACAGGTCGTCCATGGCGCGCCGGAACCCCGCTCGGTCGGTGGTCTCGTCGCGCAGTCGGGTGAGCAGCTGGGCGGCGAGCGGATGGTCGACGACGGTGACCTGCATGGGGGCATGATGGCAGCCGATGGACCGCTCCACGCTCGCCGCCATGATCGACCACACGCTGCTCAAGCCCGAGGCCACCGCTGAGGACGTCATCGCGCTGTGCGAGGAGGCCACCGATCTGGGGGTGGCAGCCGTGTGCGTCTCGCCGTCCCAGCTGCCGATCACGGAGGGCCTCGGGGTGGGCATCGACATCTGCACCGTGATCGGCTTCCCCAGTGGCGCCCACCAGCCGGCCGTGAAGGCGCACGAGGCGGAGGTGGCCGTCGACGCCGGCGCCACCGAGGTGGACATGGTCATCAACCTGGGTCTGGCCGTGGCCGACCACTGGGACGCCGTGCACGACGACATCGCGGCGGTCCGCACGGCCACCCCCGGCGCGGTGCTGCTGAAGGTGATCATCGAGTCGGCGGCGCTGACCGACGGCCAGATCGTGGCCGCCTGCCAGGCTGCTGAGCGGGCCGGCGCCGACTACGTCAAGACCTCCACCGGCTTCCACCCCACCGGCGGCGCCTCGGTGGCGGCGGTGCGGCTCATGGCCGACACGGTGGGGGACCGGCTGGGCGTGAAGGCCAGTGGCGGCATCCGCGACGCAGCCACCGCGCTGGCCATGGTCGACGCAGGCGCCACCCGACTGGGCTGCTCTGCGTCACGGGCCATCCTCGACGGCCTCTGACCCCCCAAACCACGCCATCTGTGCACACGGAGCACCGCACGGCGGTGCTCCGTGTGCACAGATGGCGGATCGTCAGATCCCGGAGGCTCGCAAGGCGGCGTACTCGGGCTTGATCTGCTCGTTGATGATGCGCAGCCGCTGGTCGAAGGGCCAGAACGAGCTCTTCATGGCGTTGAGCGTGAACCACTCGAGCTCGGGCCAGCCGTAGCCGAACGCGTCGACGAGGGCGGCCATCTCGGAGCTGAGCGACACGCCGCTCATGAGGCGGTTGTCGGTGTTGACCGTGACCCGGAAGCGAAGCCGGGCCAGCAGCCCGATGGGGTGCTCGGCGATGGAGCGGCTCACACCGGTGTTGACGTTGGACGTGGGGCACATCTCCAACGGCACGCGGCGGTCGCGGACGAAGCTGGCCAGACGACCCAGGGTGGCGCGGCCGTCGTCGCCCACGGTGATGTCATCGACGATCCGCACGCCATGGCCCAGCCGCTCGGCCCCGCAGAGCTGCACGGCCTCCCAGATCGACGGCAGCCCGAAGGCCTCGCCGGCGTGGATGGTGATGTGGAAGTTCTCCGCCGCCACGTACTGGAAGGCGTCGAGGTGACGAGTGGGCGGGTTGCCGGCCTCGCTGCCCGCGATGTCGAAGCCCACCACCCCGGCGTCACGGTGGCGCACGGCCAGCTCGGCGATCTGCCGGGAGTGGGCGGCGTGGCGCATGGCGGTGACCAGCGTGCCGACGGTGAGCGACGTGCCGGCGCTGCCGAGGCGAAATCCCTCGAGCACCGCCTCCACGACCTCGTCGAGCTCGAGGCCGGCCTCGAGGTGCAGCTCCGGGGCGAAGCGCACCTCGGCGTACACGACGCCGT
Organism: Acidimicrobiales bacterium; assembly: GCA_046598435.1. Classification (GTDB taxonomy): domain Bacteria; phylum Actinomycetota; class Acidimicrobiia; order Acidimicrobiales; family VFJN01; genus VFJN01. Next base: position 33,990 of record JBKJIL010000030.1, read on the forward strand.
CAGCGGCGAGGTCCTGGGCGCACTCGGCGGCCACCCGGATCAGGGCGTCCTTCGTCTGCATCACGGCGACGGTGTGGGCGAAGGTCTCCAGGTAGAGCACGAGGTCTTGGCGCGCGGCACCGGTGGTGAACCAGGACGCGAGGTCGGCCTCGTCGAACGACGGCAGCCCGTGGTAGCCCACCTCTCGGGCCAGCTCGATCACCGTCGCGGGCCGGAGGCCGCCGTCGAGGTGATCGTGGAGGAGCACCTTGGGCGCTCTCTGGATCTGCTCGAGCGTGACCGCGTGCTGCATCGGTTCACGGTACCCGCCTCGCTCCGGTGCCGCGGGTGGGCAGCGCGGCGGCCCCGATAGCGTCTGGGGCATGAGCGACGACGTCCCTGTGCCCGCTGGCCCCCAATCCGCCGAAGGCGCGCAGGAGATCCTGGCCGTGGCCCTCGACAAGCCGAGCCGCGCCTCCGAGCTCCTGCTGGCCCTCGCCAACCTGGCCCGAGAAGGCAAGCTGAAGATGCACGACGCCGTCATCGTGTCCAAGGATGACGAGGGGCGCGTGCGGATCGTCGAGACGGTGGACGTCACGCCCGCCAAGGGAGCGCTGTCGGGCACCTGGTGGGGGATGCTCGCCGGGCTCCTCGTGGGCGGCCCCGTGTTCTTCGGGGCCGCGCTCGGCGGGGCGGCCGCGGGAGCGCTCTACGGCAAGCTGGTGGACAAGGGCCTGCCCGACGACTGGGTGAAGGACATGGCGGCCTGGATCGACCCGGGCACGTCAGCGCTGCTCCTGCTCGTCGACGCCGGACTCGACCCGATGGTGCTCGACGAGCTCAAGCGCTTCGAAGGGATCGGCCGAGTAGCCGGCACCACGCTGCCGGCCGGCACCAAGGCCGAAGTGGAAGCCGCCCTCGGCCAGGGGTAGCCCGACGAGGCCTCGGGCGTCAGAGCTGGGTGCGGCCTCGGGCGATGACGGCCTGGCGGCTGGCCTCGAGGGCGGCGGGATCGAGGCCGCGCCCCTGCCAGGCTCCGGCCACCTCGGACTCGAGCTCCCAGGCGCCGGCGCCGTCGAGGAGGGCTCCGTCGTCGTAGGTCTGCAGCATGCGGCGCACGGCCGTCGGGTCGATGGTGGCGATGTCGGCGGCGATGCGCTGGGCGAAGGGGAGCAGCTCCTCGTGCGGCACCACGTGGTTGACGAGGCCCCAGGCGAGCGCGGTCTGCGCGTCGAGGAAGTTGCCCGTCGTCGACATCTCCTTGGCCCGCCGGATGCCGATGGCCTCGGGGAGCAGGACCGTCAGTCCCCAGCCGGGCATGATGCCGACTCGGGCGTGGGTGTCGGCGAAGCGGGCCCGCTCCGACGCCACGAGGTAGTCGCAGGCCAGAGCCAGCTCGAACCCGCCCGTGATGGCGACCCCGTTCACGGCGCCGATCACCGGCGTCGCCATCTCGGGGAAGGGCCCACGCTGGCGCCGGCCGGTGCCGCCCGCGGCGCCGGTCTCCCGGAGGGCGTCGCCGCCTCCGGCCAGCTCCTTCAGGTCGAGCCCGGCGCAGAAGGCAGGGTCGGCGCCGGTGAGGACGATGGCCGCGACGTCGTCGCGCTGGTCGAGCTCGAGCAAGGTGGTGGGAAGGGCCTTGCGCAGCTCGCGGTTGAGCGCGTTGCGGGCCTCGGGGCGGTTGAGCGTGACGGTGGCGACGGCGTCGGCCACCTCCACCAGGACCAGGTCGGACACGGTCATCCCTCTTCGTCGGCGGGCAGGAAGTCGAGCTTCAGATCGCCCAGGCGCACGAGCGTCGAGGCGATCCATCCGCCCATGGCGGAGAAGTGGTCGTCGAGGATCGACCCGTCGGCGAGGGTGGCCTCGTCGAGCTCGTAGCTGCCCTCGTAGGACACCTCGAGGGCCCAGTCCTCGGCCTCCAGCTCGTTGCTGAAGCTGATCTCGACGGTGGGGGCGGACCGCTCCAAGCGCTCGGCGCCGATCGGCGGGCTGGTCTCGGGCAGCACGGCGAGCACGGGCTTCACGTCGGGCATCGAGGCGAGACGCTGGATCCGCATCACGATCTCGATCTCGATGCGCGGCGCCTCGTCGGACGGCTCGCCGATGTACCACGAGCGATACGAGCTCTGCGCCCACGTGGGCCAGTCGAGCGTGATGTCGGCCTGCACCCGAGGAGGGAGCCCCTCGCCCGGCAGGCCGTACGACGTCTCCCAGGTGGTGTCGCCGAGCAGGACGTCGACCTGGAAGCGCTCCTCGAAGGCCTGGCGCTCGAGGAAGGCCTGCTCGAAGGTGTCGCGCAGGGCGCCGATGGCATCGGTGAAGACGTGGTCGAGCATGGGGACTCGACGCTACCGGTCGCGCGGTTCGGGCGACATCAGGGCGGTGGCCACCGACATCCCGAGATCGCGGTGGCGGAGGGTGGCGATGCGGCGGCCGTCCTGCACGGCGTCCTTGGCGGCGCCGAGGTGGTCGCCGAGGAGCGCGGCCGCAGCGTCGAGGTCGCCCACCGTGATGGCGAGACCGAAGAAGCCGGGGTCGCCCTCGCCGGGCTCGGTGCCGCCCACCAGCTCGAGGATGACCTCCCCCATGCGGAAGAACACCTGACGCATCGGTGCGCCGTAGCTGTCGGTCTCTCGCTCGCCTCGCTGGCTGAGACCGATGGTCTCGAGGGCCGCCGTCGTGCGGCCGAGGTCTGGGGACAGCAGCACCACGTGGTCGATGTGCGTGGCGCCGTTGGGGTGCTCGGCGGGGTCTGCGGGCATGGCGGTGGAGGTGGTGGTGGGCAGGCCGTCCAGTCGCCCGTCGGCCAACCGAGCCTCAGGTGCGTCGCGGAGCGACCAGCCGAGGATGCGCTTGCCGTCGTCGCGGCCCATGAGGCGCACCCGCACCGAGCCGATCCGGCACGTGCCGTCCTCATCCACGCTGAAGCCGGCCGCCGCCCAGGCCTCCGGCGGGTCGCCCACCAGGATCTCGTCGATCGTCACACCCATGGACGTGGACCCTAGTGACTCCTCCTAGGCTGACTGACGTGCCCGATGTCGTGGTTGTGGGAGCGGGGCCCAACGGACTGGCGGCGGCGCTCACCTGCGCCCAGGCCGGCCGCTCGGTGCTCGTGCTGGAGGCGAAGGACACCATCGGCGGCGGTTGCCGCACCGCCGAGCTCACCCTGCCGGGGTTCGCGCACGACATCTGCTCAGCCATCCACCCGCTCGCCGCGGTGTCGCCCTTCTTCGCCGAAGCCGGTCTCGAGCGCTTCGGGCTCGAGCTGCTCCACGCCCCCGTCGCGTTGGCGCACCCCCTCGACGGCGGCCGGGCGGGCGTGCTCCATCGCTCGCTCGATGACACGATCGCGGGGATGGGCGCTGATGGGCGCGCCTGGGACCGGCACATCGGCTGGGCGGTACGACGGGGGGAGGCGCTGGCGCCGGCCCTCCTCGGGCCCGTCCGGCGGGTGCCGAGACACCCGTTCACGATGGCCGCGT
>JBKJIL010000121.1:0-3988 GCA_046598435.1 Acidimicrobiales bacterium
GCTCACCCGAACGGGAGTATTACGTTTGGACCGATGATCCAACGGATTTCAAAGACGTTCGGATTATTTTTCAGGATTTTGAGAACTCTAACTGGACCTGGGATAACGAAGCCCAGCAATATTATTGGCACCGCTTTTTCCACCACCAGCCCGACCTCAACTACGACAGCCCGCTGGTGCAGGAAGAAATTTTCAAGGTACTGGACTACTGGTGCAAGACGGGCGTGGACGGCTTTCGGCTCGATGCGGTACCCTACCTCTTCGAGCGTGAAGGTACCAACGGCGAAAACCTCCCCGAAACCCACGATTTCCTGAAAAAAATCCGGGCGCACGTGGACAAAAACTATCCTGGTACGACGCTACTGGCCGAAGCCAATATGTGGCCCGAAGACTCGGCTTCGTACTTCGGCGACGGCGACGAGTGCCACATGAACTACCATTTCCCGGTGATGCCGCGCATGTATATGGCGCTGCAAATGGAAGATCGGTACCCGATTATCGACATCTTCGAGCAGACGCCCGAAATTCCGCCGCTGGGCCAGTGGGCCATGTTCCTTCGCAACCACGACGAGCTAACCCTGGAAATGGTGACCGACGAGGAGCGTGACTACATGTACGCGGAGTACGCCAGCGACCCGCGCATGCGGCGCAACATCGGCATCTCCCGGCGTCTGTTCCCACTCCTCGACAACAACGAGGACGTGGCCCGACTCTTCCACGCCATGCTCTTCTCGATGCCCGGGAGCCCGGTGCTCTACTACGGCGACGAGATCGGCATGGGCGACAACATCTTCCTCGGTGACCGCGACGGCGTGCGCACCCCCATGCAGTGGACGCCCGACCGCAACGGCGGCTTCTCCACGGCCGACTTCGCGCAGCTCTACCTGCCCCCGCTCATGGACCCGGTGTACGGCTACCAGGCGGTCAACGTGGAGCAGCAGCAGCGCGACTCGTCCTCGTTCCTGCACTGGCTGCGCCGCCTGCTCCAGGTGCGCAAGGACCACCCGGTGTTCGGTACCGGCTCCTTCGAGGTGCTCCACGCCGACAACCCATCGGTGCTGGCCTACCTGCGCCGCGACGAGCAGCACATCGTGCTCTGCGTCCACAACCTCAGCCGCTTCCCGCAGCCCTGCGAGCTCATGCTCGAGGAGCTGGCGGGCATGGTGCCCGTGGAGATGACCGGCCGCGTGTCGTTCCCGCAGATCGGGGAGCTGCCCTACTTCGTGACGTTGGCGCCCCATGGCTTCTACTGGTTCACCATCACCGAACCCCGGGTAGAAGGGGGGGAGCCATCGTGATCGACGTCCCCGCCCTCCTGCGCTCCCTGCCCGAGCACCTGCCCCAGCACCTCGCTCGTCAGCGGTGGTCGGGGGCCCATGACCGGGCCGTCGACAGCGTCGCACTCGTCTGGCACGAGGTCGTGCGCGCCGAGGAGCCGGTGCTCGTCTGGACCCTGGCGCGGGCCCGTTTCGCGGACGGAGGGTCCGAGGACTACCAGCTCTTCCTCGGCGCCCGGGCCGCCTCGCCCGACCCCGACTTCCTGCACGGCAAGGACCGCGAGCTCGTGCGCGCCGACGCCGACGTCGTGGTGTACGACGCCCTCATCGACCCCGATCTCGCCATCGAGGTGCTCCACCTCGTCGCGCCCGACGTCGAGGTCGCCGTCCGTCGACCCCTCGTGCTCGAGCACTCCAACAGCTCGGTCGTGTACGACGAGACCACCATCTTGAAGGTGTTCCGCAAGGTGCAGCCAGGGCCCAACCCCGATGCCGAGATCACCAGGGTCCTCGCCGAGCGCGGGTACGACCACGTGCTGCCGCCGCTGGCTGAGCTCCGGCGCGGCGACACCGATCTGGCCGTGCTGCGTGAGTTCCTGAAGGGTGCGACCGAGGGCTGGCAGCTGGCGCGGGCATCGGTCCGCGACCTCTTGGCCGGCGGCCTCTCGCCCGAGGAAGCAGGCGGTGACTTCGCGCCCGACGCGGACCGGCTCGGAGCGATCCTGGCCGGGCTGCACCTGGCCATGGCCGAGGCATGGGAGACCACGCCGGCCGAGCCGGGGCGCTGGGCCGAGGACATGCGCGACGACCTCCGCGCCCTGCAGGCGGGCGGGAGCCCGGTGCCCGCCGAGCTCAACGCGTCGGCTGTCGAAGCCCGCTTCGCGGCCCTGGCCGAGCTCGCCGACGGTGGCCAGGAGATGCGGATCCACGGCGACCTGCACCTGGCCCAGCTGGTCAAGACCGACGCCGGTTGGAAGGTCATCGACTTCGAGGGCGAGCCGGCCCGCCGTCGCGCCGAGCGCTTCACCGTCTCGTCGCCCCTGCGCGACCTGGCCGGCCTGCTCAGGTCGCTGCACTACGCGGCGGCCACTGGCCTGGCCGAGTGGGGGTCCGACGACGACATCCGGCCGGCCCTGGCGACGGCATGGGAGGAGCGCAACCGGGCCGTCCTGATCAGCAGCTACCTCGGCGCGGCGGGCATGGACGCGCTGCTCCCGGCGAGCGACGAGGCGCGCGCGCTCGTCCTGGGGGCCTTCGAGCTCGACAAGGCCCTCTACGAGGTGTCCTACGAGCTCGGGCATCGCCCCGATCACGTCGACATCCCGATGGCCGGCGTGGCCCGGCTCCTGGCCCCGTGAGCGACGGCGGCCCCCGCTGGCCCACCGCGGACGATCTGTGGTTGTTCGGCCAGGGGCACCACGAGCGGCTCTGGGATGTGCTCGGCGCGCACCCGGGACCGGACGGCACGATCTTCGCCGTGTGGGCGCCGCGGGCGGGCCGCGTGGCCGTGGTGGGAGAGTGGGATGACTGGGCCACCGGACACGTGCTGGAGCGCGTTGAGGGGTCTGGCGTGTGGGCTGGGTTCGTGGCCGGCGTGGGCTCGGGTGCCCGGTACAAGTACGACGTGGAGGGGAGCTCGGTCCTGCGGATCGACCCGATGGCGCAGGCCGCGGAGGCCGGCGTGGGCATGGCCAGCCGGGTGTTCGCAAGCCGGCACAGCTGGGCTGACGACGCGTGGATGGCCGCTCGCCGCTCGCTCGATCCCGTCACCAGCCGCATCAGCACCTATGAGGTGCACCTCGGGTCGTGGCGTCGTCATCCCGACGGCCGCCAGCTCGACTACCGCGAGCTGGCGCCGCTGCTGGCCGATCACGTGCTCGGGCTGGGCTTCACCCACGTGGAGCTGCTGCCCGTCGCCGAGCACCCCTACGAGCCGTCGTGGGGCTACCAGGTCACCGGCTACTACGCGCCCACGTCGCGCTTCGGTGATCCGGACGACTTCCGGTGGTTCGTCGACCACCTCCACCAGCGCGGTGTCGGGGTGATCGTCGACTGGGTGCCGGCTCACTTCCCGAAGGACGACTGGGCGCTGGCCCGCTTCGACGGCTCCGCGCTCTACGAGCACGACGACCCGCGTCGAGCCGAGCACCCCGACTGGGGCACCCTCGAGTTCGACCTGACGGCGCCCGAGGTGCGGAACTTCCTCATCGCCAACGCCCTGTACTGGCTCGGCGAGCTGCACGTCGACGGGCTCCGCGTCGATGCCGTCGCGTCGATGCTCTACCTCGACTACTCGCGGGGTCCGGGCGAGTGGACCCCCAACGCACGAGGCGGCAACGAGGACCTCGACGCCATCGCGTTCCTGCAGGAGCTGAACACCGTCGTGCACCGCGTGCACCCAGGCGTGCTCACCATCGCCGAGGAGTCGACCGCCTTCGACGGCGTCAGCCGGCCGGTGCACGAGGGCGGCCTCGGCTTCACCCACAAGTGGAACATGGGCTGGATGCACGACACGTTGAGCTACTGGTCCACCGCTCCGGCTGACCGCCGTCACCGCCACGACCTGCTCACCTTCGGTCTCACCTACGCCTTCGCCGAGCACTTCGTGCTGCCCCTCTCGCACGACGAGGTGGTGCACGAGAAGCGCACGCTGCTCGGCAAGATGGGCAGCCACGAGCCCGAGGAGCGTTTCGCCGATCTGCGCACGTTGC
>JBKJIL010000136.1:0-49691 GCA_046598435.1 Acidimicrobiales bacterium
GTTCACCCGCAGGGGGCGCCACTCGCCCGCCGCAGGGGGCGCTGGCCCGGGCTCGGGGGCCGGTGCCGGCTCGGGGGTCGGTGCCGGCTCGGGGCCGGACGCCGGTGGAGCGGTCGAGGGCGTCGGTGGAGCGGTCGAGGGGACCGGCGGCGCGGCGCTGGGCGGCGGTGGCGAGCCCGTGGTCGGGGTGGGCGACCCGACTGCCGCGGGAGCGGTCGGCGCCTGTCGCGCTGTCGCTGGGGCCTCCCCGCCGGAGGCTGGCGCCGCGGCTGGCGCCCGCTCGGCGAGCACCGGTGTGGCCGGGGGTGGGGGCGGTGACGACGCCGCCGTCGTCACCGCCTCACCCGAAGGTGGGCCCTCCGTCGCGTGCCCGTCGAGCGGTGCGGCGCCGCTCACGAGGAGCGCCCCCGCGGCCATCACCGCTCGCACAGCACCGAACCCCACCACGCCGCTGACGATGAGCCATCTCTGGTCTCGTCACCGCTTCCGATCGCGCAGAAGGCGGGTGACTGTGGTCACCGGGCACGACTTCGGCTCAGGGCTTGGCGGCGCTGCTCATCGTTCGGCCCACCGACACCAGGGAGCGCAGCACGCGGGGCATGCCGAGGAGACCACCCTTGATGTCGCGGGCCACCGGGATGCGGTAGGTGCTCGGCCGCGGACCCACCCGGTCGGGCATCCAGCACGAGTGCAGCAGCAGGTTCGGGTTGAAGGTGGGTGAGGAGGCGCGGGCGAGGGGCCCGGCCTCGATGTGCTGGGCGTCGAAGATCTGGATCTCCTTGGGCCCGTCCTGGTGCACCACGACCACGACGTAGCCGTCGTCGGGGTCATCGGCGCCGGCCCGGGGGACGAACGTCGGGGGCGACGGGAAGGACCCGTTCTCGTAGCTGAACACCTCGGCCAGCTTCATGGCATCCAGATCGATCCGGGCGAGGGTGCCCGGCCGCGGCTTGGTGGGCAGATCCGCAGGGGCCACGAGCCCGTCGGTGGCCTCGCCGTAGAGGGCCCACCACTCCTCCGGTACGAGCTCGGGGTCGAAGCCCAGCCCGGTGTACCAGAGCTGGCGCTGGTGGCGGCGCGCGTCGGCCCGATGGGTGTCGGAGGTGAAGAGGATGCCGCCCCACACCCGTTCCTCGTCGACCACCGTGTCGGACTCGACGATCTCTCCGGTCGTGGGGTTGATGCGGTAGCACCCGATCATCGACGGCTGGAGGGCGAGTGTGATCAGGCCCTCGTAGTTCGGGTCGATGGAGCGGCCCGAGTGGTGGTCCACCGAGTCCCGCGTCATCCACAGCATCAGGTCGCTGAGCGGGATCTGCTGCAGGACGACCCGCAGGAGGCCATCGGTCTCCTCCCGATCCACCAGCAGATGCCCGGTGGGGGTGGGGATCTGCACCTCGACGGCGGCCACCGAGCCGCCCACCGGGGTGTTTCGGAGGTCGGCCTTGGCCACGATCCAGAGGTTGGTGTGCTCCTGGTTCCGACGCGTGCGGGCATCGCCGCGGAGCGTCTCGGGCTCGAAGATGAAGGGCAGGTCGGCGAAGACGAGGTGGTGCTCGGTGGCCTTGATGTCGTGGATCGAGTCGAAGCCCGACATGCCCGTCACCCGCCAGCGCTCGATGGCGCCATCGAGGCCCCAGCGCGCCACGTAGGTCTCGCCGGCCCCTCCCGGTTCGGTCACCTGCATGTAGTTGACGAAGTAGAGGGCGTGCTCGTCGAGGTCGGGCGCCGGGTGGGCGGCCACCGCGCACAGCGGCTCGAGGGGACCGGGCAGCGACTGGAGCCACTCCTCGTTGGCCCCGACCGGCGTGAGGTACTCCATCGTCTCGGGATCCACCTCCACCGGACGACCGCCGTCGTAGCCGAGGAAGAGCCGGCCATCGAGGGGCTGCACGTTGGTGTTGGCGAGGTTGGTGATCCCGAACGGGGAGACCTCGATGAACTGGAGCATCTTGAACAGCCAGGGCAGACGGCGGCGCAGGCGATCCATCGGGCTGCTCACGCGCCGGTGCTGCACGGAGATGCGGCCATCGGCGTCGGGCACCATGCGGATGCGAGCGAGGAGGCCCTGCTCACCGAACCAGTGCCCACCCGGTCGCCGCTTGTCGGGACCGACCACGAACACCGAGCCGGCGACGTCGGTCGGCCAGTGGCCCTCGATGACCTCGAGGCGGTGGTCCTTCGGTCCTTGCCCCCAGAACAGGTTCTTGGTCAACGTCGCCATCAAGGGCCCCTCTCGCCGTCGGCAGCTCAGCCACCCGTAGGTGAACAGTGTTCACCACGTGACCCGAGAGCGCAAGCCGCGAGCGGCGCGAATCACCCGCGGTCACCAGAGACGGCCGCCATGGGTGAACAGCGTCATCTGGCATCATGCAGCGATGGGAGACGAGCAGTCCGAGCGGGCCCCCCTGCGTCGGGAGACCATCGTGGCCGCCGCTCGTGAGCTCATCCGCTCGGGCGGGCTCGACGCGCTGTCGCTGCGCCGGCTGGCCAAGCACCTCGGGGTGACGGCACCGGCGCTCTACGCCCACGTGAGCGACAAGCGCGATCTCCTGCGCGCTGTCGCCGAGCTCGAGTTCGATCAGCTGCTCGTGCGGTTCGATGCCGTGGACGCGCCGGCACCGCTCGATCGCATCCGGGCCCACTGCCGCGCCTATGTCGACCATGCCCGGGAGAACCCTGAGCTCTTCGACGTGATGTTCCTGTTCCCGCCCGACCTCGGGCCCTCCGACCTCCCGGAGGGCACCGTGCTGCCGGCCGCCACGAAGGTGTTCACGGTGGCCTTGGGTGCTGTCGAGGCCGCCATCGCCGACGGCGCCCTCGTCGCCGACGACGCCCTCGTGGTGTCCCTGGCGCTGTGGACGGCGAACCACGGGGTGGCCTCGGCGCTGCAGCTCGGGTTCGCGCTCCCCGCGGAGCTGGAGGAGCAGCTCATCACCGAGGTCACCGAGACGCTGCTGCGGGGCTGGGCACCAGCCTCCACCAAGCGCCGCAGGTGAACAGCGTTCATCCGTTGGGCTAGAGTGCCGCCGCCGGCGAGGGCCGGCTCCGATCCCGAGGGACGCCATGCCCGCAGCGACGCAACGTCTGGTGCTCACCGGCGGCACCGTGATCGACGGCACCGGGGGCCCGCCCCGCCCGGACACCACGGTGGTGATGGAGGACGGCGAGATCACCGTCGTCGGCGCCCACGGGCCGGTCGAGCGAGAGGGGGCGGAGAACGCCCCCGAGGTGCGGATCGACTGCCGAGGCCGGTGGGTGCTGCCCGGACTCATCGATGCCCACTGCCACAGCACGTTCGGCGAGCCGGCCTCCAACGACGAGCTCTTCTTCCATCGCCCCCAGAGCACCTCGGCCTTCCTCGCCGCCCACAACGTCGGCAAGCTCCTGCGGGCGGGGGTGACCGGGTTCCTCGACCCCGACTGCATCTTCGACCTGGGCCCTGCGCTGCGCGACGCCATCGAGGCGGGGCTCGTGGAGGGGCCCCGCATGCGGGCCGGCATGAACGCTCTGCTCACCACGGCCGGGGGCACGGCCGGACGGCTGATCCCCAACCGCGGCACCCTGGCCTATGCCCACGTCGTCGGTGACCGCGGCGAGATGGTCCGGGTGACCCGCGAGCAGATCAAGCACGGTGCCGACTGGATCAAGATCCACGTGACGGGCCTGCTCCCCGGCCGGTCGGGCGAGCACTCGGTGTGGAGCGACGACGAGCTCCGCGCCGTGGTGGAGACGGCCCACGCCCTCGACACTCCGGTGGTGGCGCACTGCCGCACCGCAGGCTCCACCACGCAGGCCGCCCGCGCCGGGATCGACCTCATCCTGCACGGCTCGTTCATGGACGAGGAGGCGCTGGAGGCGGTCGTCGGCGCGGGGAGCGCGCTGTGCCCGACCTTCACGTTCCTCGCCAACCTCTGCGACCACGGCCACCTCGTGGGTGCGGCCAACGGCCAGATCGACCTCTTCCGAGGCGAGATCGCGGCCACCGCGGCCATGGTCCGACGAGCCCACGACGCGGGGGTGCCCCTGCTGTGCGGCTCGGAGAGCGGCTTCTCCCTCACGCCCTACGGCCACTGGCACGCCCGCGAGCTCGAGCTCTTCGTGTCAGAGATCGGCCTCGACCCGCTCACCGCCATCCGCTGCGCCACCGCCAACGGCGCACTGGCGCTGCGGATGGCGCCGGGACGGATCGGCGTGGTGGCCGTGGGGGCCCTGGCCGACCTGCTGGTGGTCGACGCCGACCCGAGCGCGGACGTCAGCGTGCTCGGCGATCGCTCCCACCTCCGCGCTGTGATCAGCCGAGGACGCCTGGTCGACCTCGACCGCCCCTGGCCGGAACGGCAGCCCCTTCCCGGCGAGCGGGTGGGCACCTGGTCGACCGCCCTGCTGACCCGCGACCTCGTGGCGGGCACCGGCGCATGACGGCGCGCCGGGTGCTCGTGACGGGCGCCGCGGGCGGGCTGGGCGCCGCCATCGCGGCGCGGTTCGCGGCCGGGGGCGACCGGGTCGGCGTGCTCGACGTCGACGGCGAGGCCGCTCAGCGTTGCGCCGCGTCACTGCCCGGCGAGGCGGTGGGGCTGGCGGCATCGGTGACCGACCCGACCGCCGTCGACGCGGCGTTGGATCGCTTCGGCCTCCCCGACGTCGTGGTCAACAACGCCGGCATCGTGCGCTTCGGGCCGCTGGCCACGCTGGACCTGGCCGACTGGCGAGCGGTGGTGGACGTGAACCTCACTGGCACCTTCGTGGTCGGCCGGACGGTCGCGGCGCGCTGGCTGGCCGCGGCCCGCCCTGGTGCCATCGTGAACGTGACCTCGATGAACGGCGTGGCCCCCGGGCCCAGCTCCGGGGCCTACGGCCCGACCAAGGCAGCCGTCGCCCTGCTCACCCAGCAGATGGCCCTCGAATGGGGTCCCTCCGGCATCCGCGTGAACGCGGTCGCGCCCGGCCTCATCGATGGCGGCATGTCCACTGCCATCTACGCCGACGAGGCCACCCGGGCGGCCCGCTCGGCCAAGGTGCCGCTCGGCCGTCTCGGCGTGCCGAACGACATCGCCGACGCGGTCTGGTGGCTGGCCTCCGACGCCGCCACGTACATCACCGGCCAGCAGCTCCTCGTCGATGGCGGCGTCACCATGGCCATGATCGCCAACCTGCCCCGACCGGCCTCGGTCGACGGCGTGGGCCATGGGCCCGACGCCGGATGAGCGCGCCCCGAGCACTCGTCCTGACCGGCGGGCCCCACCCCTTCGCCGAGACCACGCCACTGCTCGCGACGCTCCTCGAGGACGTGGGGTGCCTGGTCACCGTGGTGGACGACCCCGATCGAGCGGCCGAGGGCCTCGCGGCAGGCGGCGTCGACCTGTTCGTGGTGAACGCCCTGCGCTGGCGGATGTTGGCCGGTCGCTACGACGAGCTCCGTCCCACCCACGCCTACGCCACGACGCCCACGACGGCGGCGGCCATCGGCGCATGGGTGACCGGGGGCGGCAGGATGCTCGCCTGCCACGGTGCCCCTATCTGCTTCGACGACTGGCCCGGCTGGGGAGACCTCCTCGGCGCCCGGTGGAGCTGGGAGCGCTCGAGCCACCCACCCGTCGGCGCTGTCGCGGTGCACGTTGCGGCCCCCGCGCACCCGCTCGTGGCCGGGCTGACCGACACCGTGATCATCGACGAGTGCTACGGCTTCCTCGACCACACGACGCCCATCGACGCCCTCCTCACCGGGGCGCACGGCGGACGCCAGCACCCGCTGCTCTGGGAGCACCGTCCGGGCGCAGGGCACGTCGTGGTGTGCCTGCTCGGGCACGGCCCCGAATCGTTCCAGCACCCCACCCACGCCGAGGTCCTGCGCCGCAGCGTGGTCCGCCTGCTCGAACGCAGCCCGGCACTGCCATCGACCAGGGAGGGACGTTGACCGACACCATCACGCTCACCGACTACGACGACGTGCTGGCCGCCTACCGGAGCAAGCACTTGCGCCAGGCCCTCTACGACGCCGGCGAGGTCGTGATGGCCGATGTGCTCGTCAACCTCCACGGCGACGAGCACCGAGCTCGGCGACGGCTCGAGAACCGGCTGTTCCGCCGAGACGCCCACGAGCGCTACGAGCGTGAGCTGTTCCCGTCGGTGATCGCCGAGTCGATGGCGCCTCACCTGGCCGCCGGCCGCGGCGAGCTCGTCGAGCTCAGCCACCAGCTCCTGATGAACCTGGCCGCCCTCACCGCCGGCGTCGACCGCCCCCGAGGGACGATCGAGGAGTCGCTGCGCCTCTATGACTACCTCATGCGCTTCATCGAAGGCGCCACGCTCGCGCACTACACGGGCGACCGGGCGGCCAAGGAGGCGGAGGTGGCCGCCGCCCTGGCCGGCTTCGACGAGGCCTTTCTCGCGCCGTCGGTCGAGCGCCGTCAACGGCTGCTGGCCGAGGAAGCAGCAGGCGGGGCGCCGGCGCCGGACGACGTGCTCACCGTGCTGCTTCGCAACGACGATGCCCTCCACCTCCCGCATGACGTCGTGCTGCGAGAGACCTGCTTCTTCCTGCTGGCCGGCGCCCACACGTCGGCCACCGCGTTCACCCGCACGCTGCACCACCTCTTCGGCTGGCTCGATGCGCACCCCGGCGACGCCGACCGGCTGCGCACCGATCGCCTCTTCGTGCAGCGCTGCGTGCACGAGGCCATCCGTCTGCAGCCGTCGAGCCCGATCGGGATGCGCTGGGCGCTGGCCGAGGTGACGCTCCCCAGCGGGCAGGTGCTGCCCGAAGGCGCGCGGGTGGTGATGGACCTGTTGGCGGTGAACCGCGACCCGCAGGTGTGGGGGCCCGACGCGGAGGACTTCGTGCCCACGCGAGAGGTGCCGGCCGGCCGGGCGCCGTGGGGTCTGTCGTTCGGTTCGGGGATGCACGCCTGCATCGGGCAGGACCTGGCCGCCGGTCTGGCCTTCAGCACCGAGCGAGATCCCGCCGACCACCTCTTCGGCCTCGTGCCCATCGCCGTGCAGTGGATGGTGGAGCACGGTGCCCGACCCGACCCGGAGCACCCGGCCGTGCTCGATCCCGCCAACGAGCGCGGCTACTGGTCGTCGTTCCCGATCCTGCTCGGATGACCGACTCGACCGGCGTGACCGGACCCGTCAGGGCCTGGACCCACCCGGTCGCCTGGCCCCCCGATGGCCCCAACCGACTGCTCGTGGACTACCACGCCCATGTGGTGCTGCCCGGCATGGAGGGGCGCGCCGGTTCCGCCGGGCCAGAGTCGGGCGTCGACGAGGCCGGGTGTCCCTGGTACCGCGTCGGGGGCTATCGGCTCGACGGCGTGCGCTACCCCGGGACCCCGTTCAGCGATCTCGAGCTCCGGCTGGCCGCCATGGACGAGCTCGGCATCGACGCCCAGGTCCTGTCACCCAACCCGCTCACCTACTTCCACCACGTCGACGCCAGCACCGCGACAGACCTGAGCCGCTGGCACAACGACACCTTGGCTGCGCTGGTGGACACGGCGCCCACCCGGCTGGCCGGCTTCGCCCAGGTGCCGATGCAGGATCCCGTTCGGGCCGCCGCTGAGACGCGCCGAGCGGTGACGGAGCTGGGTCTCGTCGGGCCGTACCTCGGCACCGACATCGGGCGAGACCTCGACGACCCCGCCCTGGACGCCCTCTGGTCGACCTGCGAAGAGCTCGACGTGCCCGCATTCATCCATCCGGGGGTGCAGGGCACGGATGGGCCCCTGCGCGACCCGCGGCTGCGACGCTTCGACCTCGACCTCACGGTGGGGTTCCTCTACGAGGAGACGGTGGCCGTGGCACAGCTGGTCTTCGGCGGGGTGCTCCACCGCCATCCCGACCTGCGGGTGTGCCTGTCACACGGCGGCGGCGCCACGATCTGGCTGCGCGAGCGCTGGCAGCGGGCAGTGGAGGTGCGGGGATGGGTGCCGGAGTGGTTGCGGGAGCCGGGCGCCTTCGACGCCCAGCTTCGCCGGCTGTGGTTCGACGCCCACACCGGTGGCCCCGCGTCCCTGGGGTTCCTCACCCAGGCCGTCGGCACCGAGCACCTCACCTTCGGCACCAACCTGGCCGGCTGGGACGCCCCACGCCCGTGACCCGCAGGCAGTCGCCGCGGCGCTAGCTGCCGTCGGCCAGGGCCGCCTCTTCGCGCAGGCGGGCCCGGCGGGCTACGAGGAGCCCGACCGCCGCCGCCGCCGCGGCCAGAGCCACGACGAGGACCTGACGCTGTCGTTGGGTCCTGTCGTCCTCGGGGTTCGATCGGAACCGGGCGATGTCCTCGAGCTCACCGCGAGAGAGGCCATCGGCCTCGCCGAGATCGATCCGAGCGACGCGTCCGGATTCGGGATCTACGTCGAGATGCAGCGTCCTGCCCGACTCGACGACGGTCACCGGCCACACCCCGTCCACGGGCTCCTCGGCCACTCGCACCCGCTCGGCCACGAGGCCGGCGGAGCCGAACGCCCCGGTGACCACCGCCGGGACGTCGTCGCGGCCGAGGCTCGCAGTGGAGCAGGCGGCGACGAGCGCAACGAGCAGGAGGGCCAGTGCCCGACGGCTCACCACTTGAGGTAGACGTCGGAGAAGCGGGCTCGGAGGCGGTCGCTGTGGCCGACGAGCCACGCGAGGGTGGGGAACCGCGTCCGCCAGACCCGGCCAGTCAGCTGCGCGGCGCCGAGCATGGCCATGAGGGCAGCGAGCACGACGAGCCATCCCCAGGTTCGGGACGTCACCGTCACCGAGGAGATGACCGACTCCGTGAACGCCTCCGTCGACGGGCCCTCTGCGGCCGGGAGCGGGCCCGTGGTGACGGCATCGGCGGGCAGGGCCAGCCTCCCCCCGGGTGCATGGGGGAGGGGGGCGACGAGCGCGCCGTCGGTCGCCTCGCCATCGCCATCGCCGCTGGTGGGGGCATCAGGTCCGAGGGCGCCGAGGATCGTGACGGTGGCGTTGATGGAGCCGATCCGGTAGCCCGCCCCCTGGCCCGTGCTCGGGTCGGTGAGGAGGAAGTTGAAGCCGCCGCCCGATGCCGTCGCACCCTTGGTGTCGGCGTGGCTGCGGGGCTCGCCGGCCTCGACGCGTGGGCCGCCTCCCTCGCGCATCGGGTCGGTGAAGGGGTCCGCCGGACGCCCCTCGAGCGGCACCTCTTGCGCACCGGAGAGCCCCACGAGGGTCGAGTCGACGTCGGCCGTCGCCTCGGTGGGACCGACCACGAGGGTGAGGGTCTCCCCCATCGTCCGCGCGGAGACGCCTGGTGCCAGCACGACGTTGTCGGCCTCCCAGCCCACCACGACCGTGACGACGTCGCAGTCGACCGTGGAGGTGGTCCACGCCCGGGCGCTGTCGGCGGTGGCCCCGCCGACGCCGAGGTCCTGGGCCCCGCTCGAGATGGCGCTGGCCGACGTGGGCGACACGCGGGTCTCGGAGGTGCCACCCCAGTCCGCCCTGGTCTCGTCGGGGATGTCGCCCGACGGGTAGGCGGAGACGGCGCGCACGAGCGGCGGGGAGCCGGCGGGGAGGAGCGCCTCGAAGGCGCCGGCGTACTGCGGGCCAGCCTCGGCGTAGGTGAACTGCGGCTTGGTGGCCTGCTCGATCTGGCTGTACACGTTCGAGAGGCCGTACTCGGCGGGGGAGGCGATCACCGGCCTGCTCACCGCTCCTTCGGCGACGACCAGCGCGTTCACGGTGGGACGGGCGCACTCCTCCTTGGCGCCGAGGGCCGGCCCGGCCGAAAGGGCGACGACGCTCACCAGGACGGCGACGCCGGATGCGAGACGGAGGGCTCTCATGCGCCCGACCCCGAGAGGAACACGGCTCGCACCAGATCGCCCCGACCGGTGAGCTCTGCGGTGGGACCTTCGAACTGCACCTTGCCTCGCTCCAGGAAGTAGGCCCGCTCGGTGAAGCGGGCGGCGGTGGCGAGCCGCTGCTCGACCACCAGCAGCGCGATGCCACTGGCGTGGAGGTCTGAGACCACCTCGATCAGGCGCTCGATGACGGTGGGCGCCAGACCGAGGCTGAGCTCGTCGATGATGAGCATCCGGGGCCGGTGCACCAGTGCGCGGGCCAGGGCCAGCATCTGCTGCTGGCCGCCGGACAGCGAGCCGGCCTGCTGGTCGAGGCGCTCCTGCAGGATCGGGAAGCGGCTGAAGACGACGTCCTCGGCTTCCGCGACCCGCGCCGCGTCCTTGCGGAAGGGCCACATGGCGATGCGCAGCGATTCCCGCACGGTGAGCTTCGGGAACGTGCAGTGCCCGCCGGGGATGTGGACGATCCCCCGACGCAGGAGGGCCTGCGGGCCCTCGGTGGTGACGTCGACCCCGTCGATCAGCACCCGCCCGCCCACGAGGGGCTGCACCCCGGTGACCGCCCTGAGCAGCGTCGACTTCCCGGCGCCGTTGGTGCCGAGCAGCGCCACCGACTCGCCGGCCGCCACGGTGATCGTGACGCCGTCGAGGATCCGGAGCTTGCCGTAGCCGGCTTCGATGTCCTGGGCGTGGAACAAGGGGGCGTCAGTCACGGGTGGGCTCCTGCGGTGCCGGCGGCCACGGCATCGTCGAGGCCGAGGTAGGCCACGACCATCTGCGGATCGGCCAGCACCTCGTCGGGGGTTCCGGAGATGAGCACCCGACCGCTGTCCATGCCGACGATGCGATCGCTCACCGCGGTGACGAGGGCGACGTCGTGCTCCACGAGCACGATCGACACACCCGTGGCCACGGCGATCCGCTTGATGAGCGGCTGCAGGGCGCGGGCCTCGGCTTCGGCGAGCCCAGCCGCCGGCTCGTCGAGCAGCAGCAGGCGGGGACGTTGCGTGAGCATGGCAGCGAGCTGCACCAGCCGCAGCGTGCCATAGGAGAGCTCGTCGGCGCGGGCGTCGGCGAAGGGCGTGAGATCCACGACCTCCATCACGGCCTCGACGTGGGCACGGGCCTCGGATTCCTCGCTCCTGGCCCGGGGGAGGCGCAGGCCGTCGGCCAGCAAGCCATGCCTCATGGCGGGGTGCTTGGCGACCAGCAGGTTCTCGAGCACGGTCAGCGTGGGGAACAGCTGTGCGTGCTGGAAGCTCCGGCTCACGCCGAGCTTGGCCCGCTCGTGGGGGAGGTGGCCGAGGAGTGGCTGACCGTCGAGCAGCACGGTGCCGTCGGAGGCCGCCACGAAGCCGGAGATCACGTTGATGAGGGTGGACTTCCCGGCGCCGTTGGTGCCCAGCAGGCCAACCACCTCGCCCGGCTCCACCAGCAGGTCCACGTCGTCGAGGGCGGTGATGCCCCCGAAGTGGCAGGAGATGCCGCGGCACTCGAGTCGGGCCCCGCCGGGCCACTCGTGGAGGGCGACGTCTGCGTGGGGGGTGCCGGGCGCCTCACGGTGGGCGGTGCGCTCCCGGGCGCCGAGGCGACGGGCGCGCCAGTCGCGGAGCATGCCGCTCACGCCCTCGGGTGCTCGCAGGTACACGAAGACCGTGCCGGGACCGGCCACCGCGAAGAGCAGGAGCCCGAAGTGCTCCCACTCCCCTACGGGGGTGAGCTGGAGCAGCACCCGGAAGCCGGCCGCGATGACCGGACCGGCGAGCGAGGTCACCCCGCCCAGCATGGTCAGCCCGAAGAACTCGATTCCCCGGTCGATCCCGAACACGCCCGACAGCGAGCTCACGCCCCCGAGCAGCCCGGCGAAGAGGGCGCCGGCCACCCCGGCGATGAACCCCGAGACGACGAACGCCACGAGGCGGGCCTTGACGACGTTGATGCCGAGGGCCTCCGCAGCCTGGGGGTTGTCGCGGCTGGCGATGAGGGCTCGGCCCACGCGGCCCCGCCGCCAGGCCGAGGTGAAGCCGAACGCGGCGACGAGCACGGCCGCGCAGAGCAGGAGGTACGACGGGTCGCTCTGGGCGAAGGAGGGGCGCGGCGCGGGCACGCTGACGGCGCCGCCGCCACAGCACCACTCGTTGGTGAAGACGACCTCTTCGATGAGCGACACGAACCCGAGGGTCATGACGATGAACGCGGCGGGCGGGAGGCGCAGCACCGGGAGGCCGACGATGACGCACGTGCCGGCGGTGACGAGGCCCGCCACCAGCACGGCCAGCAGGAAGGGCAGGTCGTACCGGGTGATCGCAGTGGCTGCCGCGAAGGCACCCACCCCGAAGTAGGCCGCCGTCAGGAGCGAGATCACACCGGCCTGTCCGGTGATGACCACGAGCGAGAGGAACAGGAGCGTGAAGATGCAGAAGCGGGCCATCTGGAACGACTCGTAGTTGCCGGCCACCATCGTCCAGGCCACGAGCAGGCCCAAGCCGGCGAGGGCGGCCGTCGTCAGCACCCGACGCTCCCCGAGGGCCTGCACCCGACGAAGCAGCGAGTCGATCACGTCATGGCTCCGGCCCGCTCCGACTGTCCGAGCTGACGCGACAGCCCGAAGATGGCCACCACGGTGATGAGGGCGAAGCTGAGGGCGCCACGCATGGCGTTCCACGGCGGGCTGAAGCCGACCAGCTCCTGCTCGAGGATCCCGAGCACGAAGGCGGCCAGGACCGTGCGCTTCAGATCGATGAACGCCCCCGTGAGGGCAGCCGCCAACCCGCGGATCGTCTCGGCGAAGAGATAGGTCGGGATCAGGAACGACGTCGCCGACACCGACAGCACCCCGGCCAGCGCGGCCAGCACGCCGGTGGCGGCCCAGGCGGCGGTGGTGATCCGGCGCGACGGCAGCCCGGCCAGCGAGGCCGACAGCGGGTTCTGCGAGCTGGCCCGAAGCGCCAGCCCGAAGTCGGTTCGATGCAGCACCAGCTGCAGCACGCCGAACACGATCAGGCCAGCGACGGGCAGGGCCAGCTGCTGGGCGGTGGCCGATGCCCCGAAGATGGTGAAGCGGGTGGACTCGGGGAACAGGGGCCCGGAACCTCGGGGCCCACCGTCGAGCAAGCCGAAGTTGATGAGCAGCACGCCGCCGACCGCCTGCAACCCGACCCCGGTGGCGACGGAGACGACCACCTTGGCGGCCATCGACGCCGACTCGAGGCGCACGAACACGAGGCGATAGAGCACCGTGGCCATCGCGCCGCCGAGGCACAGCGCCGCCATCAGTGCCACCCCGACCGGTGCCTGGCGGGCGACGAGCACGTAGGTGAGGGCGCTCACCATGGCCACCCCCGCGTGGGCGATGTGGAGGTACCCGCTGGCCCGATAGGCCAGAACGAGCCCGCATCCCAGGAGGGCGTAGAGGCCGCCCGCGGACAGGCCGATGAGCAGGAACGGCCAGACCAGCTCGACGCTCATCGGACCGGGCCCGGCAGATTGTGGACGGCGCTCGGGTACACCCAGTCGGGGGTCATCCGGGTGAAGGTGCCGTTCGGGTTGAGCTTCACGATGTGCGCCCCGGTGATGCTCCCGTGGTCGCGGGGACCGAGCGAGAACGGCGCCGTGAGTCCGCCCGCGTCGTAATTCTTCAGCCCTTCGATGTAGCGGGCCAGGCCCGCTCGGGTGACGTTGTCGCCCATCGAGCGCACCCCATCCTCGATGAGGCGCATCCCGAGGTACGAGTACAGCGTGACGAGGCCGACGTCGCCGTCCGGGTAGTACTCCTTCATCAGCGACAGGTAGTCCTGCATCCCGGGGCCCTGCATGTCCTCGGTGGCGTAGCCCTCGGTGTCGGCGAACACATCCCGGTCGGTGAGGGCGGCATGGCCGGCGATCGTGGTGGTGAAGGGGTCGTACATGATCGTGCAGAGGTAGGGGGCCTGCCAGCCGGCCTGGTCGGCGGCCTGCATGTTGAAGGCGCACAGCACGCCGTGGCTGCCGATCACCATCTGCGCGCCGGCGGCCCGCATCTTCACCACCTGGCTCGACTGGTTCGTCATGGTGGCGTCGTAGGTGACGGCCTCCTCGTCGACGATCTCGATGCCCACCCGACCGAGGGCGGCCCGCTGCTGCTCGGCGATGAACGACGTGAGGGCATCGGTGAAGTAGAGGAGCGCCACCTTCAGCGGGAGCCCCTTGCGCTGCAGGTACGCCTTGGCGTAGTCGGCGCCGATGGAGGCTCGGCCGGGGACGGTGAGCCCGACGCTGAAGTTGTACGGCGACAGCTCCGGCTTGCGCGACTGGGTGCCACTCGAGCCCTGCACCATGGGCACGCCCTTGGTGTTGAGGTACGGCACGACCTGGTCGAGCGAGGCGTTCACCACGAAGGTGTTGGCGAGGGCGAACACGCCGTCGTTCTCGACCGCCTTCTTGGCCTGGGCCAGTCCCTCGTCCGGGCAGTTGGTGCACACGTCGTAGCCGAGCACCTCGAGCTTGCGACCGTTGATGCCCCCGCGCGCGTTCAGGCGCTCGGCATAGGCCAGCGCGATCCGATAGGGCGGCTCCCCGACGAACTTCTGTCCCCCGGAGAGCGTGGACAGCACGCCGACCTTGATCGGACCCTCGAGGGACGGCCCGTCGGGGACCTGTCCGGTCCCTCCCCCGCCCGTCGTACCGGTTCCGCCACCGGTCGTGTCCCCCGGGTTGCCGCCTGTGGCCCCGTCGCCGGCCACCACGTCGCCACCGGCCGAGCCGGCCAGTCCATCGGCGCCGTCCCCAGCCACCCCCACCTGTCGGGTCGAGTCCTGGCTCACCTCGAGGGTGCTGGTCTGCGAGCAGGCGCCGGCCACCGACGCCAGCAGCACCAGCGTCGCCCAACCCCGTCGCACCTTCGATGTCCGCACTGCCCCCACCCCCTTCACCCTCGTGTGTACCGCGGCGCCGCTAGGACACCGCCTGCTGCGATCTTCGCCTCACTCGGCGAGCCACGACCCATGGAAGCCGAACGGCGCCCGACGGGGCAGGTGGACCGTGGCCACTGGACCAGTGGCCGGATCGTGGGCATCGAGGATCACCACGTCGCTGCGGTCGGTCGCCGCGTCGTGGACGTAGCTGAGCAGCCAGCCGTCGTCCTCGCCTCGGCCGTCGGGATCGGGAGCGAAGATGGCCTCACCGGTCGTGCGGCCCGGGCCGTGGTGGTAGGACGACTTGGCACCCGTGCGCATGTCGACGCGGCTCACCATGTCGAACGTGCCGCCACCGTGCACCGGCATCTCCGACCAGCCGGTGAGGTAGCCCACGTCGTTGCGCAGGCCCGTGCGACGCTCGTCGATGCGAGGGAAGTCGGCGTTGTCGTCGTCGATCTGCTCCTGCTTCACCGCCCCCGAGGTGAGGTCGATCGTCCAGCGGGTGAGGTGTGGGAGCACGAGGTCGGCCCGGCCCTGGTCGTCGAGACCCATCTCGAGGCGCTCTTGGCGGCAGCCGACCAGCTCGATGGTCCCCTCGTGCTCGAAGGCGTTCAGGAAGTGGAACACGTACCCCGGCTCGATCTCGAACCAACGGATCGAGGATGCCCCGAGCGCACGCTCGAACACCCCGATGCGGGTCCCGCGCTCGGGCCGCCAGTCGAAGATCTTTCCACCGGCGAGGGCGGCGTGCAGGTCGAACACGGCGGGGGCGTCGAGGAACAGCACGTGGCGATCCGTGATGGCGAAGTCGTGCATCATCACCGGATCAGGCAGCTCGATCTCCGCCTTCTCCACGAGGGCTCCGCCGGCGTCGAGCCGGTAGAAGGTGAGGTACGGCCGCACCAAGCCGTACCCGAAGAAGAGCAGGTCGCCGGTGGCGGGGTCCTCGTGAGGGTGGGCGGTCATCGAGCCGTTGAGCTGGCCCCCGAAGTCGAAGGGCCCGATGGTCTCGAGCTCGGGGCTGATCTCGTGGGGCTGGCCCACCTCCCAGAGCGCCATGATCCGCTCCGCGTGGCGGATGACGTGCGTGTTGGCGACGTTCTTCACGTGGCCCACCTCGGCTCGCACCTCAGCCTCCGCGCCGTCGAGGTCGACCATCCCGCCGAAGCAGGAGCGACCCACTCGCCGCTCGGCCCGCAGACCGGCCGTCTCGACCCATCGGTTCTTGTAGCGGCGGGCCTTGCCGTCGCGGAACCACAGGCCGTGGAGCATGCCGTCGCCGTCGAAGAGGTGGTAGTCGCCCCGCGGCTCGAACTCGGGGTTCGGCCCGTTGCGCAGGAACAGCCCGTTCAGCCCCGCGGGCACCGAGCCGGTGACCGCGAGGTCGTGGATGTCGACCTCATCGTGGACGGGCCGCAGCGCGCCGGTGAGGTATGGGTTCTCCCCCTGAGCCATGTCGGGACTTTACAGTGTTCACCCGGGGTGTCAAAAGACGGGCGTCAGCCCTCCACCCGATCGTCGAGGGCCGACGACACGGCGCAGCCCTCGGGCACGTCACCGATGGCCAGGTCGACGGCCCGGTGGAAGTGGTGGATCAGCCGCTCGTGCCATCCGATCTGGAACGGCCGAGCGCCGCGGGACTCGACCGAGCGCTGGATGGCGTTCATGTTGGCGGTGTCCTGGGCCATGACCGTCTCGAAGAGCGTCATGCGCATGATGTGCTCCTCCAGCGGCTCGCCGTCGCCCCACGCCGGGGCGAACCACACCAGCTCGAGCTCCGTGGCCCGTGGACCGTCGGGCCACATGCAGAGCCAAGCGAAGGCGCCTGTGTCCATCGGGGCCACGATGTTGGGGAAGATGCCGAACGAGGTGCTCGTCTCGCGCCACAAGGACCCCACCGACGGGTTGTCGGCCTCGGCCGACGGCGCCACGAACTCCATCAGCTCGGGCCGCTTCGCCACGGTGAGGCGGCTGTGCCCGTTGGGCAGCATGGCCACCGTGACGGTGCGGTCGTCGTAGAGCAGCGCGGCGTTGTCCGGGTGCACGGTGCGCACGTGGTACACCTCGAGAAAGGCGTCGACGAGCAGCTTCCAGTTGCACTCGATGCGATGGTTCTGGCGGCCCAGCACCTGGAGCGACGGCCCGTCGATCTCCTGCATCTGGTCGCACAGCGGGCCGAGGAAGTCCACCAGCGGTGGCGCATCGGTGTCCTCGCACACGAAGAGGAACCCCTCCCACGTCTCGCAGCGCACCGGGGTCAGGCCGAGCGACGCCTCGTCGAGATCGGCGAAGGAGCGGCTGTCGGGCACCGCCTTGAGCACGCCGGTCGTGTCATAGGACCACGAGTGGTACTGGCAGGTGAGCCGCTTGGCCACGCCGCAGTCGTCGCGCACCACGGGGGCTCCACGATGCCGGCAGCTGTTGTAGAAGGCGCGCACCACATCGTCGTGGCCCCGCACGATCAGGATCGGAGCACCCGAGCGGGTGAAGAGCTTGTAGGCGCCGGGCTCGCCGAGCTCGGACACGTGCCCGGCGAAGAGCCAGGCCCGACCCCAGATGCGCTCGTTCTCGAGCTCGAAGAGCCGCGGGTCGCGGTAGCGCTCCACCGGGATGGGCGGCACGGCCACCGCGTCGGCCGACGGGGCGGTGCGCTCGAGCCCGTCTGCCAGCTCGGCGCGGATCCGGTCCTCGAGCACCTGGTCCATCGCGGTTCTCCCTCTCGTCAGGTGAACAGTGTTTAGTGTACGCTCCGCCCGATCGTCCAGCCTCTGGGAGCGCCCGATGCCCATCCCCACGTCCCTCCTCAGCGGCGAGCCGCCGGCCGACCTCGACCTCGCGGTCACCGCGGGCACCTGGCCCGCCGATCTCACCGGCGAGATGGTCATCAGCAGCCCGCAGCCGGACCCGAACCTGCCGCACGGCTTCTTCGGCTTCGGCGTGATGAACCGCCTCTCGCTCCAACCGGGCCTGCACGGCGCGCCGGCCGGCACGCTCGCCTGGCGGTCACGGCTGATCGACTCGCCGTCGCGCCGCCTCTACGAGCGCCGGCCCGACGTGTTCGAGGCTGGGGCCACCGGCTACACCACCCCGCTCGGCCCGCCCAACATGGCCAACACCGCCCCGCTCCCCTGGGGTGACCGTCTCTTCGCGACGTGGGACGTGGGTCGCCCCAGCGAGCTCGACCCGGTGACGCTCGGCTGGCTCGGCGATGTCGGCACGATCGACGCGTGGGGCGGCCAGAGCCTCGAGCTCGGCTCGGTGTTCCCGTTCCTCTTCACCTCGGCCCACCCTGTGGTCGACCCGGAACGCGGCTGCCTCTGGACGGTGAAGCTCGTCCCCGACCTCGCCAACGGCTTCGCCCAGGCGCCCACCATCGTCCGCTGGGACGGCGACGGCACGCAGGTGAGGTGCTGGCCCATCGAGGGCGCGTCGGTCGCGGGATCGATGCACACGATCAGCCAGACCCAGCACTGGCTGATCATGTCCGACTCCGGGAACTTCAAGGCCGACCCGGCCGCCATCTTCGGCGGCGAGAAGTCGGTGTCGATCGATGACGAGATCAGCCTCTACCTCGTGCGCAAGGACGAGATCGATGCCACGCCACCCGGCCAGCCCGTCACCGCGGTGCCGTTCCGCATGGGCCCGCCCCCCGGCCACTACTACGGCGTGTGGGACGACGCCGCGGGCGTGCGGGTGCTCTTCGAGCACATGGACATGCTCGACCTCGGCTTTCCGATCAGCGGCGCCGACCTCGACCGCAACGGCCACCCCGTCGATCCGGGCGTCGTGGGCTGGTACTCGATGGGCCTGAGCACCGAGACGATCTCGGAGGCCACCCTCGACCCGACCAGCCGCAAGCTCACCGACCTCGTGTCGGTGAACGCCGACTGGTCATGGAACCTGCAGCTCTCCGCCATGGACTGGAGCACCGAGGGCATCTCGGCGCCGACGCTGCACCACGCCGCCTACCACGGCTGCCGCCCCGGTGGCATCACCCGTCGGGCGCTCGACTTCTACGCCGACCGGATCGACGAGTCGGCCATCCCCACCGAGGACACGCCTGGGGTGCTGGTGAGCTTCGAACGGGGCTCGCTCGAGGAGAAGGGTCGCTGGGAGTACCCCGACACGAGCGACTTCATCACCTCCCCCACCTTCGCCCCCCGCCTCGCTCCTGGCGGCCGCTACGCCGGCCCCAACCCCGGCGGTCACGACGGCTACGTGGTGCTGCCCGTGCAGAACGACCGCGGCTTTCGCGTAGAGGTGTTCGACGCGAGCAACGTCGGCGCCGGCCCGATCGCGGTGGCATCGGCGCCCCGCGGCCAGACCGTCCCTGCGCTGCTCCACGCGGCGTGGCTGCACCGCGCCGCCGACGCCGTCGACAGCGAGCGGATGTCGTTCGGCAGCGAGCTGCGCGACGACGTGCTCGCATCCCTGGACCCCGAGCTCGCGCAGGTCACACGTCAGATCGCCGCCGACCTCGCCGGGGCCTGAGCCGTTCTCGGGCGCTTTGGTGGGCACCACGCCCACAAGATCGCCCGAGAACGCTGAGGCGGGGGGAGCGCGGCCTCACGCAGTGAGGTCGTCGAGGTTGGCCCACGGCGAGACGACGAACTCGATGGCCCGCCGATACACCAGGGTGTGGAGGGGCACCGGCTCGAGGTAGCCGGCCCAGCGCGTGCCGTCCGCCACGACGACGTCGGCCGGGGGCACCTCCACCTGGTCGGCATCGGCCAGCCCGGCGTCGTAGAAGGTGCGGTCGCACACCCCGTTGGCCCAGTAGATGGTGTCGTTGGCGGTGGTCCACTCGGGGGCGCTGGCCACCCGCGCCGAGTCAGCGGCCAGGCGGATCTCGGCGGTGAGGGCGGCCTCGGGCGGGCCCACCACAGTCGTGATCCGATCGCCCGCACGGGCGTGCTCTACGCGCGATGCCGGCGTCATCACGTCGATCGGGTCCATCGAGCGCGTGCTCGAGCGAGCGTCGACGATGAGGTAGCGGGGCACGCCGTCGGGATCGGCCACGTACACCGACCACTCGGCCCGCAGACCGTTGGTGATGCCGGACACCCGGTACACGTTGAGCGTCAGCAGGTGCTCGGGCTCGTCACCGGCCAAGCAGCGGATGGGTGCCAGCCTGAAGCCCGAGGGCAGCCGGAGGTCGGCCAGGAGCCGGTCGCGCTCCTCTGCTCGGATGCGGAACACGAAGTACACCGAGGGCGGGTCGGCCTCCACGGTGAAGCGCACGAGTGGCGCCTCCCGGCCGAGCGCGATCATCACGGCCGAGCGCATCGCCAGCTGGGAGTACAGGAAGCGCCGCAGGGCGCGCCGGCCACGCAGGCCGCGCCGGGAGACCGAGTGCCAAGAGGACATCCGGCGAGTTAACACTGTTTACCACCACAGCGTCAACGATGGTACGGTCCCGCGCCATGAGCCTGCTGACCCGTGACCTCGCCGCGGCCCGCCCCGACGCTCCTGCGCTGATCGACGACCGCGGCTCGATCAGCTGGTCCGAGCTGGATCGCCGGGTCGACCACGTCCGCGCCGCGCTGCGGCATGCCGGACTGGCCGAAGGCGACGTGGTGGCCGTGATGGCCGGCAACCAGCGGGAGACCTTCGAGCTGTCGCTGGCCTGCTTGCAGAGCGGGCTGCTCATCGTGCCGGTCAACTGGCACCTCGTCACGCACGAGCTCGACTACATCCTGCGGGACTCCGCGGCCCGAGCCCTCGTCGTCGATGAGCGCTGGCTCGAGGTGGCAGCTGCGGCCACGATCCCGGAGCACGCCATCGTCATCGGTCCCGACGCCCCCAGTGGCTTCGTCACGTGGGACGACTTCCTCGACGGCCCCGACATCGGCCACGACACCGGCCCCGACAGCGCCGGTGCCGGATCCGCTGAGGCCGTGCGCGGGGGCGTCATGTTCTACACGTCGGGCACCACCGGCCAACCCAAGGGCGTGCGCGGAGCCCTGGCCGTGACCGGTGGGGACGCCGCCATGTGGCAGCTCCTGGCCAGCTCGGCGTCGATGTTCTCCCTGCCCGCCGAGGGTGCCTGCTTCCTGCTGGCCGGGCCCGTCTACCACTCCGCCCAGTGGGTGTTCTCCACGTTCTCGCTGCTCTCGGGCGCCACGCTCGTGCTGCAGCACAAGTTCGACCCGCTGGAGATGCTGGCCCTGATCGAGCGCCACCGTGTCACCAACACCCACCTCGTCCCCACCCAGTTCAGCCGGCTCCTGCGGCTGTCCGAGGAGGACCGGGCCCGGCACGACCTGTCGAGCCTCGTGGCGGTCCACCACGGTGCGGCCCCGTGCCCGCCCTCGGTGAAGCGGGCCATGATCGAGTGGTGGGGGCCGATCGTGTCCGAGTACTACGGCGGCACCGAGGGCGGCTTCATCTCCATGATCTCGGCCGACGAGTGGCTGGAGCGGCCCGGCAGCGTCGGTCGCATCATGCCGATCGTGGAGGTGTTCGTCACCGATGACGAGGGCCGTCGTCTCGAGCCGAACCAGCCCGGCCAGCTCTGGTTCAAGAGCCTCATGGGATCGAGCTTCGAGTACCACAACGCGCCCGAGAAGACCGCCAGCGCACACCTCGAACCGGGCGTCGCCACGCTCGGCGACGTCGGCTACTTCGATGACGACGGGTTCCTGTACCTGTCGGACCGCAAGATCGACATGATCATCTCGGGCGGCGTGAACATCTACCCCGCCGAGATCGAGGCGGTGCTCACCGACCACCCCGCCGTCGACGACGCCGCCGTGTTCGGCGTGCCCCACGAGGAGTTCGGGGAGTCCGTGATGGCGGTGGTCGAGGCGCCTGGCGCGCCCGATGATCTGATCGACCAGCTCACCGCCCTCTGTCGGGAGCGTCTGGCCGGGTTCAAGTGCCCGCGCACGATCGAGGTCGTGGACGAGCTGCCCCGCTCCGAGGCCGGCAAGCTCCAGAAGCGCGTGCTCCGCGATCCGCACTGGGCCGGCGTCGACCGCGCCATCTGACGCGCTGGTCCGGTCGCGCCGAGCTCACCCAGATGGTGAGAACGGGGCGAACCGCGCTGAACAGGAAGAACCCGAGTGGGTGCCGAACCTGGCGGGGTGAACCAACTCTCGAGGCACCCCCGCATCGTCGGCGCCCTGGCCTGTCTGCTGCTCCTGTCCGGGCTCGCGGCCAGCGCCCGCGAGGTGTCGCAGCGACACGACCGCGCCGCCGCCCAGCCCGCCGGGGCCAACGCCTCTCGGTTCCTCGAGCTGACCGGCGACGGCGCCGGTCCGGAGGCGTCGGTGGAGGTCGATGCTGACGGCGACGGCGACCCCGAGGTGGCGGCGTCGGTGGATCTGAGCTCCGTGGGTGTGAGCCCCGAGCTCGACGGGGTGCCGCGCACCCCCCAGGGCTGGGCCATCCGGCCGGCCGGCCAGCAGGTCGATGTGCTCCGCTTCCCGCTCGGGCTGGCTGCGTCACCCGACGGCCGCTCGATGGTCGTGAGCTCGGACAGCGGTGGGGTGCAGGGCCTGACGGTGATCGACACCGAGTCGCTCGTCAGCGTGCCGGTGCCGGCCGCCAACCTGTTCATGGGACTGGCCGTGACCCCCGACGGTCGCATCTTCGCCAGCGGGGGCAACGCCGACCGGGTGTTCCGGTGGCAGCTCGCGGGACCGGCGGCCGTCCCCCTCGACGCCACTGGCGGCCAGCCCCTCCCCATCCACAACGGGTTCGGGGGCGCGTTCGCCCAGCTCGGCCTTCCCACGTCGCAGCCGGTGGGCGACGGCATCGTGGTGGGTGGCTACCCCGGGGCGCTGGTCCTCGACGGCACCACGCTGTACGTCGCCGGCACCCTGAGCGAGCCATCGGACCCGAAGCACCCCTGCCCGAGCCGGCAGCCTGCCTGCGCGCGGGTCAGCATCGTGGACACCGAGGCGGGCACGGTGACCAACCGCGTTCCCGTGGGCCTCGATGCCTTCGGGCTCGCCCTCGACAGCCGACGACACCGGCTCTACGTCACCAACTGGGCCGACGAGGCGGGCCGAGGGGGACGCTCGGGGGGCACCGTGTCGGTGATCGACGTCACCGATCCGGCCACCGCTCGTGAGGTGGCCAGCGTGGGTGTGGGTCACCACCCCTCCGCGCTGCAGCTCTCCGCCGACGGCAGTCGCCTGTTCGTTGCCGACACCAACGACGACACCATCACCGTGCTCGACGTCTCGGGCGCCCAGCCGACGGTTCGGGCGGTCGAGTCGGTGGCGCCGATGGCGGGTACCCCGGTGGGCGCGCACCCCGATGCCTTCGCGCTGTCGCCCGACGGGGACACGCTCTTCGTGGCCCTGGCCGGCCTCAACGCGGTGGAGCTGCGCGATGGCCGCACGGGCGCTCGGCTCGCGGGCGAGCCCACCTACATCCCGACCGGCTGGTACCCGTCAGCCCTGGCCGTCTCCGGGGACGCCGACAGCTACCGACTATGGGTGGCCAACGCCAAGGGCCTCGGCCCCGGCGCGGGTGGCAACGGGTCCGTGTTCTTGCAAGGCACGTCATCCAACGGCTCCGTCAGCGCCATCGACCTCCCCGTGTCACCGGCCCAGATCGACCGCTGGTCGGCCAGGGTCCGGGCCAACGACCAGCTCGATCGGGTCGCCGCCGACGCGTGCGCCCCGGCCGCGGGCGTGCGGGTCTCGGAGGTGCTGTGCCCGCCCGCCGGACGTCGTTCGCCGATCCGTCACGTCGTGTACATCGTCACCGAGAACAAGACGTTCGATCAGTACTTCGGCGACATCAACCTCACGGGCGGCAGCGACTTCGACGCCCTTCCCGCCTTGGCGCTCTACGGGCAGCCCATCACGCCGAACCACCACGCGCTGGCGACGCGCTACAGCCTGGCCGACCGCTTCTTCTCCGACGCCGAGGTCTCGGTCACAGGGCACAGCTACACCTCGGGCGCGATCGCCACGGATCACAACGAGCGCACCTGGCCAGCCGACTACGACGAAGGGGTCCGCGGCAACCGCGGGGGCGGCGATCCGCTGCGGCCCGGCATCGGCGGGGCGGCGGGCGGGCTCATCAGCGAAGCAGAGGACGAGCTCGACGACCCCGAGGGCGGGTACATCTTCGAGGCCTTCCGGGAGGCCGGGGCCACGCCGCCCAGCGACCACCCCGGCCGGTTGAGCATGGCCATCTACGGGGAGCACACGGCCCGCGAGTCGGGCGACATGAGCGCGTATGTGGCACCCGGGTGGAAAGACGGCGACCTGCGGTACTTCGACACGTGCCGGGTGGCGCAGCTGATCCACGGGGAGGCCCCGAACGGACCCGTGCCGGAGGGGCTGCCGAGCGGGCCTGGCGTCCCTGTGGTGGGACCAGCCACGACGAACGACTGCGAGGGGCGGACCCTCCCGCCGCAGTTCACGCTGGCCCACTGGACCGACGTCCACGCCAGGACCGGGCGAGACGTGATGCCGAGCCTGCTGTACCTCAGCCTGCCGGTGAACCACACGTTCGGCGCCAACCTGGGCAGCCCCACGCCCCAGTCGATGGTGGCCGACAACGACGTCGCCATCGGGACGCTCGTCGATGCGCTGTCGCACAGCCCGTTCTGGGCCAGCACCGCCGTGTTCGTGACCGAGGACGACACCCAGGTGGCGGCAGACCACGTCTCGTCGCTGCGGGACTACCTCCAGGTGATCAGCCCATGGGCCAAGCCCGGCGCCAACCACCAGTGGGGCTCCATGGGCTCGCTGCTGCGCACGATCGAGACGATCTTCGGGATCGAGCCCTTCTCCATCAACGACCGGGTGGCCCTCCCCCAGCACGGCGCCTTCCTGCGTCGGCTCCGCGACGAGCCCGACCTCGCCCCCTACGACCTCGTGCCCACCGTCGTGCCCTTCGCCGTCAACCAGCCGGGGATCCCCGGCCAGGCGTTGTCGATGGCCATGGACTTCAGCACCTACGACCGGATCGACGAGTCGACCTTGAACGCCATCCTCTACGCGCTGGGCCGCGGCACCAGCCTCGCCGACGCGTCAGCGTTCCTGGCCGAGTACGCCGTGAACAACCGTTGAGCGGCATTCGCACCCCCCGACGCGGGTGCCGCGCGAGGTCGGCGTCGCGCCCTTCGTAGTGCTCCTTGCCACTGCGACAGCGCGGCGCGACGTTGGCCTCTGGCGTGCCGGGCGACCCCGCTCGCACGCGAGGGGAGGGCACATGTACTTGTTCACACGCGCCGGGCGGATGGCGCCCGGTTCGCTCCGGGAGGGCTTCTCGTTCGTCACCGCGATCACGGAGAAGGTCAACCAGGAAACGGGTCTCGACGTGCACACGTGGGGCGCCAGCATGTCGCCGGAGCTGGGGACGGTCGTGTGGGCAGCCTTCGTCGAGAACCTCGAGGAGCTCGAGGCAGCCGAGGACAAGCTGGCTGTGTCCGACTCCTACATGGATCTGGCCGAGAAGGGCGCCCAGCTCTTCGTGGGTCCGCTGACCGACGGCTTGGCCACCGTGGTATCGGGGCAGATCGACCGGTCGGCCCCGCTGCCGTCGTACGTCACCGTCGCACGCGCCGTCGCCGCCAACGGCAGGCTCACCGAGGCGATGACCGCCGGCGTGGAGATCGCCGAGGCGGCCACGCGCATCAGTGGTGTGCAGACGTCGTTCCTCGCCGATGCCACAGGTGCCTACGGAGGCTGCCGCTGGAACTCCGGCCACGCCGACATCGCCAGCATGCAGCGGGCCGAAGCGGCCTTGGCGGCTGATCCCAGCTTCGCCAAGCTCATCGACAAGGTCGGCGGCGTCTACCAGGACGGCGTCACCCAGTCGATGTACCGCAGGATCATCTGACGGATCTGGGCTGATCTGGGCTGAGCCGAGGGTGGTCGGCTCAGCCCACGCGGCCCGATCCTCAGGGGTTGGCGGCGCAGCGAGCCGGGAAGGAACGGGGGATGCTGCCCCCGCGCCTCCCCCAGCCTCGCGGCCCGATCTCGGCCCACGCCCTGCGCCTGCTCCACCACGGCTCGGCCCCCGCACCGACCGCCTTCGCCGCCGCCATCGGGCGAGCGGATCTCGGTGACGACGATCTGCAGCTCGCGCTCTACGCGCTCTACGAGCTGCACTACCGCGGCTTCGAAGGGGTCGACCCCGCCATGGAGTGGGCGGCGGAACCTCTCGAGCTGCGGGCCCGGCTCGAGGCCCGGTTCGAGGAGCTCGTCCGCGCCGCCGTGCACGAGTCCGACACCAACGACCCCCCAGCAGACCCCCCAGCAGACCCCCCGGTCGACATCCACCGCGCCATCGCCGCGGCCGCCGGCCCGTCGCTGTCGCAGTGGGTCGAGCGGCACGCAACGGCGGAGCACCTTCGGGAGCTCGCCATCCACCGCTCGCCGTACCAGCTGAAGGAGGCGGACCCGCACACGTGGGCCATCCCCCGGCTGCCGGCGGGACCAGCCAAGAGCGCCCTGCTCGCGCTCCAGTTCGACGAGTACGGCAACGGTCGCCCGGGGCACACCCACGCCGAGCTCTTCGCGGACACCATGCGCTCGCTGGACCTCGACGCCCGCTACGGCCACCACCTCGACGCCATCCCCGGCATCACGCTGGCCACGGTCAACCTGCTGTCGATGTTCGGCCTCCACCGGCGGTGGCTCGGCGCCTGCGTGGGACACCTCGCCGTGTTCGAGATGACCTCGGTCTCGCCGATGGCGCGGTACGCGGCGACGCACCGGCGGGTGACAGGTGTCGAGTGGGGGTGCGAGTTCTACGACACCCACGTGGCCGCCGATGCGCTCCACGGGGTCATCGCGGCCGAGCAGCTGGTGCCCGCCTTCATCGAGCAGCTCCCGCAACAGGCCGACGACGTGCTGTTCGGTGCTCGTGCCCTGCTGGCGGTGGAGGAGCGCTTCGCCACCCACGTCCTGGATCGTTGGGCGCGTGGCCGCACCTCGCTCCTCGAGCCACGCCGCCAGGGAGCCGTGGCATCGGCGGCCTGAGTCACGCATCGCTTCCCTTGGGGCGCCCGTTCATCTACGCTGAGTAGAAGAACCCCCCCGACGTCCTGGAGGACCCGTGCCGGCCAACCTCGCGCAACGCCCCCCGATCCGCCCCCGCAGCATCACCGTGCGCCGCCTCGACCTCGACTATCCGGGGGCCGACCTGCCGAAGCACTTCGTGGCCGATGATCCCGTGCGCAGCCACATCGCGGCGATGCTGTCGTCGGTGTTCCCCGAGGGCGAGGACTTCTTCGTTCGCAGCGTGCGCAACTACCGAGACCAGATCTCCGACCCCGAGCTCAAGGAGCAGGTGAAGGGGTTCATCGGGCAGGAGGCGCTCCACGGGCGTGAGCACCGCGCCTTCAACGAGCGCCTGCAGCAGCTGGGCTACCCCACCCGCTTCGTCGACCGGCGCACGAAGGCGGGGCTCGCGCTGCTCGCCAAGATCGCCCCCAAGCGCACGCAGCTGGCGGTCACGGCCGCCCTCGAGCACTACACAGCGACGCTGGCCGAGGTGCTCCTGCGGGACGAAGCCGCGCTCAACGAGTTCACCTCCGAAGAGATCCGCACGCTGTTCGCGTGGCACGCCCTCGAGGAGACCGAGCACAAGTCGGTGGCCTTCGACGTGTTCCAGGATGTGTGCGGCAGCCGCCGGGTCCGGGTGGGCACGATGTACGCGGTGCACGCCGGCTTCCTCCTCGCCATGACCGCCTCGGTGGCCATGTCGGCGACATCCGAGCTCCGCGACCCGCGGCGTCTGGCCCGCAGCGTGCTCGGCCTGCGGTCGCACCCCTTCTTCCAGCGCGCCGTCCTGCAGCGCCTGCGCGACTACGACCGGGCCGACTTCCACCCTGACGACCACGACACGACCGAGCTCCTCGAGCGCTGGCGCGTCACCCTGGCCGGTCTCGCCGCGGCGTCCTGAGCCGGTCGGAGCGCAGCGTCAGCCCACGTCAGCGGCGGCGCCGGCGAACTGGGCGTTGTAGAGCTTGAAGTAGGGGCCGTCGTGGCCCAGCAGCTCGGCGTGGGTGCCCTGCTCGACGATGCGACCGTCCTCCATCACCAGGATGATGTCGGCACCGCGGATCGTGGAGAGCCGGTGCGCGATCACGAAGCTGGTGCGCTGCGCCCGCAGCGCGTTCATGGCCTCCTGGATGAGCACCTCGGTGCGCGTGTCGACCGAGCTGGTGGCCTCGTCCAGGATGAGGATGGCCGGATCCGACAGAAAGGCGCGGGCGATGGTGAGCAGCTGCTTCTCCCCGGCGCTCACGTTGTCGCCCTCCTCGTTGATCAGCGTGTCGTACCCATCCGGGAGCGAGTGGACGAAGCGGTCGACGTAGGTGGTGCGGGCCGCGGCCAGCACCTCCGCATCGGTGGCACCGGGCTTGCCGTAGGCGATGTTGTCGCGGATCGTGCCGCCGAACAGCCAGGTGTCCTGCAGCACCATCCCGACCTGGGAGCGCAGCTCCCGACGGGGAAGGGCGGAGATGTCCACGCCGTCCAGGGTGATCGACCCGCCGTCGATCTCGTAGAAGCGCATGATGAGGTTCACGAGGGTGGTCTTGCCCGCCCCGGTGGGACCGACGACGGCCACCGTCTGACCGGGCTCGGCCACCACGGAGAGCCCCTCGATGAGTGGTCGGTCCGGGTCGTAGGAGAAGTGGACGTCGTCGAACACGATGCGCCCCTTGGCCGGGGCAGGGTCGACGGTCGCCGCCGGCTCGGGCGACTCCTCCTCGGCGTCGAGCAGCTCGAGGACGCGCTCCAGCGACGCGATGCCCGACTGGAACACGGTGGCCATCGACGCCAGGTTGGTGAGGGGCTGGGAGAACTGACGGGCGTACTGGATGAACGCCTGCATCTCGCCCACGGTGATGGCCCCGCTGGCGATGCGCAGCCCACCCACCACCGCGATCAGGGCGTACTGGATGTTGCCCATGAACAGCATGGTGGGCTGGATGAGGCTGGACATGAACTGCGCCCCGAAGCTGGCCTCGAACAGCTCGTCGTTCTTGTCGCTGAAGCGGGCCTCCACCTCGCGCTGACGCCCGAAGCTCTTCACGATGGCGTGGCCGGTGAAGGCCTCCTCCACCTGGGCGTTCAGCATCCCGGTGTGCGTCCACTGCGACATGAAGCGCGGCCGGGCCCGGGCGCCGATGACCTTCATGGCCCACAGCGAGGCGGGAACGGTGATGAGCGCCACGCCCGCCAGCAACGGCGAGATCGTGAACATCATGACGATCACCCCGACCATGGAGAGCGTGGACGTGAGGATCTGGCTCACGGTCTGCTGCAGGCTCTGGGCCAGGTTGTCGATGTCGTTGGTGACCCGGCTGAGCAGATCCCCACGGCTCTGGCCGTCGACGTAGCGCAGGGGCAAGCGGTTGAGCTTGGCCTCGATGGACGCCCGCAGCCCGTACATGGAGCGCTGCACGACCCCGGCCAGGATGTACCCCTGGAGGTAGGACAGGGCCCACGACAACAGGTACAGGCCCACCACGAAGGCCAGCATGCGATGCAGGCGGGCGTAGTCGATCCCGGCGGAGGTGATCACCCCCTGCACGATCACGTCGGTGGCGTTGCCGAGCAGGCGGGGCCCGACGACGACGAGCGCCACGCTCACGAGGGTGAGGGCGAGCACGGCCACCAGCTTCGAGCGCTCACCGGCCAAGAGGTCCCAGAGGCGACGCAGCGCCGTGGTGAAGTCGTGACTGCGTTCGGTGGGCATCCCGATGGCGCTGCCGAAACCGCCCTGACGGCGCTGCGACGGCGGTCCCGCCACCGCCAGGATCTCGCGCTCTTCGTCGCTGGTGCCCTTGGTGGGCTCCTTCGTGATCTCGTTCACGCCGACACCTCCTCGCCGATCTGCGACGCGACGATCTCCCGGTAGGTGGAGCAGGTCGCGAGGAGGTCGTCGTGGGCGCCGGCGCCGACGACAGCGCCATCTTCGAGCACGAGGATCTGGTCGGCCGAGGAGATGGTGGCCACCCGCTGGGCCACCACGAGCACCGCGGCAGCCCTCGTGTGCGGCTCGAGGGCGGCCCGCAACCGGGCGTCAGTGGCCAGGTCGAGGGCCGAGAACGAGTCGTCGAAGATGTAGACGTCGGGCTGCACCACGAGGGCCCGAGCGATGGCCAGGCGCTGCCGCTGACCACCGGACACGTTGGTGCCACCCTGACTGATCTCGCTGTCGAGACCCGCCGGCATGGCTCGCACGAAGTCCCCAGCCTGCGCCACCTCGAGCGCGGCCCAGAGCTCGTCGTCGGTGGCATCGGGACGTCCGTAGCGCAGGTTGCTGGCGACGGTGCCCGAGAAGAGGTACGGCTTCTGCGGCACGTAGCCGACCTTGCTCCACAGGAGATCCGGGTCGAGCTCTCGCACGTCGACCCCGTCGACCAGCACGGAGCCCGACGTGGCGTCGAAGAGGCGGGGCACCAGGTTCACGAGCGTGGACTTCCCGGCGCCGGTGCTGCCCACGATGGCCGTCGTCTGGCCCGCCTCGATGCGAAGCGAGATGTCGCTGAGCACGGCGTGCTCGGCGCCCGGGTAGTGGAAGCCCACCCCGCGCATCTCGAGCGTGCCCCGCTCGAGCACCGCCATCACGGGGTGCTCGGCGGCGGTCACCGAGGAGGGCGTGAGCAGTACCTCTTGGATGCGATCGGCGGCCACCGCCGCTCGGGGGATCATCGAGACCATGAAGGTCGCCATCACGACGGCCATGAGGATCTGGACCAGGTAGCTCAGGTAGGCGATGAGCGAGCCGAGCTGCATCTCGCCGGCACCGATGCGGTTGGCACCCACCCAGAGCACCGCGATGCTCGACGCGTTGATGATGAACATCACCGTGGGGAACATCGAGGCCATGAGGCGACCAGAGCGCAGCGACGTGTCGGTCAGGCTCTGGTTGGCCTCGGCGAAGCGAACGGTCTCCTCGGGCTCGCGAGCGAAGGCGCGCACCACGCGGATGCCCGTGATCTGCTCCCGCAGCACCCGGTTCACCCGGTCGATGCGCTCCTGCATGAGCTGGAAGTTCGGCACCATCCTGCGCACGACCGAGCCAAGGATCACCACGGCCGCCGGGATGCTCACGGTGGGCACGATCGAGAGGCCGACGTCTTCGCGCAGGGCCATGAACGTGCCGATCACCATCGTGATGGGCACCGCGATCATCATGGTGCAGGCCATGACGACGAGGATCTGCACCTGCTGCACGTCGTTGGTGATGCGGGTGATGAGCGACGGCGCACCGAAGTGACCCACCTCGCGAGCCGAGAAGGCCGTGACCCGGTGGAACAGGTCGCGGCGCACGTCACGCCCGAAGCCCATGGCCGCCCGGGCGCCGAACCACACTGCCCCGGCGGCGAACACGATCTGGATGATCGTGAACCCACCCATCACCGCACCCGTGCGGTAGATGAACCCGTTGTCGCCTCGGAGCACGCCCTTGTCGATGATGTCGGCGTTGAGGGTGGGCAGGGTCAGGGCGGCGAAGGTCTGGACGGTCTGCAGCAGGACCACCAGCGCCACCGTCTTGCGATACGGCCCGAGATGGGACACGAGGAGGCGGCGCAGGCTCATCGCTGCGCCTCGATGCCCCGCAGCAAGAGGGCCACGATGGCCGACGGCGCGAGCGGCTCGCTGGCGAGGATCGGGTGCGTGACCGACAAGGTGAGGGCACGGAGCAGCCGCCCGGCGGCCTGCGGCTCCACGGTCAGACGATGGCGCTCCGGCTCGAAGAGGGCGGTCATGGCGGCGCTCTCGCTCAGTGGCCGAGCGGCGCTGTCGCGCAGCTTCGATCCGAGGTTCGACAGCAGCTGCCAGATGTCGACCACCCGGCGCTGGTAGATGGCGGCGGCCTCGAGCAACCGCTCCTCGAAGGGCGCGTCAGGATCGATGGCGCGCAGGGCAGCCTCGGTGGGTCCCATGTCCAGGGCCGCCTCCAGGGTGGCCGACAGGAGCTCGTCCTTGTCGGCGAACACACGGAAGATCGTCCCCTCGGCGATCCCCGCGGCCTCCGCGATCTGGCGGGTGGTGACCATCTCCCCGTGCTCGACGAGCAGGGGCCGGGTGGCCTCGATGATGGCGGCCCGCCGTTCGGGCGCCGGCAGCGCCGAGGCTCGACGGGATGACGTGGCGGAGGAGGGCACCGCCGCACCGTATCTGAGTGAGTGCTCACTCAAGTAACTTGTCCCGAGAGGCGGCGACGCTTCGCCGTCGCCTACGTTGCCTGCCCGACCGCTTCGGTCACCCCGTCCGCCACAACGCAGAGGATCCGTCCATGTCGATCGCCATCACCGAAGACCACCGCGCCCTGGCCGACACGGCCGCTGACCTGCTGCTGAAGCGCGATGCCCGCGGTGCTGCTCGGGCGCTGCTGGAAGCGCCCACGGAGACCCTGCCGGAGCTGTGGGACGAGCTGGTCGCCCTGGGCTGGCTCGGCTTGCACCTCCCCGAGGCCCACGGTGGCTCGGGCTACAGCCTCGAAGAGCTCGTGATCGTGGTGGAGGAGCTGGGCCGGGCCATGACGCCTGGCCCGTTCGTGCCGACCGTGCTGGCCAGCGCCGTGCTGGCGGCCGCCGGCGACGACGCCCTGCAGGCGGCGCTGCTCCCCGGACTGGCCGATGGGTCGGTGACCGGGGCCGTCGGGCTCGGCGGCTCCATCACGGTCACCGGCGGCACCGCGTCCGGCTCGGCCGGCGTGGTGCTGGGGGGCGGCTTGGCCAAGCTCCTCCTGCTCGTCGCCGGTGACGACGTCGTCGTCGTCCAGGTGGGCGACGGGGTGACCGTCGAGGTGCCCGCCAACCTCGATCCCACGCGGCGCTCCGCCAGGGTGACCCTCGACGGCGCCTCCGTCACCGTGGTGAACGGCGCCCGCCAGGTGCTGGTGGACCTGACGCGGCTCATCCTGTCGGCTGAGGCCGTGGGCCTGGCCCGCGAGTGCACCGAGCAGGCCGCGGCGTACGCCAAGGAGCGCATCCAGTTCGGTCGGCCCATCGCGATGTACCAGGCCGTGAAGCACCACTGCGCCAACATGGTCGTGGCCACGGAGCTGGCCACCTCGGCCGTGTGGGACGCCGCCCGGGCGGCCGCCACCGGCGGCGACCAGCTCAGCTACGCGGCGGCCGTGGCCGCCACGCTGGCCGCCCCGGCGGCCGACCTCTGCGCCAACCTCAACACCCAGGTGCATGGCGGCATCGCCATCACGTGGGAGCACGACGCCCACCTCTACATGCGCCGGGCCACCACGCTGCTGAGCTTCCTGGAGGCCGACAGGGCCGCCGCCGACCTCACGGATCTGACCCGCGCCGGCGTGACCCGCGCCAAGACCGTCGAGCTGCCGCCGGAGGCCGAGGCCATCCGCGACGAGGTGGCCGCCTTCGCCAACAGCATCAAGGGCCTCTCACCCGACGAGCAGCGCAGCAAGCTGATCGAGACCGGCTACGTGATGCCCCACTGGCCCAAGCCCTACGGGCGGGCCGCCGGCGCCATCGAGCAGCTCGTGATCGAGCAGGAGTTCGAGGCGGCCGGCATCAAGCGCCCCGGCTACGGCATCACGGCGTGGAACATCCTCACCCTGATCCAGTACGCCACCCAGGATCAGCTCGACCGGTGGGTGCAGCCGGCGCTCAACCAGGACGTCATCTGGTGCCAGCTCTTCAGCGAGCCCGACGCCGGGTCCGACGCGGCCGGCGTGAAGACCAAGGCCACGCGAGTGGAGGGGGGCTGGCTCGTCAACGGTCAGAAGGTGTGGACGAGCGGCGCCCACGTCTCGGGCATGGGCTTCGCCACCGTGCGCACCAACCCCGACGTGCCCAAGCACCAGGGCATCACGACGATGGTGATCGACATGCACGCCGACGGCGTCGAGGTGCGCCCCCTCAAGATGACCACGGGCAACTCGGAGTTCAACGAGGTCTTCTTCAACGACGTGTTCGTGCCCGACGACGACGTCGTCGGGCCCGTCGACGGCGGCTGGACGGTGGCCCGCGCCACCCTCGGCAACGAGAGCGTGAGCATCGGCGGTGGCGGCGGCGGCATGTCGCTCCCGGCCACGGCCCTGATCGCGCCCTTCGACGCCCACCCCGAGCGTCTCGCCGGCGGTGCCGCTCGGGTCGGCCGCTACGCGGCCGAGCACCAGGCCATGGGCCTGCTCAACCTGCGCAGCGCCAACCGGGCCGTGGCCGGCGGCGAGCCCGGGCCGGAGGGCGCGATGACCAAGCTCGTGCTGTCGGAGATCGGCCACGAAGCGGCCGCCATCCTCACCGAGCTCGGTGGCACCGACAGCGCGTTCATGGAAGGCCCCGGCCTCATGAGCAACATGCTCGTGCTCATGCACCGGGGCATGTCCATCGCCGGCGGCACCTCCGAGATCAAGCGCAACCAGATCGGCGAGCGCATCCTCGGTCTGCCCCGCGACCCGCTGATCAAGTAGGGGCTGCGCTCACGTCTGATCGCGCAGCAGGCGTCGGAGGATCTTCCCGGACGCCGACTTCGGCACCGCGTCGATGAACGTGACCCGGCGGATCTGCTTGTAGCTGGCCACCTGGCCGGCGACGAAGGCCTGCACGTCCTCGGCGCTGAGCTCCTGGCCGTCCTTCACCACCACGAAGGCGGCCGGGAGCTCACCGGCCTCGTCGTCGGGGATGCCGATCACGGCCGCGTCGGCCACCGCCGGATGTGTGAGGAGCAGCGCCTCCAGCTCGGCCGGCGGCACCTGGAAGCCCTTGTACTTGATGAGCTCCTTCAGGCGGTCGACGACGAACAGGTGGCCGGCGGCATCGACGTGGCCGATGTCGCCCGTGTGCAGCCACCCGTCGCTGTCGATGGTGGCGGCGGTCGCCTCCGGGTTGTTGAGGTAGCCCTTCATCACCTGCGGGCCCCGCACCCACACCTCGCCGTCCTCGCCCACGCCGAGCGACTGACCGGTGGGGTCCACGATCTGCAGCTCCGTGGAGGGGACCGTCACGCCCACCGATCCCGGCACGAACCCGCCGGGTGGGGTGGCGTGGGTGACCGGGGACAGCTCGGTCATGCCGTAGCCCTGCACCACCTCGCAGCCCAGGCGCGCCCCGCACTCGAGGGCCAGCTCGGCCGACAGCGGCGCGGCGCCGGAGAACACGACCTTGAGCGCGGAGAGGTCGAAGCTGTCGACCAGCGGGTGCTTGGCCAGCGCGACCACCATGGGCGGCGCCACGAAGGCCCGCGACAGCTGGTGCTCCTGGTGCAGCGACAGGAACTGCTCCAGATCGAACCGGGGCATCGTCACGATGGTGGCGCCCGCCGCCAGCCCCATGTTCATGAGCACCTGCATG
Source organism: Acidimicrobiales bacterium (assembly GCA_046598435.1). GTDB lineage: Bacteria > Actinomycetota > Acidimicrobiia > Acidimicrobiales > VFJN01 > VFJN01. Next base: position 34,971 of record JBKJIL010000136.1, read on the forward strand.
CCATAGATGTGGAAGAACGGCAGCACGGCGACGAAGGCGTCGTCCTCGGTGAGCGGGATGGTCGCCTGCGCCTGCACGATGTTGGCCACCAGGTTGCGGTGCGTGAGCATGACGCCCTTCGACAGGCCCGTGGTGCCCGACGAGTACGGCAGCACGACCACGTCGTCGAGGTCCACCGGCACCTGCTCGGCCAGGGGCTCGCCGAACAGCGCCGTGAGCGAGGTCTCGCCCTCGGCCTCGCCCAGGACGTACAGCTCGGTGACCGCGGTGCCCTCCATGGCCTTGCGAGCCACGTCCAGGAACATCGGGATCGTCACCAGTCGCGTGGCGCCGGCATCGACGAGCTGATGGTGCACCTCGTGGTCCGTGTAGGTGGGGTTCACCGTGGTGACCACGCCGCCCGCCAAGGCCACGCCGTGGAAGACGACGCCGTACTCCGGGCAGTTGGGCGCCATGATCGCCAGCACCTCTCCCTTGGCCATGCCCGCGGCCACCAGCCCGCCCGCGAGCCGCCGGATGGCCGCGTCGAGCTCGCCGTAGGTGAGCGTGCGACCGGACACGTCGATGAAGGCCGCCTTCGTGGCCAGCTCGTCGGCTCTGCGGAGCACCAGCTCGGTGAGGGGCACCGCGGGGATGGTGACGTCGGGAAGCGGGCTGGCGTGGATCATGGCGGTCGACTCCAGGGTCGGGATCAGCGAGGGGGTGCGCCCGTTGGCGCGGGCACACCTTGCCTCATGACGGGTCCCCCACGCGGGCATCGATGCCGTCATTGGTATCCGATCGGATACCATGACCCCATGGAGGCTGCACCCGCGCTGCGCAGTGCCCGACGCCGAGCCGGCCTGTCGCTCCGTGCCCTCGCGGCGCGCGCCGGCACCTCGCACTCGACGCTGGCCGCCTATGAGGCCGGGCGCAAGGCACCGAGCGTCGACACGTTCGAGCGGGTCCTGCGGGCGGCCGGCTACGAGCTGCGTGCCGAGCTGACACCTGCCGTCGGCGGCCCCGATGCTGCGGCGCGTGGTCGGGAGCTCGTCGAGGTGCTCGACCTGGCCGCCCGGTTCCCGGCGCGCCACTCCCCCAGGCTCGACTTCCCGCGGTTCGGCCCGACGTGACCGGCATCCCCGAGAAGATGCTGGCCATCCACGGCTCGCTCGACCGGGCGGAGATCCCTCATGCCTTCGGCGGCGCGCTGGCCCTGGCGTGGTGCACCCAACGAGCGCGGGGCACGATCGACATCGACGTGAACGTCTTCGTCGACACCACCCGCACCCGTGAGGTGCTCGCTGCGCTGCCCGATGACATCGCGTGGTCACCACCGGACCTCGAGCAGATCGAGCGGGATGGGCAGCAGCGCCTGTGGTGGGATACCACGCCGATCGACGTGTTCCTGAACACCACCGAGTTCCACGATCGAGCGGCCGGGCGGGCGCGCTGGGAGCTGTTCGAGGGGGTCGAGCTGCCGTTCCTGTCCTGCACCGACCTGGCCGTCTTCAAGGCCTTCTTCAACCGCACCAAGGACTGGGCCGACCTGGAGGAGATGCGAGCCGCCGACACCCTCGACCTCGACCGGGTCCTCGGCGTGCTGGTGCGCTACCTCGGCGCCGACGACGAGCGCATCGAGCGGCTGCGCACCCTCTGACCGTGCGGGTGCCCACGATCAGGTGACGTCGAGTGGGGTGGGGCGCAGGTCGAGGCGACGCAGCAGCTGGGCGTTGAGGGCGACCACCACGGTGGAGGCGCTCATGAGCACCGCACCGACGGCCGGCGAGAGGGTGAACCCGGCGAAGGCCAGCACCCCGGCGGCCAACGGGATGGCAACGAGGTTGTAGCCGGCGCCCCAGGCGACGTTCTGGAGCATCTTGCGGTAGCTGGCCCGCGAGAGCCGGATCACCCCGATGACCGACCGGGGATCGGAGGACGCCAGCACGACGCCCGCTGACTCGATGGCGACGTCGGTACCGGCGCCGATGGCGATGCCGACATCGGCCCGGGCCAGCGCGGGCGCGTCGTTGACCCCGTCGCCCACCATCGCCACCGTCAGGCCCCGGGCCTGCAGATCCGTCACCGCCCGGTCCTTGTCCTCCGGGAGGACTTCAGCGAACACCTCGTCGATGCCGAGCTGGCTGGCGACGGCGTCGGCCACCTGGCGAGCGTCGCCAGTGATCATCACCACGCGGACGCCGAGGGCATGGAGCTCGTCGACGGCCTGGCGGGACTCAGGACGGATCTCGTCCTCGAGGGCCAGCGCCCCGACCACCGCGCCGTCCTTCAGCACGTAGAGGACGGCGGCGCCGCGGGCGCGCCACTCGTCGGTTGCGGGCGCGATGCCCGCCGGTTCACCGAGCTCCCGCTGACGCAGGAGCGCCGGACCCCCGACCGCGACGGCGGCGCCCTCGACGGTGGCCTCCACCCCTCGTCCGGTGATCGACCGGAACCCGCTGGCCGTCGCCGTGAGCGACCGCGCTGCGGCGGCGGTGACGATGGCACGGGCCAACGGGTGCTCGGAGTCGGCCTCCACGGCCCCGGCGAGTCGGAGCACCTCGTCATCGGTGACCCCGTCGGCGCTCACGACCCCTGACAGGCGATGGTTGCCCAGGGTGAGCGTGCCGGTCTTGTCGAAGATCACCGTGTCGACGGTCCGCATCCGCTCGAGCGCCATGCGGTCCTTCACCAGGATCCCGGCCGTTGCCGAGATGGAGGTCGACAAGCTGATGACCAGCGGGATGGCCAGGCCCAGAGCGTGGGGGCACGCGATCACCAGCACGGTGACCGTGCGGACGAACGCCGTGCTCGTCTCGCCGAGCAGCGACCACACGATGAACGTGGCGGCGCCCGCCGTGACGGCGACGTAGAAGAGCAGCGCCGCGACTCGGTCGGCGAGGGCCTGGGCGCGCGACTTGGATGCTTCGGCGTCGGCCACCAGGCGCTGGATGCCGGCCAGCGCCGTGTCGTCACCGACAGCGTGGACGCGCACCCGGATGGACGTGTCGGTGGCGACGGTTCCCGCGATCACCGCGTCGCCCGGTCCCTTGGCGACGGGACGCGACTCGCCGGTGACCATGGACTCGTCGAGCTCGACCTCGCCGTCGAGGATGACGCCGTCCGCTGGGACTCGCCCACCTGGGCGGACCAGCACGACATCTCCGGCCACCAGGCGGGCGAGGGCCACCGTCTCGACCCCGTGATCAGTGACCCGTTCGGCCTCGTCGGGCAACAGCGCAGCGAGGGCGGCGAGCGCCCCCTGGGCCTGCCCGAGAGCCCGCATCTCGAGCCAGTGCCCGAGCAGCATGATCGTCACGAGGGTGGCCAGCTCCGGCCACAGGTCGACCTCCAGCAGCTCGAGGGTGGTGGAGGCCGAGGCCCCGAAGGCCACCAGCAGACCGAGGGAGATGAGCAGCATCATCCCGGGTCGCCGGGCGCGCAGCTCACCCCAGCCGGCCGTGAGGAACACGGGGCCGCCGTAGGTGAACACCATCGTCCCGAGGACGGGCGAGATCCAGCGGTCGCCACTGAAGCCCGGCGGGCTCCAGCCGGTCAGCTCCATGAGCATGTGGCTGTAGGCCACGACCGGGACGGTGAGCACGAGGCTCAGCCAGAACCGCCGGCGGAACATGGCGGCATGGTCACCGTGCCCCCCGTGGTGGCCCGCATGGGCGTGGTGCTCGGCGGTGGTGGGGGCGGCGGGGTCCTCGTCGTGAGAGAGGTGGTGGCCGTGGAGGTGGTCGCCGTCCTCGGCCACCCCATGCAGCGTGGAGGCGGTCACGACCGGACCTCGTAGCCGGCGTCGGCCACGGCGCGCCGGACGGTTGCCCCGTCGGGCTGGTGCACGGCCGTGACGGTGACGGCGCCGCTGTCGAGATCCACGGCGACGTCGGTGACGCCATCGACGGCCGCGAGGGCGGCGGTGACGGAGGCCACGCAGTGGCCGCACGTCATGCCCTCGACGCGGTAGGTGATCGTGGTGGGCTCGATGTCGCACATGGCCTGGCTCCCGTTCTGTCAGCGTACCCCTAGGGGGTATGTCACATACTAGGGGGGGGTATCGGGATGTCAACCCCTGATGTCCACGGAGGTCACACCGAGGCCGGCACCTCGTCACCGACGTCGAGCGGCGCGGCGGCGCTCGTGCCCTCGACGGCGACGTGGGGAACGACCCGGTCGAGCCAGCGCGGCAGCCACCAGTTCCGGTCGCCGAGCAGCTCCATGGTCGCGGGCACCAAGAGCATGCGGACGATCGTGGCGTCGAGGAAGATCGCCGACGCCAGGCCGGTGCCCATGAGCTTGAAGGTGCGGTCGTTCTCGAGGATGAAGCTCCCGAACACCACCACCATGATCGCGGCCGCCGCCGTGATGACCTTGGCCGTGGCGGCCAGGCCATCGGCGACCGAGGTGCGGCTGTCTCCCGTGCGGAGCCACTCCTCTCGCACCCGGGACAGGAGGAACACCTCGTAGTCCATCGAGAGCCCGAACACGATGGCGAACAGCATCATCGGCATCCAGGGCTCCACCGGGCCCGGCTGCACGCCGGTGAGGTCGCTGAGCCAGCCCCACTGGTAGAGGGCCACCATGATCCCGTAGGCGGCGCCGATCGACAGCAGGTTCATGATCACGGCCTTCAGCGGCACCAGCAACGAGCGGAAGACCACCATCAGCAGCAGGAACGACAGGACCAGCACGGCCCCGAAGAAGATCGGGATGCGGTCGGCCATCAGCGACGAGGCGTCGATGTTGGCGGCGACGATGCCGGTCACCTTGACGTCGAGGCCGAGCTGCGCCTCGACGGGCGGGATCACCTCGTCGCGCAGCCGGTGCACCAGCGCTTCGGTGGCCTCCTCCTGAGGTCCCCCGGTCGGGGCCACGAACCACCGCACGGCCGTGCCCGCCTCGTTGGGCTGTGGCCCGAGGACTGCAGCCACGGCGGGGTCGGTCTCGACGGCGGCGTTGAGCGCGGCCAGCGCGGCCACGTCCGTGCCCGGCGGGAGCTCGGCCACGAGGAAGAGCGGCCCGTTGAAGCCGGCCCCGAACCCTTCCACCAAGAGGTCGTAGGCCTGCTTGGTGGTGGTGTCCTCCGCGAAGTTGCTCTCGTCCGAGAAGGCCAGCCGCAAGCTGAGCACTGGGACGGCGAGGAGGAGCAGGACAGCCGATCCCCCCACCGCGGCACGCCACGGCCGGCGCTGGATGACACGGCTCCAGCGATAGGCCAGCGTCTCGCGCCGGGGCTTCGGGGGTCGGTGCGCGATCTCCACCTTGAGGGCGGGCACGAAGAGCCCGGCGACGAGGACGACGAGGGCCAGCGGCATCGCCGCCATCAGGGGGGTGACGTCGAGCCCGAAGCCCACCAGCCCCACGGCCACGAGGGTGGCCGCGATGAGCCCTCGCCGCTTGGTGCGCTCGATGTTGTCTCCCGCGAAGCCGAGGAAGGCCGGCAGCAGCGTGAGCGAGGCGGCCACGGTGAGGGCGACCGTGACCGCTGCCGTGACGGCCAGGCCCTGCACGAACCCGATGCCCATGAGGAGCATGCCGAGCACCGACACCACCACCGTGGCCCCCGCGAACAGCACCGAGCGACCGGCGGTGTCCATGGCGATGGCGACCGACTCGCGCACGGTGTGACCGACGTGGAGCTGCTCTCGATGGCGGGTGATGATGAGCAGCGCGTAGTCGATGCCCACCCCGAGGCCGATCATGATGCCGATGAAGGGAGCGAACTCGGGCACCTCGATCACGTTGCTGAAGAGCACCACCCCCGCCCCACCGATGCCGATCCCCACGAGGGCCACGGTAACGGGAAGCCCCATCGCCAGCACCGACCCGAAGGCGACGATGAGGATGATCACGGCGAAGGCCAGGCCCAGAGCCTCCGAGTTGGGCTCTTCGAACTCGGCGAAGATGAACCCGCCCAACTCCACGCGCAGCCCGGCGATGTCCGGGACGCGTTCGAGGATCGCCACCCGGGCGTCCGCCGCGTCGGCGAAGTCGACGTCCTCGGGGAACTCGATGTTGGCGTAGGCGATGGTGCCGTCGGCGGAGACCTGGCCGCTGGCGTCGTACGGGCTCACGACCCGGCTCACCCCGGCCATGGTGGTGACGCCCTCGAACAGGGTCGACATGGCCGACTGGATCTCCGGGTCGGTCACCCCTTGCTCGGCCTGGAAGACGACGGTGCCGGCCTGCCCGGCACCCTGACCCTCGAAGGCGGCGTCGAGGATGTCGAAGCCGGCCGTCGACTCGGCGCCTGGCAACGAGAAGTCCTGCCGGTAGTCGTCGCCCACGCCGCCGGCGATGCCGTTGGAGACGAACAGGACGGCGATCCAGAGGCCGAGGACGAGGCGACGCCGGTCGTGGCACCAGGGCCCGATGCGACTGAACATGGGGACACCCTCCTTCCGCGCAGCCACTGGGAGCACGTGGCTGGCATACAGCTCGAGTGGTGGGGCAATCGTAGGCACCGCTGCTTGCGCAGGGGTGGGCCTCGAGGTCCCCGGTTCGTGCTGGCCTCGATGACAAGCGGACAACCCGGGCATATGGTCACCAGGTGCAGCCGGATCCGAGGGGCGGGCGGTATCGCGACGCGTTGCGCTCTCGCGACCTGAGGCTGCTCGCCTCCGCCACCGTGATCGACGGGCTCGGGTCCTGGGCCTACGCGACCGTGCTCATCGTGTACGTGTTCGAGCGAACCGGTTCACCGACCTGGATCGCACTCGTCACGGCATCCCGCTGGATCCCAAGCCTCCTCCTGGCCAGCTACGGCGGCGTGCTCGCCGACCGCTACGAGCGCACGCGGGTCATCGTCGTCTCGGCCTTGCTCCAGTGCCTCGTGACGATGGGCATCGGGTTCGTCGTGGCCACCGACGCCCAGCTGTGGCTGCTGCTCGCCCTCTCCGCGCTGAGCGCGGTCATGTCGGCCCCGTACCGACCGGCGACGGGAGCGCTCACCCCCGAGGTCGTGCCCGAGAGCGACCTCACGGCCGCCAACGGCCTCTTCTCCACGCTCGAGAGCCTCGTGGTCGTTGTGGGGCCGGGCGTCGGCGGCGTGCTCGTCGCCCTCGACGCGCCCGTCGTCGCCATCGGGCTCGACGCGGCCACCTTCCTCATCGCCGCCGTCATCGCCTCGCGCCTGAGCGTGCGCAGCCGGGGGGACGCCAGCGAGCACGGCGAGTCGGCGTTTGCGGCGTTCGTCGATGGTCTGAAGGCGCTGCACAGCAACCGCACGGCGACGGTGCTGGTGCTGTTCTGTGCCCTCGACTCCGGCATCTACGGCGCGGCCACGGTGCTCTACGTGGGCATCAGCGACCAGCTCGGCACGGGCGCCGACGGGTACGGCTACCTCCTGGCCGGTGCCGCCCTTGGCGGGGTGATCTCCGCCGGGGTGGCCAGCCGCCTCAGTGCGTCGCGCCGGCTGGCGCCGGTCATCCTGGCTGGCATCGCCGTCCAGGCCGTGCCCTACGCGCTGACGGCGTTCGTCCACACGCCGGTGCTCGGGTTCGGCCTGCAGGTCGTCTCGGGGATGGGGATGATCATCGTCGACGTGCTGGCCATCACCGCACTGCAACGCGACATGCCCCGGGGCGTCCTCGGTCGGGTGCTCAGCCTCCTCGACGTCGCTGTCCTGGTGTCGATCCTGCTCTCGAGCTTTGCCTTCGCCTTCATCCTCGACGCCTTCGACCTGCATGCGTCTCTGTACATGGTCGGGATCGGCTTCCCGCTGGTGGCGGTCCTGTGCATCCGCCCCATGCTCCGGGCCGACCGCAATGCCGCCGCCCTCCTCCGCGAGATCGAGCCCCGCGTTGCCCTCCTGCGGGAGCTCGACCTGCTGGCCAAGGCATCCCAGGCAACGCTCGAGGGGCTCGCCCGGGCGATCGAGATCGTCGAGCTGCCCGGCGGCGCCGAGGTCATCCGCGAGGGCGAGCCTGCCGACGCGCTCTGGATCGTCATCGATGGCGAGGTCACCGTCACGGCGGGCGGGACCTTCCTGCGAACGCTGGGGCCCCGCACCTACGTCGGTGAGATCGGCCTGCTCCGCGGGATCCCTCGCATCGCAACCGTTCGCACGGCTCAACCCTCCCTGCTGTGGCGGCTGTCCGGTGAGGCGTTCCTCGCCGCCGTGCAGACGGAGAGCGCGAGCATCTCCTTGCGTGGGGTCACCGTGATCCGACTGGCCCATACCCGTCCAGACCTTGCTGCCGACCAACCGGAGGATCAGGCACTGCCACAAGGGTCGGACGTCTAGCGAGCCGAGCTGACGCCTCGGACCTGCGCCGCCCCACTCACTCTAAGGCATCACCCTTGCAATTTTAAGGTTGTGCCCTTACTCTGGGATCGTGCAACAGGACCCCAGAGCTCGCATGATCGATGCCGCCGAGCGGATCGCGGCTGAGCGGGGCCTCGCCGCGCTGACTGTGCAGGCGGTGCAGGAAGCCGCCGGGCAGAGGAACAAGTCGGCCGTGCAGTACCACTTCGGGGGCCGCCAAGGCTTGGTGGACGCGTTGGTCGCGACCCGGATGGCCACCGCCAGCGAGCGACGAACTGGGATGCTCCTCGACCTCGGCGAGGGTGCGACAGTGCGGGCGCTGGTCGAGGTGCTGGTGGTCCCGCTGGTCGAGTCCGTGCTCAGTCGTCAGCCCAGCTACTGGGCCCGGTTCCTCGTGCAGGCCATCGGCGACCCGACCACCGGCTTGGCTGCGCTCGGCCAGGTAGACGACCGAGCGCTGCGGGCCGCGCAGGCCCGGCTCGAGGCGCACCTCGCCCACGTCTCACCGTCGGCCCGCACGCTGCGGGTCCAGTCGATCTTCGGGTACGCCTGCGTCGTCCTTGCCGCCTACGAGGTCGGCGCCCTCCCGCTCGAGCTCACCGGCACCGCCCTGACGAACGAGATCGTCGACGCCTGCTGCGGCCTGATCGCAGCGCCGACCTCCGATCCCGCCCACCCCCCGCTGACTCCGAAGGACCCGAGATGACCACCACCACCATGATCGTGACCCCGCACGCCGGCACCGGCGTAGAGATCAGCGGCGTCGACGTCCGCTCCGCCGACGACGCCACCTTCGGCGAGATCCGTGACCTCTTCCACCAGCACGGCCTGGTGTTCCTCCGGGATCAGGCGCTCTCCGAGACCGACCACATCGCCCTCGCCCAGCGGCTCGGATCGCTCAACGTGAACCGGTTCTTCGTGAAGCACCCTGCGCACCCCGAGATCGCCATGGTCACCAAGGAGGCCGATCAGCGGCTCAACGTCGGCGGGTTCTGGCACACCGACCACAGCTACGACCTCGAGCCGGCGCTCGGCTCCATCCTCGTCGCCCGCGAGCTGCCCGACCGCGGTGGCGACACCCAGTTCCTCAGCACCTACGACGCCTTCGACAGCCTGCCCACGATGCTCCAGAACCGCCTTCGGGGCATGCGCGCCGTCCACTCGGCCAAGCACGCCTTCGGCACCACGGCCTCCAAGATCCGCGAGCTGATCGACCCGCAAGCACGCTCCGAGAACACCGAGGTGGCCGACGAGCTCGGCACGGTCAGCCACCCCGTCGTGATCCGCCATCCCCTGTCGGGCCGGGAAGCGCTGTTCATCAACCCCAGCTTCACCATCCGCTTCGAGGGGTGGTCGACGATCCGCTCGGCGCCGCTCCTCGCGCTCATCTACACACGCGTCCTGACGTCGGGCGGCATCGCCACCTTCCAATGGAAGCCCGGATCCGTCGCCATCTGGGACAACCGCGCCACCTGGCACAACGCCAAGAACGACTACCGCGGCCAGCGTCGTGAGATGCACCGGATCACCCTCGACGGCTGCGCCCTCGATGCCGCCTGAGCTTGCGCCCGTGGATCGACCCGACGTGGTGCTGCTCCTCACCGACCAGGAACGAGCGGCCCCCTCCTACGAGGCACCGGAGCTGCGCCGCTGGCGTGCCGAGCACCTGGCCTGCGAGCGCTGTCCTACACCGACGGGCGTCACTCGAGCCCCGTCAGCGCGTAGCGAACAGCCTCATCGCTGCTCATCAGCTGTCCTTCGCGGCGCCGCCGACGTGCGACCTCGGGATCGAGGGCGCGGCGCACGATCGGCACGTAGTGCCGGTAGAGCGCGTAGCCGGTCGGCGCGCCGAACCCAGCACCCGCACCGCCCGCGGTAACGGCCGTCGCGCGCGCCGCCGCGAGCAGGCGCGCGGCGGACTCGACGTCGTGCCCACCGACGAACACGACGACCGCGCACGTGATCAAGGCATCGTTGAGCAGGAGGGGGTCGCCGGTCGCCTGCGCCCCCAGGAGCTGGTCGCGCGCGTGGCTGTGGGCGCGCTGCGCTTCGCCAGCGGCGGCAGCGGCGACGGCGATGCCGGCGGCGGCGGACAGCGCCTGTGTTGGCGCCCACCGGACCCCCGGGCCACGGGCGAGCAACCGCTCCGCCTCCGCGGCGGACGCGAGCGAAGCGTCGTCGTCGCCGAGCAGGTGGCTGATCACGGCACGCCGGCTCATCACTTGGGCGTTGTAGACGGGGTCGTTCGTGATGAGGTCCCCCGTCTGTCGGGTCCCGGCGGCTCGATCGGTGTAGGCGAGCGCGGCCTCGAGGTCGCCGAGGATGAGCTCTGTCATCGACCGGTAGTTCGCCATGAGGACCTCGGCGGTCGGCTGATCCTTCGGCATCGTCGCGAACGCGAGGTCCGACATCGTGCGGGCTTCGTCGGCGAGCTCAGCCGAGCCCAGCAGCTCGGAGACGACGCTGAGGTTGAACGACAGCATCGTCATCGAGACGAGCCGCCCCAGCGACCACCCGCCGGCACCGAGCTCGATCGCTTGCCTGGCGTCGGCCACCGCTGCCTCGACTGACCAGCCCATCTGCGCGTAGGAACGCATGCTGTAGATGTCGACGAGGTCAACGGTGTCGGCGTCGGCTGGGTCGTCGATGATGCGCGATGTCCACTCGATGACGTCGGTGAACTCTCCGGTGTTGTTCCAGAACGACCCGATCTGGGCGACTGCGCGCGCGAGGTCGTGCGGCGTCCCGCGGCAAGGGCCCACCGCAGGGAGGCTCGGATGTTCGCCATCTCGACGTCGAGACGCTCGTAGAGGCCCGGGTCGAGCCAGAGCCTGTCGCGCTCGAAGGCGTCGAGCCACGCGAGGTAGACGTCGCAGTGCCGCGTGCGAAGCTGGTCGGCCTCGTCGCTGGCCCGCAAGTGCTCCTCGGCGAAGAGGCGAACGCTCTCCAACAACCGGTAGCGGACCTCTTCACCATCGAGAAGGACGTTGACGAGCGACTTGGCCACCAGAGAGCCGAGCAGATCGAGGGTCGTCGCGGCGAGATCGCCATCGCCGCACACCGACTCGACCGCGGCGAGGCCGAACGTCCCGGGGAACACGCCGAGCCTCGCCAGCAGCCGCTGCTCCCGCTCATTGAGGAGGTCGTAGCTCCAGTCGAGCGCCGCTTGCAGCGTCTGCTGCCGCTGCACGCGGCGCCGACCGCCTGTCAGCAAGCGAAACATGTCACCGAGCCGTCCGGCGATCTGCTGGGGGGAGAGGTGAGACGCGCGGGCGGCCGCCAGCTCGATCGCCAAGGGAATGCCATCGAGGCGGCGACAGATCTCGGCGATCGCATCGGCGTTGCTCACGGTCACGTCGAAGTCGGGGGCGACGGCCTGCGCTCGTGCGACGAACAGCTTGGCCGCGTCCGAGCCCATCACGTCGCCGTCGCCAGTCGGGACCGAGAGCGAAGGCACGCGCACGGCTCGCTCGTCGTCGAGGTCCATCGCTTCGCGACTCGTCGCCAGCACGGTCACGTTGGGGCAGCCATCGAGGATGCGGTCGATGAGCTGAGCGCTGTCGTCGAGCACGTGCTCGCAGTTGTCCACGATCAGCAGGCAGCGAGCGCGTGAGAGGCGGTCGAGCACCTGCTGACCGACCTCCGTGGCCTGCACCCCCACCGCCTTGGGCAACCCCAGCGCGCTCCCGACTGCGCCGGTCAGCTCGTTCGGGTCTGAGACTGCCGCGAGGTCGACGAAGAACACGCCATCGGCATAGCTGTTCACGAGCTCGGCGCCGACGTGCAGCCCGAGCCGCGTCTTGCCACAACCGCCGATGCCGGTGAGCGTCACCAGGCGATGGTGCTCGAGGAGCGCGCGCACGGCCTGGATCTCGTCCTCGCGGCCGACCAGCGGCGTCCGTTGCGTCGGCAGGTTGTGGTGGAACGAGCCGAGGGCGCGCAGCGGCGGGAAGTCCGCCTGCACGCCCTCGACGACGACCTGGAAGATGCGACGGGGCTCGGCCAAGTCCTTCAGGCGATGCAAGCCGAGGTCACGCATCGCGACGGCCGTGCCGAGCCGCTCGGCCGTCGTCGCCGACAGCACGATCTGGCCACCGTGGCCGGCGTCGGCGACGCGTTTGGCCGCATGCACCGCGTGGCCGACGTAATCGCCGTCGCGCACGAGCGCGTCGCCTGTGTGGAGACCGATCCGGACGCGTATGGCGTTGCCGTCCGGCCAAGGATGGCCTTCGATCGCGCGCTGCCCGTCGCTCGCGGCGAGGACCGCATCGAGGGGCTTCGCGAACGCTACGAAGAACGCGTCGCCCTCCGTCGCCACCTCCACGCCACCGTGAGCGGCAAACGCCGATCGGAGCAGCTCCTGGTGTGCCTCCAACAGATCCGCCCACGCCGCATCTCCGAGCGCTTCCGCCAGGCGCGTCGATGCCTCGATGTCCGTGAACACGAAGGTCACCGAGCCCTCCGGCAGCTTCCGCATCGAGCTCATGAGTCCCAATTGTGCACCCGGGCGATGCGATCACGGCGGCCAGGGTCGCTGGGTCGTTGATGCGCCGGGCCATGTCGTCGGGCCACGTACCGCCCACTTACGAGAGGTGCGGGCTGGTCAGCCCGGGTTGGTCTGGTGGGTCGATCCGGCGGTGAGGGGGTGCTGCTGGCCGGGAGAGAGGGCCACGGCGACCTCGGTCGGACCCGGGCGTAGGCAACCGACGCGATCGGGCCTGTAGGCACGACTGGGCCCGGCTCTGTCTCGTCGAGCCGGCAACCCCATGACCGAGCAGCCACGCTGCCCCGGGCGCTCGAGCTGGAGGTCGCACCCGGTCACCCGCTGACCAGCGGTCGCTCTGGTGCTCGCGCGTCGAACGGGGCAGGTTCGTGCACGCGAGTGCCAGGGCGGCGTCCCGTGATCAGGAGCACCACTGCGGCGAGCACGGCGAGGGTGGCGGCCCATTGGCTGGAGGTGAGGAACAGGCCGTGGGTCTCGTCGATGCGGAAGAAGTCCTCGGCGATCCGGCCGATCCCGTACCAGGCGACGAAGGTCAGGAACAGCGACCCGGTCGACAGTCCGCGGCGCCGGAGCCACAGCAGGAGCCCGAGCAGTGCGAGCACGGAGACCAGGTCGTAGAGGGCCGGCTGGTGCACGGCTTGGCCGATCGGGGCGTTGCACGGTGACGCGCTGTCGGCGCCGGTGCAGCGGTAGCCGAGGAGCAGGTCGGTCTGCTTGCCGAGGTGGTCGCCCACGATGAGGTCACCCACCCGGCCTACGGCGATGCCCAGGGCGAGGCCCGGTGCGGCGGCGTCCATGACGGTCCAGAAGTCGAGGCGTTGGCGTCGCATCTCGGGGATGGCAGCCAGCACCGCGAAGACGATCCCGCCGAGCAGGGAGGCGCCGCCCTCCCACACCCGCAGGGCCTCGAGCGGTCGATCGGCGTAGTCGCCCAGATGGTTGAGGACGTAGGCGAAGCGGGCCCCGATCAGCGCGGCGATGATCGCCCGGGTCAGCAGTCGCCACAGGTGCTCCTCGTCGATCCCGCGCGCCCTGGCGTCGGGGAGCATGAGCCTGGCCCCAGCGAGGAACCCGACGCCGGTGGCGATGCCGTGGGGGGACACCGACAGCGGGCCGAGGTGGAGCTTGGGGATCGGTGTGTAGTCGAGGAACGCGAGCACGTTCATTCGACGACCAACGTGCCTTCCATGCCGGCGGCCCGGTGCCCGGCGACGGTGCAGTAGAACGTGTAGCGGCCCGGTTCGTCGGCGCGGAGGCCACCCTCGTTCGTCTCGTCGGCGTCGGCGGCGACGTGGGTGTCGAGCTCGTCGATGGTGAAGTCGTGCAGGAGATCCTCGGACGTGAGGACGATGGCGACGTCCTCGCCGGCGGTGACGGTGATCTCGCCGGGGTCGAACTCGAACGACGTCGCGGTGACCTCGATGCGCCGGGCGCCGTCGGCGACCGGGCTGCTCTCGTTGTGGCCCATGGCGCCGTCATGGCCCGTGCCTCCGCCCATCGTCCCGTCCCTCCCGGAGTCGGACATGGGCATGTCGGCGGAGGTGGTGTCGTCGTTGTCCCCACAGGCGGCAAGAACGAAGGCGGAGGTCGCAACAAGGGCGAGGAAGAGCGTGGTGGATCGGCGCATGGGAGCGCGCTCCCTTCAAGAGAACCAATGGGAGAGGGCGACGCCGGCGGCGTCGAGGGTTCAGCTGAAGGAACGGCGCTTCAACAGCGCATGCCCGCGAGCCGGACCCAGGCCGGGTCCGGGGGCCGCAGCAGCTGACGCGCAGCTCGGACGCGACCCAGGGCCGAGACGACGAGCGTCGACAGGCGAGTGCCCGTCACCCGTCGAGCGAGACGCAGACCGACGACCGTGGCCACGATCGCCACGCAGGCCGCCATGACGTGGCCGAACGTGCAGCCCTCACAGCCCGCATCGCGGTGCTCCGCCGGAGTCTCGGCGTGGTGGCCGTGCGTGGGCGCG
>JBKJIL010000155.1:0-3396 GCA_046598435.1 Acidimicrobiales bacterium
CTCGCCCGGATCCTCGCCGCGGCCGACGCCTATCAGGCCATGCGCGAGGAACGTGCCCACCGCCCGGCGCTCGCGGCGAGCGACGCCGCCAGCGAGCTACGAGCGTCCGTGGGGGCGGGGCACCTCGACAGCGACGCCGTCGACGCCGTGCTCACGGTCGCCGGACACCGCGTTCCCCGTCGCCAGGACGGCCCCGCCGGTCTCACAGCCCGCGAGGTCGAAGTCCTCAAGCTCCTCGCCCTGGGCCTTTCGAACAAGCAGATCGCGGCGCGACTCGTCATCTCACCTAAGACCGCCGGCAACCACATCGAGCACATCTACAGCAAGATCGGCGCCTCCAGCCGGGCCGCCGCCGGCCTGTTCGCGATGCAACAGGGCCTCCTCCCCGAAGAGGGCTTCCCCAGCAGTTCGTGACGAAGATGAGGTGAACCCCCCATGCGCCGTGGCACGTCTGGGCGCACGATCCGGTGGACCCCCTGAAGGAGACCACCATGATCAACGCCGCGACCCTGGCTGAACGAGGAGCCCAAACCGTGCGGGCCAATGGCATCGACATCGCGTATGTCGAAGCCGGTGACGGGCCTCCGCTCGTCCTCATCCACGGCGGCCTCGCGTCGACCGGGCCTCTCTGGGCGGACAGTCCCGTCGCCTACGTGGCCCACATGGCCACGCTGGCCAAGCACTTCCGGGTCATCGCCCCTGACACACGCGGGGGCGGTGCCACCGTCCACGGTGACGGGGCCGCGTCGTTGTCGGTGCTCGCCGATGACGTCCTGGGCCTCATCAACGCCCTCGGCCTCGACCGACCGATGTTGGCCGGGTTCTCCGAGGGAGCCGCCACCGCCACCGTTGTGGCGATCCGCCAGCCCGACACCGTCAGGGCGCTGGCCGCACACGCCGGATACGACATCTTCAATCCGGAGGCGGCGGTCTTTGCCATGGGACGGACGATCTTCGGTGGCAGCCCCGAAGCCACCGAAGCCGACCCCGACGCAGCCGAACGAGCCTTCCAGAGCATGCCCCCCATGGCCGCCACCTTCGCCCTCATGAAGGCCGACTACGACAGCGCCCAAGGCGAAGGCCACTGGCGCGAATACATCCAGCTCTTCTTCGACCGTGCCACCCGGTCACCCGGCTACACCTTCGACGACTTTCGAGCCATCACCTCGCCGACCCTGATCCTCACCGGTGACAGGGACCACTTCTGCTCCGTCGAGGAAGCCGCCGTCTCCTACCGCAACCTGCCGGCCAGCGAGCTCGCGATCCTCCCGAACACCGAGCACGCCATCACACCCGCTGTCGTTGAGACCACCATCGAGTTCCTCCTCCGCCACGCCGACAGCTGACAAATCGCGCGATGGCGGAGGCCGCCCTCACGGCCGCGGCAACTTCTGTGAGGTTCTCGCCAACGCCGCCGTCGCCCGGGATGATCAGACCCGCCTGCCGTTCCATCACCGAGGTCCCGCCAATGGCGGACGACGGGATTCATGCGGTCGCGGCACCGACGAACTTCGCCTACATCGCCACAACGTCCTAGGCGGGCGAGCCGCTGAGCTCGCTGCGGACGATCAATCTGGCCAGTGGCGCACCCGTCACAGAGTGGGGCACCTTCGGCGGGCAGTTGCCACCGTCGGCGCGGGATCGTCCCTGGACGATCACTCACCGGGTTCAGGCCAGGTCGAAGCGATCGAGGTTCATGACCTTGTCCCATGCGGCCACGAAGTCGTTCACGAACTTCGGCTGCGAGTCGCTCGACCCGTAGACCTCCGAGATCGCCCGCAGCTGGGAATTCGAGCCCAGGACGAGGTCGCAGCGCGTACCGGACCACCTCGGGCTCAGGTCGCGACTCGCCCGATCACGACCTTCGTAGACATCGTCAGAGCCGGCTGTTGGGTGCCACTCGGTGCTGGTGTCGAGCAGATTGACGAAGAAGTCGTTGGTGAGGGTCCCGACTCGGTCGGTGAGCACTCCGTGCGTGGAGCCGTCGGCGCTGGCTCCGAGGACCCGCAGGCCGCCGACGAGCACCGTCATCTCGGGGGCGGTCAGGGTCAGCAGCTGCGCTCGATCGACCAGCAGCTCTTCGGCCGCGCGGTCGTGGCCTTTGCCGAGGTAGTTGCGGAACCCGTCGGCCGTGGGCTCGAGCGGCGCGAACGACTCGACGTCGGTCTGGTCCTGCGACGCGTCGGTGCGGCCCGGCGCGAAGGGGACCGTGACGTCGTGCCCGGCGCTCCTGGCGGCGGCCTCGACCGCGGCGCAGCCCCCGAGCACGATCAGATCGGCCATCGAGACCTGCTTGCCGGTCGCGCTGAGCTCCGCCTGGACGCCCTCGAGGACGGCGAGGATCCGCCGCAGCTCAGGTGGGTTGTTGACTGCCCAGTCGTTCTGCGGCGCGAGGCGGATGCGCGCGCCGTTGGCGCCGCCGCGCTTGTCGCTGTTGCGGAAGGTCGACGCGGAGGCCCAGGCGGTGGTCACGAGCTCCGAGATGCTGAGTCCCGACGCCAGCACCTTGGCCTTGAGCGCCGCGATGTCGTCGTGAGCGATCAGGCCGGAGTCGACTGCCGGGACCGGGTCCTGCCAGATGAGCTCCTCGGACGGGACCTCCGGGCCGAGGTAGCGGGAGATCGGGCCCATGTCACGGTGGGTCAGCTTGAACCATGCCCGAGCGAACGCATCAGCAAGCTCCTCAGGGTGCGCATGGAAGCGTCGCGCGATCGGCTCGTACACAGGGTCCATCCGCAGCGCCAGGTCGGCCGTGGACATCATCGGAGCGTGCGTCCTTGACGGATCGTGGGCATCGGGCACGGTGCCCTGGGCTTCGGGGTTCGAAGGCGTCCACTGCTTGGCCCCGGCCGGGCTTTCGGTCAGGACCCAGTCGTAGCCGAACAGCGTGTCGAAGTAGGTGTTGTCCCAGGTGATGGGCGTGGGTGTCCAGGCCCCTTCGAGTCCGCTGGTGGTGGTGTCGACGCCCTTGCCGATGCCGAGGCTGTTCTTCCACCCCAGGCCCATCTGCTCGATGGGAGCACCCTCGGGTTCGGGACCGACGAGGTCGGGATCACCCGCGCCGTGAGCCTTGCCGAAGGTGTGGCCGCCGGCCACCAGCGCGACGGTCTCCTCGTCGTTCATGGCCATGCGGGCGAAGGTCTCCCGGATGTCTCGGGCCGATGCGAGCGGATCCGGGTCGCCGTTGGGCCCCTCCGGGTTCACGTAGATCAGTCCCATCTGCACGGCACCGAGCGGCTCGTCGAGCCCCCGGTCGCCGTGGTAGCGCTCGTCGCCGAGCCAGGTGGTCTCGGGGCCCCAGTAGATGTCCTCTTCGGGCGCCCAGACGTCCTCGCGCCCGCCGGCGAACCCGAACGTCTCGAACCCCATCGACTCGAGGGCGCAGTTGCCGGCGAG
>JBKJIL010000156.1:0-7860 GCA_046598435.1 Acidimicrobiales bacterium
GCACGACAGGCCGAGGAGCGGCTGGGGGCGGAGGTCGTCCGATTGGGTGGTGGCCACAGCCCGATGCTGGCGCAGCCCCGTGCCCTCGCCGATGCCCTCCTCGCCCCGCCCAGCTGAGCCGGGCCCGCTTCGCAGGCGCCTTGGTGGTCACGGCGCTGGCCCACGACGGGTTCCCCGACGCCTACGAGCGCTGCGCCGGCACCGAGCGGGACTGCTCGAGAGACTGAGGGCGTCGACGCGCTAGACCGGAGTCGTGCTCGACCAGCGCGTCTCCCTCTGTGCGGTGTCGCCCACACCGGTCGAGCCGATGGACCGACTGGGCGCCGCCCTCGGGCTCTCCGCCGGTCGGCTCTGGGTGAAGCGCGACGACCTCACCGGCTTGGCCGGCGGCGGGAACAAGGTCCGCAAGCTCGAGCACCTGTGCGCCGACGCGCTGGCGCAGGGCTGCGACACCCTCGTCACCGGGGGCGGCGAGCAGTCGAACCACGCCCGCATGACCGCGGCGGCGGCCAACCGCCTCGGCCTGGCCTGCACCATCGTGCTGGCCAGCGAGGCCGTGCCGGTGCCCACCGGCAACCTCGTCATCGACCACCTCCTCGCCCCGGAGATCGTGTGGGCCGGACCAGTCGGGTACTACGACCTCGAGCAGGCCATGCGCGCGGAGTCCGACCGGCTGAGCGCGGCCGGGCAGCGGCCCTACCTGATCCCGGTCGGGGGCGCCTCGACGGTCGGCGAGCTCGGCTACGTGCGCGCCGCTCTCGAGCTGCGCGCCCAGCTCCCCGACATCGCATACGTCGTCACCGCCGACGGCTCGGGGGGCACGCACGCCGGGCTCGTGGCGGGGCTGGGCGCCCACGAGCTCGTGCTCGGGGTCGACGCCGGCACCCGTCCCGACCTCGACGCGGTGGTGCCCGTCAAGGCCCGCAAGGCCGCCGCGCTGGCCGGGTTGTCGGACCCGACGGGCACCTGCCAGGTCGACCACGACCGCTTCGGTGACGGCTACGGCGCGCCCACGGAGAGCTGCCGGGAGGCCCTCGACCTGGCCGCCCGACTCGAGGGCCTCATCCTCGATCCCGTGTACACCGGCAAGGCCATGGCGGGCCTGATCGCGGCGGTGCGCGACGGTCGCGCCCCCGCCACGGGGGCGCTGGTGTTCCTCCACAGCGGCGGGCTCCCTGCCCTGTTCGAGCCGCGGTACGCCATGTGGGCGGCCGAGCGACCGTGACCAGCGGACGCGCTGAGGTGCGGATCGCCACCTCGGCGGACGTGGCCGCACTCACCGAGCTGCGACGGGCATGGTCCGAGGAGCGCGGCGGCCGTCCCGACGAGCACTTCGCGGCCGCCTTCACCGCCTGGTTCGAGTGGGAGCGCCATCAACGCACGTTCTGGCTGGCCGAGGACCCGTCGCTGGGACCAGTGGGCATGGTGAACCTCCTGACGTTCGATCGCATGCCCTCACCCGGGCGCGACAGCGGCCGCTGGGGCTATCTGGGCAACCTGTACGTGCGTCCGGCAGCGCGTGGCCGGGGGCTCGGACGCCGCCTGATCGACGCCGTCATCAGCCACGCCGACGCCGCCGGCCACGACCGCGTCGTGCTCAGCCCGTCGGTGCGCTCGGTGCCGCTCTACCGGCGCCTCGGGTTCGACCAGGCCGACGCACTGCTGCTGCGCCCCCACCCGGGAACCGCGGGCCTCGCTGGGCACGTCTGAGTGACATGACCCTCCCTCGCCGCCTGGGCATCGCCCTCGTCGTGCTGGCCCTGGGCGCGGCCGCCTGCGGCGACGACACCGACGTCACGACCGGGCCCACCACCACCTCCCCCACCACCACGTCCCCCACCACCACCCCGTCGACCGTCCCGGCGGCCCCATCGGACATCACCGGCACCATCACCAACGTCGCACCCTTCGTGCCCGTGACCAGGGACTGCACCCCGCCCGAGGACCTCGATCCGAACGGGTCCGTGTCGAGCGACGACCCGCCCGTGTGCACACCGCAAGACAACGACATCCTCGCTTCGGTGCTGGTCGCGCACGCCCCGGGCCAGGCCACCGGCGGCAAGATCGTGTTCACGATCACCACCGACACCGTGCTCGTCGGCACGGCGACCGCGCCGCTGGCCACCTTCGCCGGTCTGGCCGAGGGCCAGCGAGTGGAGGCGTGGTCGAGCGGCCCGTGTGCCGAGAGCTACCCCGAGGAGTGCACGGCCGTGGCGGTGCGCCGCCTGGCGTGAGCCGTCCGGTCCCGCCGATCGGGCTACGAGCGTGAACGGACCTCCGACCGCCGACCGATAGCGTGCGCCGAATGCGCACCACCAGGCGGAGACGGTTGGATGCGGTGGCCCTGGGGCTCGGGGGGCTCGCCATCGGCGCCGTGGCCGCCATCGGCGGCATCGCGGGCGACGCCGAGCGCGTCACCGGCATGTGGGTGGGGGCCTCGCTGCGCGATGACGGCGGCGCCGCCATCGTCGAGGTCATCGACTACGACTTCGGCCTGGCCCAGGACAAGCACGGGATCTTCCGCTTCATCCCCGACCTCACCAGCGACTCGCGGGTCAAGGTCCGCTCGGCCAGCGCTCCCGACGGCATCGCGGCCCGCACATCCAAGGTCGTCGCCGGCGAAGCCGGCATCGAGCTGAAGATCGGCGACCCCAACACGACGATCACCGGACGGCACCGCTACGAGATCGACTACGACCTCCCCGACCTGGCCGCCGGCGGGCACCTCGCCTGGGACGCGGTGGGCACCGGCTGGGTCGTTCCCGTGGCCCAGAGCGAGATCCACGTCGTGGCGCCTTGGCGCTTCAGCGGGCTCACCTGCTCGTCGGGCGCCACCGGGAGCACGGGCGGCTGCGAGATCGACCAGCCGGAGCCCGGGCACCTCGTGGTGACCGTCGGCTCGCTGGACAGCGGTGAGGGCGTGACCATCCAGGGCGACCGCGGCGAGCCGCTCGCCACCGCACCACGCCTCCCGGCCCCGCCCATCGACGCGCCGCCCGATCCCGGTGCGGGCCTGGCCCTCCCTGCGGCGGTGGCAACCGTCACCGGGCTCGGCGCCAGCGCCGTCACCTCCAGGCTCGTGCGCCGCCGAGGCCGCGAGCGCGTGGGCACGGGCGGCGTGGCCGACGCGGCGTGGGCTGCTGAGGGCGGGCCCTCTGGCGAGGTGCTCATGGACCAGAGCCAGCTGGCGGCGATGGCCACGACGGAGTTCGCGCCGCCGGAGGGGATCACCGCGCCCATGGGCGGCGTGATCCTCACGGAGGGCGTGCGCCCCGAGCACAAGGTGGCGTGGCTGCTCGAAGCCGCCATCGCCGGGGATGTCGAGCTCGTCGAGGAGGGCAAGCACACGGTGCGGCTGCTGCGCACCGGTCCGGGCCAGCCCACCAACCAGACCATCCTCGACCAGGCCTTCGCCGGTCGCACCGAGGTGGCGCTGGGCTCCTACGACCCGAGCTTCGCGGCCGGCTGGCAGTCCGTGGAGGCCCAGCTCGAGGCGTGGCAGCGAGGGAGCGGGCTCTGGGATCCCGCCGGCGACCGACGCAAGCTGGTGATCCGCGCCCTCGGCGTGCTGGCCGCCATCATCGGCGCCATCGGCGCGGCGGGCGGCGGGGCGCTGGCCAGCCGCTACGGCGAGGAGTGGCTCCCGCTCGTTGCCCTCGGCGCCGGGCTGGCCGGGCTCGGGCTGGCCGCCGCCCTGCGGGGCTGGGAGCTCCGCGTGCGCACGCCCCAGGGTTCGGGCTGGTGGCTGCGGGTGGAGTCGTTCCGTCGCTTCCTCGCCGCCTCCGAGGGGTTCCACGCCGAAGAGGCCGCCAAGCGCGGCCTCCTGCGGGAGTACACCGCATGGGCCGTCGCTGTCGGTGAGGTGGATCGGTGGGCGCGCGCGGTGGCGGCGTCGAGCGCCATCCCCCAGGACGCCGGCCTGTCCTACGTGCACATGGCCCCTTGGCTCATGGCCAGCACCGTGTCCACCGCCACGGCGCCATCCTCCAGCGGTGGCGGAGGCGGGGGCGGCTCCGTCGGTGGAGGCGGCGGCGGAGGCGGCGGAGGCAGCTGGTAGCGGGTCAGGCGCTCCGGCCGACGGTCGGTCAGGCGCTCGTGGGAGACGGTCAGTCCGTCAGCGTCCGCGGCACCTGCTCGCGGTCGAGGAGCTCGTGGCACGCCGTCGCGATCCGGTCGGCCCACACCCGATAGCCCTCGGGCCCGGGGTGGAAGCGGTCGGCACAGAGCATCGAGCGACCACTGCGACGGGACACGCCAGGGGGTCGGGCGGCGATGTCGATCGAGGTGGCGTGCGGGTGCCGGGCGGTCACCTCGGCCCGAGCCAGGTCGAACCAACGGGCCCGCACCCCGGCCAGCGTCCGCAGCGGTTCGGCCATCCGGTCGGCCATCGCCATGTCGGGCAGGGACAGCACGACCGTGGGGATGGGGGCCAACGCGGCGAGGACGAGGTCGAGCTCCATGCGGTACTGACGCCGAGCGGTGGCCGAGGCCACGTCGTTGGCGCCCACGCAGAGCACCACCAGGTCGCTGGTCCGATCGAGCTGGAGCACCTGCTCCTCGAGCACGTGCACGGCCCGTGATCCGGGCACGGCCAGCATCGTGACGTCGACCGCCCGCTCCAGCAACCGGGCGGTGAGGTGGGCCGGCGTGTCGGTCACGTCGTCGCAGCCCAGCCCGGCGGCCAGGCTGTCGCCCATCCACGTGATGCGAAGCGGACGCTGGCCCGGCCGCAGGAGCCCGGCCCCGACCCGACCCGACCCGGGCAGTGCCGCTGAGTACGGGCGGGGGCCGCTTCGGGCCCGACGGGCCTCCCAGGCACAGAGGGCCCAGCACAGCCCGGTCAGGGCTGGGGCGGCGCCGAGGCCGTGGCGGGCGGCGGGTCGCCAGGCCGGGGCACTGGCGCCCGGAGTGATGGCGAAGGGTCGCACGTCGGCATCTCCGGGTGGTGGTCGATGACGCATCCATCGGCCGCGGTGAGCGTGACCTGAACAGTCATGGCCCCGTTGGGCCGGACGGCTCAGATGGGGTTGACACTCGCCCGGCGAACTCCTCACCTCCGGCGCCGACCAGCCGATGGGACCTGCCGTCCACGGAAGGACGAGGAGGCCATGGTGAGCGCACGGATGGCGCCAGAGGACAGAGCGGCGGCCACCGCCATCGGCATGCCCGACGGTCGGCTGCTGCAACGCATCCCATGGATCAGCGATGACGGCATCGCGATCGTCCAGCGCGCTGGCTCGCCCCGCATGGCATGGGCCAACCCTGCGCTCCACTCGCTGCTCGGGGCGGCACCCGGTTCGCTCATCGGCATCGCGCTGGCCGAGCTGCCCGCCGCCGAGGTCGACCTGGGAGGCCATGGGGTGACCCTGCGCTCAGGCGCGGCCGTCGACCTCACCGCACTGCTCCACGATGCCGGCGGCACCGCGACCTGTTCCTTGAGCCGCACCGACGGCTCCAGCGTGAACGTCGTGATGGTCGCTCAGCCCCTCGACGGCGACCCCGACGGTGCGTGGGTGCTGCGCATGCGGGAGGTGGCCGAACAGATCCGGGCCGACGCGCTCCTGCGCTCCAGCGAGGAGCGCTTCCGGGCGCTGGCCACGCATGCCCCGATCGGCGTCGCCCTGTCCGACGTGGGGGTGCGGCTCGGGTACGTCAACGCTCGGCTGGCTGAGATGTGGGGCCGGCCGGCCGAAGAGGTGCTCGCCGACGGGTGGCTCACCGCCGTCCTCGAAGACGACCGCAGCACCTTGATCGAGGCGCTCGTGAACGTGCTGGCCGGCGCGGAGGAGCGGCTGTCGATCCGGGTGTCCCACACCGACGGCGGGATCCGCTGCATCGATGCCCGCCTCACCCCCGTGCGATTGGTGGGTCACGGTGCTGGGTTCGTCGCCTCCATGGAGGATGTGACCGAGGCCCGCGACCGGGAGCTGCGGCTCGCCTGGCAGGCAACCCACGACTCGCTGACCGGGCTCCCCAACCGGATGGCGCTACGCCTCAAGGCCGACGAGCTGCTCTCGCGAGGTCGGGGCTTCGGTGTGGCCCTGCTGTTCTTCGACCTCGACGACTTCAAGCTCGTGAACGACAGCCTCGGCCATCAGGCCGGCGACCAGCTCCTGCAGCGGGTGGCCGAGCGGTTCCGCTCGGGGGTGCGCACCGGCGACCTCGTGGCCCGGCTCGGCGGCGACGAGTTCGTCGTGCTGTGCCAGGGCCTGGTCGATGTCGGCGAGGCCCTCCTGGTGGCGGACCGCCTCCTCGCCCAGGTGAGTCAGCCACTGCAGCTCGGTGGCACGAAGGTGCACGTGTCGGCGAGCGTCGGCGTCGTGATGGCGGGCGACGCCACGCAGGCCGACGAGCTGCTGCGCGACGCCGACGTGGCGATGTACCAGGCCAAGAACGCGGGCAAGGCCCGCACCGCCGTCTTCGAGGAGACGCATCGACTGGCCCTGCAGGCGCGCCTCGAGCTCATCACCGGACTCCGCACGGCGCTGGCCAACGACGACGTCGGACTGCACTACCAGCCCGTGACCGACCTGACATCTCGTCGGATCGTCGGCGCCGAGGCCCTGCTGCGGTTCCGTCACCCAGAGCAGGGCATGGTGTCGGCGTCTGACATCGTGGCGCTGGCCGAGGACACCGGCTGCATCGTGGAGCTCGGCGCCGTCGTGCTGCGCCTGGCCACCCGCCAGCTGGCGGCATGGCGCCTCGAGGGTCGGGGGCCCGACTACGTGGCCGTCAACCTCGCCGCCCGCCAGTTCAGCGAGCCGGATCTCCTCGACATCGTGATCGATGCCCTCCGTCGATCAAACCTCGAACCGGGCGATCTGTGCATCGAGCTCACCGAGAGCCACCTGATGGCCGAGGTAGACCGGGCCCGAGCCAACCTCAAGGGCCTCGAGCAGCTCGGCGTCCGGCTGGCCATCGACGACTTCGGTGCCGGGTACTCCTCGCTCGCCTACCTCCGGCGCATCCCCGCCCAGACCATCAAGATCGACCGGAGCTTCGTCGAAGCCGTCGACGTCGACCACGAGTGCGCGGCGATCGTGGGCGCCGTCACGACGATGTGTCGCGCCCTCGGCCGAGTGGTCGTGGCCGAGGGGGTCGAGACGCCCAGCCAGCTCCAGGCCGTGCGGGACCTGGGCTGCAACGCCGTCCAGGGCTACCTGCTCGGCCGCCCCGTCCATCCCGACGCGTTCCCAGAGGAGGTGGTGTTCCCGTGACCGACCTGTCCACGGCTACGAACCCCGACACGATGACCGCCCCACCCGGCGTCAGCCACGGGGTCGATGTTGTCGTCGACGAGGAGACGGCGCGCGAAGCGGCCCAGGTGGAGGCGCTGATCGCCGAGCTCGAGGAGCTGCCGGCCCACCCCAGCGCCGCCGCGCGGGTGCTGTGGATCGCCGACGATCCCACGTCGTCGGCCACAGAGCTGGCTGCCGCCGTCAGCGCCGATCCAGCCCTCACCGCACGAGCCATGAAGATGGCCAACTCCGCCTACTACGGCCTGTCGGGCCGGGTGTCGAGCGCCACGTTCGCAGTGACCGTGCTCGGCTTCTCGACGGTACGGTCCCTCGCGGTGGCCACCACGGCCAATGTCATGGGCGAGGAGGCCTCGGTGCCGCCCCGGTTCTGGGATCATGCCGCGGCCACTGCCTGCGCCTGCGCGCTCGTGTCGAGCCGGGTGAAGGCGCCCCGCCCCGACGCCTTCAGCCTCGGGCTCCTCCACGATCTCGGCGATGCGCTGCTCCATCGCGCCGATCTCGTTGGCTGGACGACAGCGCGGCGCGGCGCCCTCCAGCCCGACAGTGCCGACACCGTGCTCGCCGAACGACGCGCGCTCGGGCGTGGTCGATGCCGAGCGCG
>JBKJIL010000178.1:0-2918 GCA_046598435.1 Acidimicrobiales bacterium
GCGCGGGTGGGGCGACCGGCTTCACGCTGCAACCGGCTCACGACGTGGCTGAGGACAGCTTCGGCGCAACACGCACAGCCCCGCGTAGACGACTGCAGCGAGGGCGACGCCCATTGCCAGCGCGAGGCGCGCCCCGTCCGGCAGCTCGGCCCACCCGGCGCCGATGCCTACACCACCGGCAACCCACGTCACCGCCCACAAGATCGCGCCCGCGGCAGCAGACGGGAGGAAGCGGGCCGCGGACATTCCGGCTGTTCCCGCGATGACCGGCATGACGCCGTGGGTGACGACGGTCGGGCGAGCAGCGATGACGGCGAGCGGGCCGCGCTCCACAATGAGCCGGTTCGCGCGCTCCAGCATGAGCGCAGTTCGACGCCCGCCATGGCGGGACAGCCGGGTGATCGCAACCTCACCCCAGAGGCGTCCGGCGAGATAGCCGAGTGCGTCGGCGACGACCGCTCCGACCGCGGCGGCAACAATCGCCGCGGCAAGCGGAAGCCGCCCATCGCGGACCTGCGCACCGGCGAGGATTGCCGTTGGCTCTCCCGGCTTGAGCAGCAGCAAGCCAAGGAAGGGCAGGCCGCGCACAGTGACCATGAGAGGCAGCGCGAGATGCCCACCGACCATCCGCGCCCCGAGCACGGCGCCCAGGACGATGTGACCAATCCGCGGGCGTTCGCGGGCTACCACCTCAGTCGGCTGGTCGGACCACGTGGCGCTCTGCGACTCCTGCATCCGCGAACACTACGACAACACGTCGTAGTGCCGCGGGCGGGCTGCTGACCGGTGACGCTCCGTTCCGCGGCGTGGCTGACGGGTGGCGAGCACCTTCGCTTCCACGCGATCTCCCCCGCCCTCGGCTCAACCGTCGAAGGCCACATGCAGGTGGTCTTGGTGCACCGTGTTCGTGAATGAGGCGCCGCCGGCACCGTCGATGTCGAACGGCGATCCGACCTCGGTGACGCCGGCGTTGATGAGCTCTTGGACCAAGCCGGGGAGCGGACCCGCCGGATCACGCAGCGAGACGATCGGCTGGCCGTCGATGGCCCAGATGTCCACGCCCCGGCCCTCGGTGTGATTGCTCACCAGGTCGGTGGCGAAGACGTTGTGCGGATGACCTGAGGCCAGCACCGACACACGCAGCGTGTGATCCGTGGCGAGGCCATCGAGGACCTTGAGCACCTCATCGGTGATCCGACCGCTGTTGATGTCCCATTGGGCTGAGTCCGGCAGCTCGATCCTGTCGTTCGCCAGGACGGCCTGGGCGATCGGGGAAGGCGAGCCAGGATCCACGGTGTCTCCACCTAGGGACTCGACGCTCGCCACTCGCCAGGTTCCGGCCTCCAGCGCCAGTCGAACATCCGCGGTGCGAGTTACCGACACCTCGCGACCCCGCTCCAGCAAGCGCCAACGGAACACGACCATGATCGATGCCGCATCGTCGATCAGCCCTCCGAGCTGGGGATAGATGATCTCGATCGTGGAAGATGCCGTCGGGGCTAGAAGCAGGTCGTTCGCAGGAAGCGTGGCGCTGGCGGCAATCCCCGCCACGCGGACGGCCGCGGCCTCCGCGTTCCCCCCACCGAGCTCGTAGGTGCCGAGTGCCTGGAGGAAGTTCGCGGCGAGGGACTTGAGCTCAGGAACCGGCTCGCCATCGATGGGCGTGTAGCGCGGCGACGCCGGAAGCCGGGGCTCGGTCGTCGTCGTACTGGATGGTGCCGCGGCGCGAGTCGGCTCGGACCCCCCTTGGGTGCACCCGGCGGCGGCGAGGCAGACCGCAAGCGCGACGGCAGCGACGCGCATCACGACAGCTGGAGCCGGAATCTCGACCACGCGATCCCATCCCGATCGGTGACGACTCCGCTCGGGCACCAACCTAGCCTCTCATAGAACCCAGAAGCCCCTCCGTCGTCGGCCTTCGTGAGCAGCCGCGCTGCCGTTGCGCCAGATGATCGAGCATCCTGGGTGAAGCGCTCGACGAGGGCCCCACCGACGCCGGCTCCTCGCGCCGAGGCGCTGACCGCGACATGGGAGAGCTCCGCTACCCCTCCGGCGGACCCCGGTGACGGAGAACCGCTGGGGCCTGATCGCACGAGCCGGGCTCCAACTGCGATGTACCGCCGGGCCCGGGTCCGCGAGAAGCGCCATGCCACTCGCGGTCTCACCAACAGCGCGACGAGACCCAGAACACCAAGACGGAGTCCGTGCCGTCGGAGCACATGCTCGGCGTGTGCTCGCTCGTCAACGGTTCCGACGAGGTAGCCGACCGGTGACCCGTCGAAGAGCGCCACGTAGGCCAACCCGAACGGACTTGCGGCATAGGTGTGCAGATAGGCCCGCAGGAACCTTGGCCCCAGGGCGGGGAACAGACCGTGGGCAAGGCAGGAACGATGCAGCTCGGCGACAAAGCGCAGGTCTGCAACCGTCATGGCGCGCACCTGCATGAGGTGGGCGAACGCGGGGAGCATCGGGCGAGTCTACGACGCCCTGTCGTAGTAAGAGGAATTCATCGACCATCCAGTCGTGGGCTGGCCGATCACTCGGCGGGGAGCCAGCTCCTTCCGCCGTCATTCGAGCGGGAGATCTTGCCCCCATCGGTGGCCGCGTACGCGACGCCGTCCGCGACGGTCACCACCGGACCGACGCCGGCGAGGTCACCAACCTGCCGCCAGGAGCTTCCGGCGTCGGCGCTCGAGAACACGGCACCTGAGGCATCCGCGCCGATCAGCCCCACGGAGCTGTCCCAGGCAAGCGTTGCGAGAACAGGCCCGCCGGTTGGACGCCAGGTTCTCCCGCCGTCGCCGCTTCGAAGCATCCTGCCCTCGTAGTCAGTGCCGACCATGGTGGTGGCGTCGTCCGGCTCAACTGCCAGGACAGCAAGCTCCACGTTGGAGAGGGTCGACCAAGTCCGACCCGCA
>JBKJIL010000248.1:0-2940 GCA_046598435.1 Acidimicrobiales bacterium
CGCTTCACCTTCGAGTGCGAAGGTGCGACGAAGCCGAGCTGCGTGAGCGAGAGCCTCTTCCGCTACTACGAGTGACGCTCAGCGCAGCTGCGGGATGACCTGCTCGGCGAAGAGCCGAACGGTCTCGGTCTCGGGGTAGTCGCTGCACCATGGGTAGAACCCGGTGCAGCCCATGTCGACGTACTGCTGGATGCGGGCCGCGACCTGCTCCGGGGTGCCCACCAGGTTGCCGGCCGTCCACGAGTCGACGGGCTCGCCCCAGAACGACCGGCTTCCCGCGGCGGCCACCTCGGCCTCGGTCTCGCGGATGAAGATCTCGGGCGACCAGGTCTTCTGGATCTCGTCGTAGTCGCGCCCCACCGCCGCGCAGTGGCCCTTGAGCACCTCGGCCTTGGCGGCCCACTCCTCCGGCTTGCCCCCGAAGTTCGACGCATCGGCGTGGCGGGCCACGACCCGCAGGGTGAGCTGCTCGCCCCCTCCCCCGATGAGGATCTGCGGGTGTGGCGTCTGGAGTGGCTTCGGGTCGCACTGCGCGCCGTCGAGCTGGAAGTGCTTGCCGTCGTAGGTGACGTCGGGCTCGCTCCACATCGCCTTGACGATCTCGACCGTCTCTCGGAGCAGCCCGATGCGATCGGACGCCTTCGGGAAGTCGTAGCCGTAGCCCCGGAACTCGTGCTCGTACCAGCCGGCACCGACGCCCCAGATGAGCCGGCCATTCGACATCACGTCGATGTTCGAGGTGATCTTGGCGAGGAGGCCGGGGTTGCGGTACGGCGCACAGCCCACCATCTGGCCGAGCATGATCCGGCTCGTGCGCTGGCTGATGGCGGCCAGCGTCGTCCACGCCTCGAACATCGTCTCATGGGCCGGCACGGGCACGTTGTGGAAGTGGTCGTAGACCCACAGCGAGTCGAGGCCGAGGTCCTCGGCCAGCACGGCCACCTCGATGGCCTTGGCCCACTTGGCGGCCGGGTCAGGGATGGAGGCCAGCTCCATCTTCCAGCCTTGGGGGATGAAGACGCCGAAGGTGAGTGCCATGGCTCTGGTTCTAGCGTGCCCGTCGTGCCCCTGCGCCGCGCCCTGTCGTTGGTCCTGCTGACCGCTCTCACCGCCTCGACCGCGGGCTGCGCAGACGACGCCACTCCGTCCGCCGCCACGGCCACGTCGGAGCGACGCACCACCACGACCGCCACCACGACACCCCCCACGACCGCTCCGCCCACCACGACCGCGACGGTTGCCCTGCCACCGGCGGTGCCGGTCGACTGGCGACCCTGTGGCGGGGGCTTCGACTGCGCCCGCGTCACCGTTCCCGTCGACTACGCGCAACCCCAGGGCCCGACGCTCGACGTGGCCCTGATCCGCCGCCCGGCCGGCGACCCGCAGCAGCGCATCGGCACCCTCATCGTCAACCCGGGAGGCCCGGGCGCCTCCGGGGTGCGCCGGGTCCGCCGCGGCTTCACCCTCAGCGCCGAGGTGGCGGCGCGCTTCGACATCGTGGGGTTCGACCCCAGAGGCATCGGCGACAGCGCCCCGATGCGCTGCGGCACGACGGTGGCCACCTTCCGGGACCACGACCTCGCCCCCGACACGCCGGCCGAGGCCACGGAGCTGGCCCGCGCCGCCCGTGCCGTGGCCGACGAGTGCGCCGCCACCGAGGGCGCGCGCCTCGGCCACCTCGGCACCCGGGAGGTGATCCACGACGTGGAGGTGATCCGACGCGCCCTCGGCGAGGCGCAGGTGAGCTTCGTGGGCCTCTCCTACGGCACCCTGATCGGGCTGCTGTGGGCGGAGGCCTACCCCGCCTCCGTGCGCGCTCTGGTCCTCGACGGCGTCGTCGACCCTGGCGCTCGCGGCGACCTGAGCGCGCAGGCCCAGGTCGAGGCCATCGACGCGACGATGGCCGCCGTCGACGAGGCCTGCGCGGCCGACTCGGCCTGTCCCGTGACGCCGGCCGGTGGCGTGCTGGCGGCCTACGACGAGCTCGCTCGCCGCGTCGAGGCCGGGCAGGGCGCGCCGGCCGGGGTGGGCCCGACCCAGCTGGCCTACGCCGCCTTCTCCGCCACGTACGACGTGGAGCGCTGGCCCCTCCTGTGGACGGCGCTGGCCAACGGCTTGGCCGGCGACTTCGCCGATGTCGTCGAGATGGCCCGCTGGTTCACGGCGCTGGTGCCGTATGCGCCCTTCGCCCTGGTGAGCTGCCTCGACGCGCCCCACCCCGTCGGCTTCGACGACTGGCAAGAGGGCGCGGCCCCAGCCGCCGACGCGTCGCCCCGATTCGGCACGACGGCCGCCAACGAGCTCCTGCCGTGCGCGTTCTGGCCCGACGCCACCTACCAGCCCCACGTCGTGGAGGCGCCCGGAGCCCCACCGACGTTGGTCATCGGCAGCACCGGCGATGCGGCCACCCCCATCGAGGAGGCAGAACAGGTGGCCCGGAACCTGCGACGAGGGGTGCTGCTCATCGTGCAGCTCGAGGGCCACATCGCCATCGGCGACTCGCCCTGCGCGACTGAGGCGGCGACGCGGTACCTCGTCGACCTCGTCACGCCACCGCCAGGGACCCGTTGCTAGCCCGACCCGGGTTCGCAGGTGCGCTGGGTCGGCCCGTAGGGTCCGCATTCACCTAGCCATCCGACACGGGGGAACCGGTCACCCATGGAGTTCAACCTGGCCCAGGTCCACGAGGCCGTGAGCGCAGTCGTGCCCGACCGCGAGTGCATCGTGTGGCGCAATCGCCGGCTCACCTACGCCGAGGTCACCGACCGGACCCGGCGCCTGGCCAACCACGTGCTGAGCCAGGGCCTCGGGGTGCAGACCGGGCGCGACGGCCTGGGCGGCCACGAGTCGGGGCAGGCGCACCTGGCCTGCTACCTGCACAACGGCAACGAGTACATCGAAGCCATGCTCGGCGCCTACAAGGCGCGGGTGGCCCCGTTC
>JBKJIL010000005.1:0-4040 GCA_046598435.1 Acidimicrobiales bacterium
CTCGTGGACCTCCGCCCAGTGTGAGTGGTTGAGCTGGTGGAGCGTGAAGCAGGCGTTGAGGCTGTTGTAGAAGCCCTGGTTGTCCTGGGTCTCGTTCACCGACTCCTTGATCATCAGCGCGGTCATCGTCGGCACCTTGGCGATGCGGCGGGCGAAGTCGAGCGTCGAGCTCTCGAGCTCGGCCCGGGGGAAGACCTTGGAGACCATGCCGAGCTGGTGCGCCTCGTGCACGTCGATGCTGTCGCCGGTGAGCATGAGCTCCTTGGTCTTGCGGGCGCCGAGCTCCCACGGGTGGGCGAAGTACTCGAGCCCGCACATGCCGAGACGCGTGCCGACCACGTCGGCGAAGAGCACGTCATCCGCGCCGACGATGAGGTCGCACGACCACATCAGCATGAGCCCTGCCGCGTACACGGTGCCCTGCACCTGGGCGATCGTGATCTTGCGGAGGTTGCGCCAGCGGCGGGTGTTCTCGAAGTAGTAGTGCCACTCCTGGAGCATCCGCTTCTCGGCCCCTTGTCGGGTGGCGCCGTTGATGAAGCTGGTGGGGTGGGTCTGGTACTCCTCGATGGCGGCCTTGGAGCCCATGTCGTGCCCGGAGGAGAAGAGGGGACCGGTGCCGCCGAGGATGACGACCCGGCAGGTGTCGTCGGCCTCCGCCCGCAGGAAGGCGTGGTCGAGCTCCACGAGGAGGCCCCGGTTCTGGGCGTTTCGAGCGTCGGGCCGGTCGAGGAGGATGCGCACGATGGCGCCATCGTCGTGGGTCTCGTACTGCAGGAACTTGTAGTCGGCCATGGGTCTCCTCGGCGATGTGCAGGCGGCGCCCGAAACATGACGCCAGTGTCAGACTACGCGATGGCGGGCGGTAGCCTGCCCTCGATGAAGATCCGCATCGACAGCGAGCTCTGCACTGGCCACGGACGCTGCTACGCCCTCGCGCCCGCCCTGTTCGAGGCCGACGACGAGGGCTTCGGGCAGGTCCTCCACGCCGAGGTGCCGCCCGAGCACGAGGCCGACGCCCGACGGGCGGTGGGCAACTGCCCCGAGCGGGCCGTCCTCATCGACGATTGAGGTTGGGGGCACGGCGGCGCGTCTGGCGCGCGTTGGTGCCCTGAACCTCGAGGGGGCTGCAGCGGGGGGCTCGGCCCTATCGGCGCCCGTCGTGGACGATTCGGCCGGCGCAGAGGGTGGCCACCACGTCGTCGGCGCGGAGTCGGGCCAGCACGGCGGCCCGCGAACGAGACAGCAGGCACAGGTCTGCGGGCGCGCCGACGACGACCGCGCGCGGCGGGCCGGCCGGGTCGTGCAGGTCGCCGAGGAACAGCTCTAGGGCGCGCGTCGGGCTCACGGCCTCCGCCGCGCCGACGACAGCGCCGCTCGGTGCCTGCCGGGAGACGGCGGCCCGCATCGCCCGCCAGGGATCGGGTGACGTGTATGGCGCGTCGGTGCTGCCGGCGACCCCGACGCCGGCCGCCAGGAGGCTGGCGCACCGGTAGAGGTGGGGGAGATCGGCGGCGTCGACATCCTGGAGGTACTCGTCGCCTCGCTCGGCGACGAAGCCCGGCTGCGTCACGACGGTGAGGCGCAGCCGCAGCAGGTCGCCCACCAGATCGGACGGGATGACCGACCCGTGCTCCACTCGGTCGCCGGCGCGGCTGCCGGCGACGTCCCACGCCGCCAGCGCCAGCACGAGCGCGGTGCGGGTGACGCAGTGGATGGCGACGGCCCGCCCATGCTGATGGGCGCTGGCGATCTGCGCGGCCAGCAGATCGAGGGCGGGGTACGTGTCGTCGTCGATCACGAGCTTCACCGGTCCTCGCTCGATGCCGGCCGGCCACGGTGTGTCGGTGAGCGCGGCTCCGCCGGTGACCATCACCCGCTGGGGCAGCGCTCCACTCGTCACGGCGGCCGCCATCGACGACACGTCCTCGATCCGCGCCGTCGGCGTGGTGTCGGTGAGGCCGGTGACGCCGTAGCTGGCCAGCCGGGCGCCGAGGGCGGCCAGATCCGGCGAGGCCGCGGGCGGGAGCAGGTCGCGCAGCCACGCGTCAGCTCGGTGCAGCCTCCCGGTGGGACGACCCGAGGCGTCGCGCTCGATGCCCGGCTCCGCCCGCGACGCCAGGTCGAGGGCATCGACGGCCGCTGTGTTGAGCGTCCACCGGGCCCCGCTGCGGTGCTGAACCCGCACCGGGCGGTGCGCGACGGTGCGGTCGAGGGCCTCCCGGTCGAGGTCCCCGGCCACCGCTTCGTGGTAGCCGACGGCTCGCAGCCACTGACCCGGACCGAGCGCTCGGTCGGCCTCAGCGAGCGCCGCCGCCAGGCGCGCGGCATCTCGCACCGCCGGCGGTCCGACCTCGATCGAGGTGGAGGCGGCCGCGGTGGCGTAGAGGTGGAGGTGGTGGTCGTGCAGGCCGGGGATCAGGGCGCCGCCGTGGCCATCGATCACCTCGGCGTCGGCGGCCGGGGTCAGCCGGGGACCGATCGCGTCGATGCGGCCGTCGACGACGGCCACGTCGACCACGCGCCCGTCGACCTCCACCGCTCGGAACAGCACGCTCATCGTCGCAGGCCCGCCAGCACGTCGGTGGTGTGCTCGCCGAGCGTCGGGCCACGCCCGCTGGGCGTCCGTGCGCGGGGCGCGGCCACCGGGCCAGCGTGCTCGGAGGCGGGCAGCGTCGGTCCGGCGAGGAACGCGGCCACGTCGGCCATCGAGATGTCGAGCAACCAGCGCCCTCCCACCACCAGCGCTTCGAGGATGGCCGCCGCCGCGACCAGTCCGGTGGTGGGATCGGCGATGGCGTCGGCGCAGAACACCGGGCCCCCGTCGGTCCAGCCCACGAGCCCGCCGGCCACGGCGGCGTCGTCGCCGAACGCGACGCGGTCGCGGCGCGCACCGGTCCTGCCATGGCCGGTGATGGATGCCCACACGCGGGGTGTGCCGGAGGCGAGCATCTGCGCGGCGTCGATGCCGAGGTGCTCGAGGGCCCGTGGCCGAGAGGCCTCGACCACGACGTCTGCGGCGGCCAGCACGTCGCGCAGCGCCTCGACCCCGGAGGCGGCGCGCAGGTCGAGGGCCACGCTGCGCTTGCCGGCGTTGAGCAGATCGAAGAACGCCGGTGGACCGAGGCGAGCGCCGTCGGGTCTGCTCGTCGACTCCACCTTGATCACGGTGGCGCCCGCTTCGGCCAGCAGCGAGCCGCAGAGCGGCCCCGCCCACAGGGCGCTGAGGTCGACGACCACGACGCCCGACAGCGGACCGGTGCGCGGCGGTGGCCCCGGTACAGCGAGGCGCTGGATCGGCAGGGTGCGGTCGTCGGCGGGGGACGCCGCGGTGTCCCGCCGGGGGGACGGGAGCACGCCGATCGGGAGGCCGAGCAGCAGCGCCCGCTCCACCAGCGGGTCAAGAGGACGCGTCGCCACGGCCGCGGCAACCGCCGTCCACGCGTCAGCGGGGGAATGGTCGAGCTCGAGCCAGGCTGGCACCAGCTCCACGTCCTTGGCGCGGGCCAGGGTGACGGCCAGCCATCGGTCGCCGACCGGCATGAGCCGAGTGGCACCGCCACAGCTGATCTCGCCACGCCCCACCAGCCCGCTGATGGCCGCCCGCTCACCGAGGAGCGAGAGCGGGTCGACCTCGAGCACGCCGCCGAGCTCGACGGCACGGGATCGGAGCACCTCGGCCACCCGCAGGAGCTTCGGCACCATGTCAGCGGGTGGCCCGAGCGGGGGGGATCCAGCTCGTCCCGTCAGCGCCATGGCGCCGCTACCCGCCCAGGCCGAGAGCTGCCGCTCGCGGTCGACCACCGCTGCGCTGGCGTCGCGGGGTCGAGGGGCCACTCCTCGACAATGGCCCTTCAGTGCCCCCGGTCGCCACCGCGAGTCGGTGACAGCCCAGGCGTCGGTGGTTCAGACCTCGTCGACCTCGGTGGGCTGGTGGCGTGCGAACGAGCGCGTCCGGGCACGCGTGTAGATGAGCCCGGCGGTGACCCGTCGGTCGATGAGGCTCTGATCCGTGAGCCCGAGCTTGCGGAAGATGGTGG
>JBKJIL010000217.1:0-2921 GCA_046598435.1 Acidimicrobiales bacterium
CCCGAGGTCGGCTCCTCCCCGAAGGCGTTGTTCGAGTTCCGCACGTCGTCGACGTCGGCGGAGCCACCTCGACGCTCCAAAGAGCCTTACTTCAACGTCGTCGCGAGCGAGGCCAGAATCAAGCGCGTAAGCATCGATTCGGTCGACGTATCTTGCGTAACTCTCGGAGGACATCCTCCCTCCAGGGTCAGGCGCATCGGACCAGCCGCCCTCGAGCGTCGTCAGGGCCCAATGGACGTTCGCGTCATAGACCAGCGGATCACCCGGTTCAGTCGTACGACCGCCAGCGGCGAAGTACAACACCTTCGACCCCATGGCGATGCTCAACCCCGAGATCCGGGCCCTGCCATTCCGGAACAGTGCCGAGAACGCGGCATCAGCGCCATCACGTGCCCTCTCGATGATGTCCGCGAGTTCGGTGCCGGCATCCGGCGTTGCCAACATCTTTGCCGTCCTCGACGGCCCGTATGGGGTCGGACCGAAGCCCCATGCCATTGAGGCGACCAGGAGATGGATCGGATCGTGTCCAGCGACCGAGGTGACCGCAGCGCGGGTGAGCCCGCCGTCTATCGCCCATCGATCCTCAAGGTCCTCGAGAGCTGGCAAGGCGAGGTCGGCCAGCGGGGCCCGCTCGAGCGCATGGCGCCATGTCTGGAAGTTCCAATCCACCAGCTGACTCGCGGCGGCACCGGCGCCTACGTCGGCGAGTAGGGCCTGCAACTCGCTCATCTGGTTCGCCATTGGCCCTGCCTAGCGCAGCCAGCTCAGACTCGCTCTGCCAGCTCTACATATCGGCACAGCACGTTGGCGAGGCGCATCTGGTTGACCGTGCGGCAGTGAACGGCGAGGAGCTTGGGGCTGGCGACCATGATGCTGAGGGCTTGGGCTCGGGAGACGGCGACGTTGATGCGGTTGCGGGAGTAGAGGAACTCCATGCCTCGTGGGATGTCCTCGGCGCTGGAGGCGGTCATGCTCACAATCACGACCGGGGCCTCCTGGCCCTGGAACTTGTCGACCGTGCCGATCCTGGCGCCCTCGGGGAGGTGCTGGGCCAGGAGGTGCACCTGGGCGTTGTAGGGGGCGACCACCAGCACGTCGTCGAGGTCGAGCGTCTTCCGTTGGCCCTTGGCGTTGGTCCAGCCTCTGCCGAGGAGCGCCTCGAAGGCCTCGGCCACGGCGTGGGCCTCCTCCACCGATGAGGTGCGGTTGCTCTCGTGGTCGACACTCAGCCAGCGCAGGCCGGTGCCGCCCACGACGGGGCCGTCGTCGATGGCCTGACCGGCGCAGTGCGGTTCGCTCTCGAGGCGGCCGTCGTAGACCTGTTCGGAGATGAACCGGCAGATGTCGGGGTGCAGGCGGAAGGTGCGGTCGAGGAACAGGCCGAGGTCCTCGGGCATGGTGGCGTGGTCGCCCAGCACGTGGTCGAGGCCCGACACCTCCGCTCCCTCGGGATGGGTGCCCTTGGAGGGCTGGGCCAGCTGGCGGGGGTCGCCCACCAGCAC
This sequence comes from Acidimicrobiales bacterium, assembly GCA_046598435.1. Classification (GTDB taxonomy): domain Bacteria; phylum Actinomycetota; class Acidimicrobiia; order Acidimicrobiales; family VFJN01; genus VFJN01. The sequence goes on from JBKJIL010000217.1 coordinate 1,503, forward strand.
CAGGCGGTCGGCGGCGCCGGCCACGGCCAGCACGTTGGCCAACGAGAGCTGGCCGGCCTCGTCGACCACCAGCGTGTCGAGGGCGCCCTCCAGCTCCTCCCGGGCGAACAGCCAGGCCGTCCCCGCCACCAGGTTCGCTCCCTCGGCGAGGGCGGTCGCCACCGCGTCGTTGTCCTTGACCAGCTCGACGGCGGGGTGGTCGAGGCCGCCGTCGTCGCCTGGCTTCTGGATGCCGCGGACCTCCACCCCGGCCTTGGCCGACTCCTTCAGCACCTTCTCCAGCAAGGTGGTGATGACGGCGTGGCTGTTGGCGGTGATGCCGACCGTGCGACCGTCGGCGAGGAGCGCCACGATCATCTTGGCGGCGGTGTAGCTCTTGCCCGAGCCGGGCGGACCCTGGATGGGCAGGCAGGAGCGGTCGAGGGCGCGCACGAGGCGGACCGCGGCGTCGACGCCCGGCTCGTCGGGACGACGCAGCGGCTCGCCGGCGGTGGTGCCGGTGACGCGGGGCGGACGACGGCCGAGCAGCTGACGACCGGCGGCGAGCGGGCCGGGGCCGTCGATGCCATGGGCCAGCAGCGCCTCGCCGAGTCGGACCAGGGCGGCTCGCTGCGCGTCGGTGTTGATCGGGCCCGGCGGGATGAGGGCCTTGGGGTGCGGCGCGGTCGACGTCATGCCGCGGCGGAGCTTCAGCGTGCCGGCGGCGGCGTCGAGGGCCACGAGGGTGCCCGGTCGGCCTGGCGGTTCGTCGCCGCGGATCCGGACGGCCTCGGTCTCGGGGTCGCACGGCGTGGTGCCCACCTTGAGCTTGTGCTCCTGGGTGGGGTCGAACTCGTAGGTCCAGATGTAGGAGCGCTTGTCGACCACCTGCTTCCCCACCTGCGTGAGGCCGGCGATGGCCTCGGTGTCGTGGCGCAGGTCGTCGAGGTCGCAGTGCAGCACGCGGTCGAAGAACCGCCACCAGTCGGGCTTGTCCTCCCGCTGGTGCCAGCGCAGCAGGTGCGCCATGAGCCAGCGGGCGCGGGCGTCGTCGCCGTCGGCCTCGGTGGGCGGCTCGGTGCGGCCCTCGAGCAGCGCCTCGACGAGCCGCTGGGTGGGGTCGTCGTCCGCCGGCTCGTCGGTGTCGGCCGCCTCGGGCGTGACCGGCTCCGTGGTGCGGACGGGTCGGGGCGCTGCCTCACCCTGGTCGAGGAGCTGCTGGCGGTGGCCCTCCAGCCAGTCGCGCAGCCGCCAGGTCGACTCCACGTCGTCGCGGTTGTAGGCCTCGATGTCGTCGAGGATCTGCTGGTCGCCGGTCTGCAGCCAGCGCTCGTACTCCACGATGCTGGAGCCGGCGTCGGTGATCTCGGCCGTGCGGGGCGGCATGTAGAGCGGCTCGAGCTTCTTGAGCGAGTACGACGGCGAGCCGATCACCAGGCC
>JBKJIL010000084.1:0-3349 GCA_046598435.1 Acidimicrobiales bacterium
GACACGCCGACCGGGCGGGGACCCCCGCCCTCTCCCTGAGGCTTCGCCTCGCTCTGATGGCCGGCACCGAAGGCCGGGCTGCTCACCCAAGCGTTGAAGGCGTCGTCGTCTCGCCAGCGCGTGAGGACAAGCCACGTCGTGCGGTCGTCGGTGGGCTGCAGGAGCTCGAAGCCTTCGAAGCCCTCCTGGCCATCGACGGCCCCGGCCCGCTTGGCGAACCGCTGGGCCAGCTCGTCGCCGCTGTCGGCGGCCACGGTGATGGCGTTGATCTTGATGATGGTCATCCGTTGCCTGTCGTCATGGTGGAGGCCATCGTGCCCGACCACGGGCGAGCCACGCCAGCAGGCCCCCGCTACTCGCCGCAGGACACCCCGGCCTCGAGGTTGCGCACCACGTCGGCATCGTCGAGGTAGGCGGTGATCGTCCCGCCGTCGGCGTCGATCTCGAGGAAGCTCGGGAACGGTTCCGCCGCCGGCACCGTCTCGACTCGCCCCGGGTACAGGTCCTCCGCATCGGCGGCGGTGGCTCGGTAGCCGAAGCCGGTGGCCGTGCCGATGGCCGGAGGCGCGCCCGTGAGCCGCCACGCGAACAGGTGCCGACCGCTCCCGTAGGGGGTGTCGCCGTCGGTGAACAGCAGCACCAGGTGATCCCACTCGACGCCGCGGACCTCGGTGCCAGGGCAAGTGCCGTAGGAGCTGAACGACGACTGCCAGCCGGTGTCGGCGCTCGGTGCACCGAGGCCGGCCGTCACCGCGGCCACTGCCTCGTCGGGCGCGGCTCCCAGCGCCGCACTGCCGAGGCCGTCGCCCCGCAGCACGAGATCCGGCGCCGACGCGCTGGTGCTCGCGGTCGTGGGCGCTGGCGCGGTGGTCGTCGTCGGGCTGCTCGACGTGGGCCTGCTCGTCGTCGTGGGATCCGCGACAGTGGCATCGCTGCTGCACGCACCCAGGACCGGCACGAGGGCAGCCGAGATCAGGGCAAGGAGCGAACGACGCATCTCCGCACGCTACGGGGCATCACCAGGCGGCCTGGAGGATGGCCAGGGCATCCGCTTCGCTGACGGCCCGCGGGTTGCGGGCGACGTTGTGGTTCGACTGGGACAGCCGGGCCACCACCTCGAGGTCGGCTTCGGCCACCCCGACCTCCGAGAAGCCACCCGGGAGCCCGATCGCGGCACGAAGCCGATCGACGGCACCGGCGGCGTCGTCTGACGCGCCGAGGGCGGCACCGATGCGGGTGACGGCATCAGTGACGGTGTCCTGGTTGAAGCGCACGCAATGGGTGAGCAGGATGGCGTTGGCCAGTCCGTGCGGGATCCCCGTACGGCCACCCATCAGCTGGGCCAGGCCGTGGTGGACCCCCATGCCGGCGTTGAGCAGGCAGCGCCCGGCCAGGCAGGCGCCCTCGAGCATCGTGGTGCGGGCACCGAGGTCGTCGGGCTTCGCCACCACCGCCGGCAGCGATCGGTGTATGGCGGCCGCGCCGGCCAGGGCGATGGCCTCGGCCTCCGGGGTGCGGAAGGGCGACCAGGCCGCCTCCACGCAGTGGGCAAGGGCGTTCATGCCCGTCTCCGCGCTCACCCGAGGCGGCGTGGAGAGGGTCAGGCGCGGGTCGTAGACGGCGATGATCGGCGCGCTCGTCGGCCCGCCGGCCCCCTGCTTCTGGCGCGTGGCCGGGTCGGTCATCCCGAAGAACGGGGTGAGCTCGGCTCCGGAGTAGGTGGTGGGGATGCTGAGGTGGGGCACCAACGGGCGATCCAGATGGCTCGACCCGGGCATGCCGGCCTCCTGCTCGAGGAAGTAGCACACGGCCTTGCCCAGATCGGCGCACGACCCACCACCGAAGGACACGACCAGATCGATGCCATCGCGGCGGGCCTGGAGCACGGCCTGCTGCACGAGCGGGACGGGCACGTGGCTCGCCACCTCGCTGAAGGTCGAGGCCAGGCTGCGGCCGAGCCCCGTCACCACCTGCGCCCCTTCGGGCGACGCCAGTCGGCCCTGGGTCGTGATGAGCAGCGCCTTGCGGGCGCCCACGGTGCGCACCAGATCGCCGAGGCGGTCGACGGCCCCGACGCCGAAGACGATCTGCTGGGCCAGGGCGGTGTGGGTCCAGCCCGACGACATCAGGTGAGCCCGGCGAACAGGTCGTCGTCGCGGTGCCCTTCCGGCACGCCGTGGCGGATGAACCACTCCCACCCGAACGAGGCCGCGAACGCCTCGTCGGGCATGGACAGGAAGAACGACGTCTCGGAGATCTGGCTGGCGTGGGCGGCCATCGACGCTCGCTTCAGCGCCAGGACGTCGCGCACGTCGACCGCGGTGGTGATGGCGTGCTCGGGACGCCCGAAGGTGGAGTCCTCCGTGACCGTTGGCACCTGATCCTCTGGGATCAGGCCCATCTTGACGGCCTCCTCGATCACCCGCCTCAGGTGGTCTCGGTTCATCGTGCCCTCGAACACGCGGGGGGTGCCGGCCAGCTCGGCGGCTCGGAGCCCGACGCGATGCACCTGGATGTGATCCGGGTGCCCGTAGCCGCCGTCGCTGTCGTAGATCGTGACGATGTCGGCCTGCTCCTCGACGAGGATGTCGGCCAGGGCTTGGGCGGCCTCGTCGACCGGCGCCGTCCAGAACGAGCCGTGCAAGTCGTTCTCGGGCGTGCCGATCATCCCCGAGTCGACGTAGCCGAGGAACTCGACGCGCTGCACGCCGAGGATCTCCGCCGAGCGCTGGCACTCCTTGGTGCGCCGTTCGCCGAGCGTCTCCCCGGGCTCCAGGAACCCGTCGTCCACCTCGCCGTGCTCGCCGCGGGTGGCGAACACGAGCACGGTGCAGTGACCGGCAGCCGCCGCCTTGGCCAGCATGCCGCCCGCCCCGATCGACTCGTCGTCGGGATGGGCCTGGAACGAGACGAGAGTCGCCATGCCGACGACGCTAGCGGCGCGGGCGCGACACCCGCGCCCCTACGCGATGGCGGTGGCGTCGCGCAGCTTGGCGATGCGGTCGGTGTCGAAGCCCCACTCGGCCAGCACCTCGTCGGTGTGCTGGCCCGCGTGGGCCGGGGGGCGCTGGACGGTCACGGGCGTGGCAGAGAACCGCGGGGCCGGCGCCGGCTGCACCACCCCGTCGAGCTCCACGAAGGTGCCGCGGTGCACGTTGTGGGGGTGGCTCGGGGCCTCGCCCAGCGAGAGCACGGGGGCGAAGCACACGTCGGTGCCCTCCATCAGCTCGCACCACTCCGCCCGCGTCTTCGCCTTGAAGACGGCCGCCAGGCGCTCCTTCAGGGCGGGCCACTGCGCCTTGTCGTGCTGCCAGGGCAGCTCCTCGCCCTCGAGCCCGGTGAGCCGCAG
>JBKJIL010000207.1:0-2558 GCA_046598435.1 Acidimicrobiales bacterium
GTGGTGAAGACGCTCGGCCTCGAAGGCCGTGAGGTGGGCCGCCTGCAGACAGCGGCCAACCAGCTGCGCCGCGAGCGGCTGGTGGTCGGCCGGCTCCGGGCCGCCTTCGAACCGGGCCTCGACGCCCTCCCCAACCTCGGGACGGTTGCGGTGCTGGCGGTCGGCGCCTGGCGCCTCTCGCTCGGGGCGGTCACCATCGGTGAGCTGGTGCAGGCCATGACGCTCTTCGGCATCCTGGCCTTCCCGTTCCGGATCGTCGGGTTCCTGCTCGAGGAGCTCCCGCGTGCGGTGGTGGCCAACGATCGGGTGCGCGGTGTGCTCACTGCCCCGAGTCGTGCCCGACCCGCGCACCCTCGTCCGCTGCCCGACGGACCCCTCGACGTGGTGCTAGACGACGTGCGCTTCTCGCACGGCGACGACCTCGTCCTCGATGGCGTGTCCGCCCGTTTGGCGCCTGGTGAGGTCGTGGCGCTCGTCGGGTCCACCGGCACGGGCAAGTCCACCTTGTGCACCCTCGTGGCCAGCCTGATCGAGGCGGATGCCGGCCAGGTCTGCATCGGCGGGGTGCCGCTGGCCGAGGCCGACCCCGACCAGCTCCATCAGGCCGTGGCCCTTGTCTTCCAGGAGACCTTCCTCTTCGGCGACACAGTGCGCGAGAACCTCACCCTGGGGGCTGCGATCGACGATGCCGATGTGCTCGATGCCCTCGAGGTGGCCCGGGCGCGCGCGTTCATCGAGCGGATGCCGCAGGGCCTCGACGAGGTGATCGGCGAGCGGGGCGTCACGCTCTCTGGCGGTCAGCGCCAGCGGGTCGCGCTCGCGCGAGCCCTGCTCAGGCGACCCCGGGTGCTCCTCCTCGACGACGCCACCTCAGCGGTCGACCCGCGCGTCGAGCGGGCAATCCTCGACGGGCTCCGCGGCTCGATCGCCGCCACCACCTTGGTCGTGGCGCACCGCGTCTCGACGATCGCCCTCGCCGACCGTGTCCTTCTGCTCGACGGCGGCCGCATCACAGCGTCGGGCACGCACCGCGAGCTCCTAGCGGTCCCCGCCTACGCCGCCCTCGTGCGGGCCTACGAACAGGACGCCGCGTGAGCCCGCGCTCCCGCCGCGCCGCGCTCGAGCCGGAGGAGCTCGCTGCTCCCGATGGGCCAGATGCGCACGACGCCGCCATCGAGGTGCTCGCGGAGGGCCTGCCCCCGGGCAGCCACGATCGCGAGCGCACCCACCGGGCGGCCACCCCGGAGGAGACCGAGCTCCAGGACGCGGGCGCGCTGTCCGTGCTGCGCCGAGGGTTGGCCGTCACCCCGGAGCTCAAGCAGGGGATCGTGCTCACCGCCGTGCTGGCCGTCGCCACCGCCGTGGGCAAGCTCGCCGTTCCGGTGCTCATCCAGCAGATCCTCGACCGAGGCGTGCTCGGCGACGCCGGCTATCGACCTGGCTTCGTGGCGGCGTCGTGCACCGGGGTCGGGGCGCTGATCATCGGCCTCTACTTCGTGAGCCGGGCTACGTTCCTCCGCCTCGTCCGCGCGGCTGAGGCCAGCCTGCTCGGCCTGCGGGTGCGGGCCTTCACGCACATCCACCGCCTGTCCATGGCCGAGCACGTCGACCATCGCCGTGGGGCCTTGGTGTCGCGTGTCACCAGCGACATCGAGACGCTCGCCCAGTTCACCGAGTGGGGTGCCGTGGCATGGATCGTCGACACGATCCTGATCCTCGCCACGCTCCTCGTGATGGCCGTCTACTCGTGGCAGCTCACGCTCGTGGCCATCGGCGTGTTCCTCCCCCTCCTCCCGATCCTGCGGGCCCTCCAGCACCGACAGCTGGCGGCCTACGACGACGTGCGGGCACGCGTGGGCGACACGCTCTCCGAGGTGTCCGAGCTCGTCACCGGCGCGCCGGTGGTGCTCGCCTACGGCCTCGAGGAGCGCACCCGAGGCCGACTCGACCGCGCCATCCACAAGCAGTACAAGGCCCAGATGCGGGCGGCCAAGTGGTTCTCGATCATGTTCCCCACCGCCGATCTATTCGGCGCCATCACGCTCGCCACCGTCGTCTCGGTCGGCGCCATCAACGGGCCCGCCTGGGGCCTCGGCCTCGGCGAGCTCGTGGCCTTCCTCTTCCTCGTGAACCTGCTCCTCATGCCCATCTCCGAGCTCAGCGAGATCCTCGACCAGACGCAGACGGCCATCGCAGGCTGGCGCAAGATCCTTGGGGTCCTCGCCACCCCCATCGACGTGGTGGAGCCCGTCGACGGAGTGGATCTGCCCCACGGAGCGCTGGCCGTCGACCTCGACGGTGTGCGCTTCTCGTACCGAACCGGCGCCGAGGTGCTGCGCGGCGTCGATCTGCACCTGCCGGCCGGCGCCACCGTCGCCGTCGTCGGTGAGACAGGCTCCGGGAAGACCACCATCGCCAGGTTGCTCTGCCGCCTCGCCGACCCGTCGGCAGGCGTGGTGCGCGTGGGAGGCATCGACCTGCGCCAGGTGGCGCCCGGCCGTCGCCACGAGGCGATCCGGATGGTGCCCCAAGACGGGTTCCTCTTCGACGCGACGCTC
>JBKJIL010000232.1:0-4964 GCA_046598435.1 Acidimicrobiales bacterium
CCTGCGCATCCGGGGCCTGTTCCTGGCCGTGACCACCCTCGCTCTGGCCGTCGCCCTCGACAAGTACGTGATCAACGTGAACAACTTCCCGTCGATCCTGCCCAGCGGCGTCGAGCGCCCCGTGCTCTGGGAGCGCATCGAGCTGACCGACGGCTACAACATGTACGTCTTCTGCCTGGCCTTCCTCGGCCTGTCGATCCTCGCCGCCCAGGGCGTGCGCAAGGCCCGCGCCGGTCGGGTGATCATCGCCACCCGCGACAACCAGCGAGCGGCCGATGCGGCGGCGGTGCCCACCACCAGCGTGAAGCTGTCCGCCTTCCTCCTGGCCGGCGTGATCGCCGGCGTGGCCGGCGGGCTCCACGTGCTTCTGCTCACTGGGGTGGAAGCCGGCACGTACCCGCCCTACGACTCCCTGAACCTGTTCGCCACCGCCGTGATCGGCGGGCTCGGCTCCATCTCCGGGGCCGTGATCGGCGTGCTGCTGTTCCGTTGGATCGAGACGATCACCGCCCTCGGCGACATCCGTCCGTTCCTCACCGGCGGCGTGCTGCTCTTCGTCCTCCTCGCCCTGCCCGGTGGCATCGGCCAGCTGCTCTACAACCTGCGCGACCGCGTGCTCATCAAGATCGCCGAGCGTCGCGGCATCCTCGTGCCGAGCCTCGTCGCCGACAAGCGCGACGAGACCAAGGGCCACGCCGCCAACGAGGTCGGCATGCTCCAAGGCGCGCTGAGCGCCCCGACCGACCCGGCGCCCACCGCCGAACCGGTCGAGGATCCCGAGCCGGTGGGGGTGGCCTGATGGACGCGTTGCTCACCGACGACCTCACCGACGAACACACCAACGGGCACCGCCCCGACGCCGACGAGCCATCCCGCAGCACCCCGCTGCTGTCGTGCCGGGGCATCGACATGGCCTACGGCCCGGTGCAGATCCTCTTCAACGTCGACTTCGACGTCGCCCAGGGCGAGATCGTGGCCCTCCTCGGCACCAACGGCGCCGGGAAGTCCACCCTCCTCAAGGGCATCTGCGGCCTCGTGCGACCCAAGCGGGGCACAGTGTCGTTCAAGGACGAGGACGTCACGTCGCTCTCGGCCGACGTCACCACCCACCGAGGCATCTCGCTGATGCCCGGTGGCAAGGGCGTGTTCCCCACCCTCACGGTGACCGAGAACCTGCGCCTGGCCGGTTGGCTCATCCGCAAGGACCAGGACCGCCTGGAGGCCGCCCAGGCCGAGGTGGAGACCCTGTTCCCCATCCTCAAGTCCCGTGCCGGCCAGATGGCCGGGAACCTCTCCGGTGGCGAGCAGCAGATGCTGGCCCTCGGCGGCGCCCTCATGACCCGTCCCGAGCTCCTCATGATCGACGAGCTGTCCCTGGGTCTCGCCCCCACCATCGTCGGGCAGCTGCTCGAGGTCGTGCGCGAGATCCATCGGCGTGGCACCACCATCGTGATCGTCGAGCAGTCGGTGAACGTGGCCCTCAACCTGGCCCAGCGGGCCGTGTTCATGGAGAAGGGCGAGGTGCGCTTCACCGGCCCCACCTCCGAGCTCCTCGACCGGCCCGACATCTTGCGCTCGGTGTTCATCGCTGGCGCGTCGGCCGGTGCCGACCCCGAACCGGAGCCGGCACCGGCGCCGGTGAAGAAGGGCCGCGGCAAGAAGGCCGCCGCAGAGACCGCGCCCGTCATCCCCGCCGCTCCGGCCAAGCGCGCCATCCCGGCCGACGCACCCGTGCTGCTCGAGTGCCGTGGCGTCACCAAGCGCTTCGGCGGCATCACGGCCGTCAACGACGTGGACCTGCAGCTCCGCGAGGGCCAGATCCTCGGCCTCATCGGCCACAACGGCGCCGGCAAGACCACCCTCATGGACTGCATCTCGGGCTTCCTCGAGATCGAGGCCGGACGCATCTTCGTGCGCGGCCACGACGTCACCGAGTGGGCACCGCACGAGCGGGCCAAGGGCGGCGTGGCCCGGTCGTTCCAGGACGCGCTGCTCTATCCCAGCCTCACCGTGGCCGAGACGATCGCCGTCGCCCGCGAGCGCCACCTCGGCTCCACCGACATCGTCGCCGCCGCCCTGCAGCTGCCGGCGTCCTACGAGAGCGAGCTGGCCGTGGCGGCCAAGGTCGACGAGCTCGTGGAGCTCATGGGCCTCGGCGCCTTCCGCCAGAAGCTCACCGGCGAGCTCTCCACCGGAACCCGACGCATCGTCGACCTGGCCTGCATCCTGGCCCAGGATCCGAAGGTGCTGATGCTCGACGAGCCCTCCGGCGGCGTGGCCCAGAAGGAGACGGAGGCCCTCGGGCCGCTGCTCATCCGGGTGCGCGAGCAGATCGGCTGCTCCGTGGTGGTGATCGAGCACGACATGCCGCTCTTGCGCACGATCTGCGACGAGATGATCGCTCTGGAGCTGGGCGGCATCATCGCCCAGGGCAGCCCCGAGGAGGTGCTCGAGCACCCCGCCGTCATCGAGTCATACCTCGGCACCGACGACACCGCCATCAACCGCTCCGGCGCCGTCGGCACGAACGCGAGCTAGCCGGCGCCGTCCGCCACCAGCGCGCGGGCGATGAGCGCTCGGTCGTGGTCGCGCATGGTGATGGTGGCCACCTGGGCCAGGGCCGCTGGGCTCATCTTCTTCGCCGTCTTGCGGATCACCTCGACGATCTTGTCGTCGCCGAGCTGGTCGGCGGTGGCCGCCAGCTGCGTCTCCAGGAACACGAGGCAGAGGGCGTCCTCGTGCACCTGCACCGCCGGGTCAGACCCGAGGCCCTGCTTGTCGACGATGGCCTGCACGCGCTCGACCGTGACCGCGTCGTAGCCCATCTCGGCCAGGAGCGCCCCCACCTCGGCGGCGTGCTGGCGGCGCAAGGCGGTGCGCCAGCGCAGGTAGCCCGCCCGGCCGTCCGGATGGCTGGTGCGGGGCAGGCTCCATCGGCGCAGGTGATGGGCCCGCGCCGCCAGCAGCTGGGCCTCGTCGGCAGCGGGATCGAGACGGGTCACCCACGCCGTCATCAGCTCGGCGTGCACCTGCTCCTTGGGGCGCCGCTCGCCGTGGAGCTCGATGCGGTGCGGGTCATCGGCGTTGACGGCGTCGATGGCCGCGATGGCGCGCTCGAAGCGACCGACGTCGGCGATCACCCGATCAGCTCGACGGACGCAGGTCGATCCGCAGCACGAGCACCCCGTCGTCCATCGTCGCCTCGGCATCGCCGACGATGGCGAAGTCCTGGAAGTCGAGCTGGGCCTGCTCGATGAAGCGAGTGCGCTCCTCGCCGGCCACCGGGGGCAGCGGTCGACTGCGGACGGCGTGGGCGCGATCACGGAAGCGCTTCAGCATGGCCTCGACGTCGAGTGACTCACCCATGCGCTCGACCCTACCCAGCCGGCTCGGGGTCGCGCAGCGGCGGGCGGGTGGCCGCCCAGTAGCGCCAGGTCAGGATCGACACCACGACAGCGATCAGCAGCAGGCCCAGGATCACGAGCCCGATCAGGGTGCCGTCGCTCGGCCCACCGTCGGACACGGCGGTGACGCGCTCCACGACGGTGGTGGTCGTCGATTCCGCCCCTTCGGTCCCATCGCCGGGAACGAGCACGTTGGAGCTGGTGGTGACGCTGAGCGTGCTGGACGTCGCCACCACCTCCTCCGGGAGGACCTCGGCGGTGGTCGTCGTGCGGCGGGGAGCCGAGGTGGACGTGGCGTCGTCCTCGGTGGTGACTGATCCGTCGGCGGTCGTGGTCGTGGAGTCCCCGGGGTCGGTGGTGACGGTGTTCGACGTCGACGTGCACGGCTCGAGCAGGCTCGTGGTGGCGCAGTCCTGGGCGGGAGCCGCCGCGACGGCGGGGACGGCGACGGTGGCCGCCGGTGCCAGCGAGGCCGAGACGACGAGGAGCAGGGTGGCAGCCAGCACGGCCACGACGAGCGGCCCGATGCGCCTCGCTCGTGCTGCCCGTGTCGCCAACGCCGCCTCCAGACCCGTGATGGAGGGGCAAGGCTAGTGCCCCCTCTGAGCCGGTCCCAGCCAGCCTCAGCGCTGATGCCGGGGACAGGAGTACGTGGTGCGGGTGCCGATCGTGCGCCGCTCGAGCGGGGCACCGTCGCGGGGACAGGTGGCGCCGCGGGTGCGAGCCACCTGGAGGTCGCCCGTGTGGCTGCCCCCTCTCGCCGTCAGCTCCTCGACCGTGGCGCGGAGGTGACGGTGCAGGCGGCGCGCCTCCGCGGGCGTGAGCGATCGGGCGGCACGAGCCGGGTCCAGCCCGGCTCGCCACAGGATCTCGTCGGCCAGCAGGTTGCCGATCCCGGCCAGGTGGCTCTGGTCGAGCAGCCAGGCCTTCAGCGGTGCTCGGCTGCGCCCCAGCAAGGCTCGCACCTGGGCCAGGCCCACTGCCCCCGCGTCGATCCCGAGGCGCGACTCGTCGGGGTCGATCTCCACGCCCCCGAGTCGCCGCGGGTCGACCATCTGCACCTGACCCAAGCTGTCGAGGTCCAGGGCGAAGCGCACCCACGACGGGTCGTTGCGGCCGCTCGAGTACTCGAGTCGCTCGATCGGCGCCTCGCCGGCCACGACGAGGCGACCCGTCATCCCGAAGCGCAGCCCGAGGGTGGGACCCTCGGTGTCGAGGAGCAGGAGCTTCCCGATGCGGCGAGCCGCCACCACCGCCAGACCGGAGAGGGACGACGCGAGCGCCTCGGCGGTGGCGCCGCCCTTCAAGTACCAGGTGTCGGCGGCGTGGACAGCGGTGATGGCGTGCCCCACCGTGCGCTCGGCCACCTGGCGATAGAGCTCCACTTCGATCATCTCGGGCATCCCTGACAGAGTGTCAGGTCATGAGCCTGCTGGAGCGATGAAGTGCAATCGAGTGAGGTTTTGCAGGGGTTTCTGAGCCGTGGGGTTCATCGGCAGACACCCAACAGAAGGACCTCATCACATGACTACCGGACCCCGAAAGCGCCAGTCAGGTTCT
>JBKJIL010000309.1:0-7594 GCA_046598435.1 Acidimicrobiales bacterium
GCGCAGCGGCACCCAAGAGGTCGACAAGGCGGCCGTCGGGGCCGCTGGCCGGGTGCTCGAACAGGCCCTGGCCCAGCACGGCGTCGAGACGCGCCTCGTGGGCATGGTGGTCGGCCCGTCGGTCACCCGCTTCGAGCTCGAGCTGGGGCCCGGGGTGAAGGTGGCACGCGTCACCAGCCTCCACAAGGACATCGCCTACGCGATGGCATCTCCCGATGTTCGCATCCTGGCGCCCATCCCCGGTCGTCAGGCCATCGGCGTCGAGGTGCCGAACGTCAACCGCCAGATCGTCGCCCTCGGGGACATCCTCGCCTCCGTCGAGGCCAAGCGGGCCACCCACCCCCTCGAGGTGGCGGTGGGCCGGGACATCAACGGCAAGGCCGTGCTGATGAACCTGGCCACCATGCCCCACATCCTGATCGCGGGGGCCACGGGCGCCGGGAAGTCGAGCTGCCTCAACTCCCTGCTCACGTCCATCCTCATGCGCTCCACGCCCGAGCAGGTCCGCATGATCCTCGTCGACCCCAAGCGCGTCGAGATGGGCCAGTACGACCGCCTGCCCCACCTGCTCACCCAGGTGGTCACCAACCCGAAGAAGGCGGCCAACGCCCTGTCGTGGGCGGTGCGTGAGATGGAGCGCCGCTACGACCTCCTCGCCGACGTCGGCTTCCGCGACATCACTGGCTACAACGCCGCCTTCGACCGGGGCGACCTGCCCACCGAGGTGTCACCCACCGGCGAGGTCGTGCGTGAGTTCGCCCACCTGCCGTTCATCCTCATCGTCATCGACGAGCTGGCCGACCTCATGATGGTGGCGGCGCGCGACGTGGAGGACTCGATCTGCCGCATCGCCCAGATGGCTCGGGCCGTGGGCATCCACCTCGTCATCGCCACCCAGCGTCCGTCGGTGAACGTCATCACCGGCGTGATCAAGGCCAACGTGCCCGCTCGCCTGGCCTTCGCGGTGTCCTCGGCCACCGACAGCCGGGTGATCCTCGACCAGATGGGAGCCGAGCGACTCATCGGCAAGGGCGACATGCTGCTCCTGGGTCCTACCTCGTCGGCGCCCTCGCGCATCCAGGGCTCCTGGGTGAGCGAGGAAGAGGTGCGCAAGATCGCCGGCGTGTGGAAGCGCCAGGCGCCCGAGCTGGCCTACGACACCGAGGTGCAGGGTGCCGAGGAGGGCGCCGGGTCCTCGATGGGGATCGGCGCCGGTGGCGGGGGCAGCGAGGACGACGACGACCTCGTGCGCCAGGCCATGGAGCTCATCGTGCGCTCGCAGCTGGGCTCCACGTCGATGCTCCAGCGCAAGCTGAAGGTCGGGTTCGCCCGGGCCGGCCGTCTGATGGACCTCCTCGAGCAGCGGGGTGTCGTCGGGCCATCGGAGGGCTCGAAGGCCCGTGCGGTGCTCATGTCGCTCGAGGAGCTGGAGAACGGCATGGAGCAGGGCGAGCTCTGAGCGAGCGGAGGCGGCGAGTCGGCGTCGTGGGCGGCGGTCCGGCTGGCCTCATGGCGGCCGAGGTGCTGGCCGGTGCCGGTCTCGACGTCACGGTGATCGACCGCATGGCGTCCCCGGGGCGCAAGCTCCTGCGGGCCGGGCGGGGCGGTCTGAACCTCACCCACACCGAGCCGCTCGACGCGCTGCTCGACCGGTACGGTCCCGCCCGGGGCCGCCTCGCCCCGGCCATCGAAGCCTTCGGCCCCGATGACCTGCGAGCCTGGTGCGCCGGGCTCGGCATCGACACGATGGTGGGCTCGAGCGGGAGGGTCTTCCCCGTCGGCCTGCGGGCAGCCCCCCTCCTGCGGGCCTGGCTGCGGCGGCTCACGGAGCTGGGCGTGGAGCTCCGGCTGGGCCAGCGCTGGGTGGGATGGACCCCGGCCGGCGCCCTCGAGCTCCGCGATGGCGAGGGCGTCACGACAACGGTCGAGGTGGACGCCACCGTGCTGGCCCTGGGGGGCGGCAGCTGGGCCCGGCTCGGCGCCGACGGCACCTGGGTGGACACGCTGACCGCCACCGGTGTGGCCGTGCACCCACTCCGACCGGCCAACTGCGGCGTGGTGGTGGCCTGGTCGCCGGCCTTCGCGGCGCGCTTCGAAGGCGTGCCGCTGAAGAACGTGGCGCTGGCGCATGGCCCGGCCCGTGCCCGAGGCGACGCCGTGGTGACCCGCACGGGGTTGGAGGGCGGCGCTGTCTACGCCCTCAGCCGCGAGCTGCGCGAGGCCCTCGACGCGGGCGACCCCGTGACCCTGACCGTCGATCTGCGCCCCGACCACACCGTCATCCAGCTGGCCGACCGGCTCGGGCGGCGACGGGCCAAGGCGTCGACCGCCACGCTGCTGCGGCGGCTCCGGTTCTCGCCCGTCGACGTGGGCCTCCTGCGGGAGGCCACGGCCAACCACCTGCCAGAGGACCCGGCCGCGCTGGCCGGCTTGTTGAAGGCGGTGCCGATCCCCGTGGTGGCGCTGGCGCCGATCGACCTGGCCATCTCGTCGGCCGGTGGCGTCGCCTTCGACGAGGTCGACGAGGCCTGGATGTTGCGCCGTCGCCCTGGGACCTTCGTGGCCGGCGAGATGGTCGACTGGGAAGCCCCCACCGGCGGCTACCTGCTGCAGGCCACGTTCGCGTCCGCCGTCGGTGCCGCTCACGGTGTGATCGCTTGGCTCAAGAAGGTGCCCGAGTGACCGATGGTGAAGGGACACCCATGCGCCGCCACCACCTCCTCGGGCCCGTCGCCCTCTCGATGCTCATGGTGCTGGTCGCCGGGCTCAGCCCGGTGGCTCCCTGGGCGCGCCAGGCGCAGGCCGACCGGGTGCTGCAGCGAGCCGAGGTGACCGCCGCGCCGGCCGCCCGGCGAGCGACTCACGCGACAGCGCCGGCCGCCACGGCTCTGCCGTCCACCGACGAGGTGGCGGTCGCCCCCACCACGACCACCACCGCCCCACCCGTGGTGCCGCGCTTCACCCTCGAGCCCTATCGCGGCCTGGGGGCCTGGCTCGACGTGTACGACTGGTCGGCCAGCTTCGCCCAGCACGCCCCCGCCCTCGAGGTGGATGCCATCGACGTGCTCGCCGCCCAGGGCGTGCAGACCCTGTTCATCCAGGCCAGCAAGTGGGACGCGCCCGAGGCCGTCCTCGAACCGGATCGGCTGCGAGCCTTCATCGACCGGGCCCATCAGCGCGGCATCTCGGTGGTGGGGTGGTACCTCCCCACCCTCGTGGACTCCGGCCGGGACCTCGAGCGCCTGCTGGCCATCGCGGCGCTTCCCGTCGACGGGCTGGCCGTCGACATCGAGGCCCGCAACGTCACCGACCTGGCCGAGCGCAACCGCAGGCTGGTGGACCTGTCGCGGTACCTCCGGGCCTCTCTGCCCGGTGAGGTGCTGGGCGCCATCCCGCTCGAGCCCGTGCTCATCGAGGACGTCAACCCCAGCTACTGGCCGAGCTTCCCCTGGGCCGAGCTGGCCCCGAGCTACGACGTGTGGCTCCCGATGGGGTACTGGACCAATCGCCGCGGCGGGTGGCGGAACGCCCACGACTACACGGCGGCCAACATCGATCGGGTACGGGCCCACATCGGCCGCCCGGACGCACCAGTGCACGCCTTGGGTGGCATCGGCGACCTCACCTCGGTCGAGGACCTGCAGGGGTTCCGCCAGGCGCTCGGCGAGCGAGGGGCCATCGGCGGAAGCATCTACGACTTCCGCACCACGGCCGCCCATCACTGGCCCGAGCTGCTCCCGCTGCGCCTGCTGCGGGGCTGACCTCCAGGGCACCTGCCCGGTCATCCAGCAGGGGGAGCCCCAGCGCCGGTACCGTCGCCGGCGATGTTCGAACTCGCCACGGCCGCCATCGAGTCCGCCCTCGCCGCGGGGGCCCGCTACGCCGACGCCCGGATCATGGTGGTGCGCTACGAGTCGATGTCGGCCAAGAACCGCGTGGTCGAGGACCTGACCCAGACCGAGACGGCCGGGATCGGTGTGCGGGCGCTCATCGGGTCGTCGTGGGGCTTCCAGTCCACGCCTGAGCTCACGTTGGCGGCCGCCCGACGGGCCGGGGAGCAGGCGGCCGCCGTGGCCCGCGCCAGTGCCCGCGTGGCCGGCCTGGCCGTGGAGCTGTCGCCCACCCCGGTGGTGGTGGGGTCGTGGAGCAACGAGTGGGTCGAGCACCCGCTCGACGACGTGGGGCTCGGCGAGCGAGCCGACCTGCTCGTGGAGGTGACCGGTGCCATCGCCGATGGGGGCGTCCCGCTGGCCGAGGCCGGTCACCAGATCTGGGACACGCAGAAGTGGTTCGCCTCCAGCGAGGGCAGTCGGATCGATCAGCACCTCGTGGAGTGCGGCGCCGTGATCGACGCCACCGCCATCGGCGACGGGGAGACCCAGCGGCGCAGCTACCCCGGCGTGCGCGGCCAGTACGGGACCCGGGGCTGGGAGCTCGTGCGCGAGCTCGACCTGCTCGACAACGCCCCCCGGATCGCCGACGAGGCCCAGGCCCTGCTCCGGGCACCGCAGTGCCCGGAGGCCACCACCACCGTCATCCTCGGCAGCGAGCAGATGGCCCTGCAGATCCACGAGTCGGTCGGCCACGCCATCGAGCTGGACCGCATCCTCGGGTGGGAAGCGGCCTTCGCCGGCACCTCCTGGCTCGACGCCACCCAGCTCGGCTCGCTGCGCTATGGCTCCGACCTCATGAACATCACCGCCGACGCCACGCTGCCCGGTGCTCTGGGGAGCTTCGGCTACGACGACGAGGGGGTGCCGGCGCAGGCCGTCGACATCGTCAAGGACGGCACGTGGGTGGGCGTGCTCTCGGGCCGTGACTCGGCGCCGCTGATCGGCCGCAGCTCGGGCGGGATGGTGCGGGCCGACGGCGCGGCACGGCTCCCCATGGTGCGCATGACCAACGTGGGGCTCCTCCCGGGCGACAGCTCGCTGGAGGAGATGATCGCGGCCACCGACGACGGCATCTACATGGACACCAACCGGTCGTGGTCCATCGACGACAAGCGGCTCAACTTCCAGTTCGGGTGCGAGATCGCCTGGGAGATCAAGGACGGGCAGCTCGGTCAGATGCTCCGCAACCCGACCTACACCGGCATCGGACCGCAGTTCTGGGCGTCCATGGACATGGTCGGCGGCCCCGACGAGTGGGTCTTCTGGGGCACCGCCAACTGCGGCAAGGGCCAGCCCATGCAGGTGGGCCACACCGGGCACCCCTCCGTGCCGGCCCGCTTCACGAACGTCCGGGTCGGGGTGCGCTGATGGCGTGGGATCCCTCCGCCGACCCCGTCGCGACGGCGGGCTTCGACGTGTGCGACCGAGTGCTCGAGATGGTCGGGACCCGCGCCGACGCGCTGGTCACCTGCGGCAAGGGGCACAGCGCCCTGACCCGCTTCGCCAACAGCGGCATCCACCAGAACATGGCCAGCGACGATCATCACGTGCGCCTGCGCGTGGTGGTGGAGGGCCGCACCGCGCAGGCGTCCACGACGCGCGTCGACGCCGAGAGCCTGGCCCGCCTGGTGGACGGCGCCATCGCGGCCGCCCGGCTCCGTCCTGCCGACCCCGAGTTCCCCGGCCTGGCCCTGCCGGCCCCGCTGGCCGAGGTGGACCACCACGACCAGGCCACCGCGGCGGCCGACCCTGAGGCCCGAGCTGCCGTCGTGGCCGACTTCGTGGCCGCGGGCGCGGGGCTGGAGTCGGCCGGGTTCTGCTCCACCGAGGACGACGTCCACGTGCTGTGCTCCACCACCGGGCTGCGCATGAGCAGCCGTTCGACGATGGCCCAGGTCGACGGGATCCACCGCGCCGCCGCCGACGTCGGCCCGCCCACCGACGGCTACGGCCAGATCACCTCGGTCCGCCTGTCCGACCTCGACGGCACCTCGGTGGGGGAGCGAGCCGCTGCCAAGGCGCGGGCCGGCCGCGATCCGATCAGCCTCGACCCGGGCAGCTACGAGGTGGTGCTGGAGGCCAAGGCGGTGGCTGCCTTGCTGCTGTTCCCGGCCTGGCTCGGGTTCAACGCCAAGTCCCATGCCGAGGGCACCAGCTTCGCTCACCTCGGTGAGCAGCAGCTCGACGAGCAGATCGACCTCTGGGACGACGCCACCGATCCCCGGGCCCTCGGACGGCCCTACGACGCCGAGGGCACGCCGAAGCGTCGGGTGGACCTCGTGCGGGCGGGCGTCACCGTGGGCCTGGCCCACGACCGGCGCAGCGCGGCGCTGGCGGGGGTGGCGTCCACCGGCAGCTCGCTCGGCTCCGAGGCCTTTGGTGGGTACCCCGGCGACCTCTTCCTCGGCGGCGGCGACATCCCCCTCGAGGAGCTCATCGCCGGCGTCGAGCGTGGCCTGCTCGTCACCGACCTCTGGTACAACCGGATCCTCGATCCCAAGACCCAGGTCGTCACCGGTCTCACCCGAAACGGCCTGTTCCTGATCGAGGGGGGCGAGGTCACCCGGCCCGTGCAGAACCTCCGCTACACGCAGTCGGTCATCGGGGCGCTGGCCCCCGGCCACGTCCTGGGTCTCGGCGACGACACCCAGCTCGTGAGCAACGAAGGCGGCGTGGTCTGCGTGCCGAGCCTGCGTCTCGCGTCGTTCGCGTTCACCGGCAACGCCCAGGGCTGATCGGCACCACTACGGCCAGGTGGGTCGCAGCCGGCGCTGGGCGAGGAAGCCGGCCGAGGCGATCAGAGCCGAGACGGCGAAGGCGCCCCGCTCGGAGCTGAGGGCCACGACGAGCCCGAGCAGCGGGGCACCGACGCCCTGGGACAGGTCGAAGAACAGCGAGAACGTGCCCACCGCCTGGCTGCGCTCGTGGTCGGGCACGCCCTCCAGGGCCGCCGAGAACAGGGCCGGGTAGAGCAGCGACATGCCCACGCCGAGGGCGGCGGCGGCCAGCCACACGGCGGCCACCGACGCCCACACGGCCAGGATCAGGCCGCCGAAGCTGACGGCCACCAGCGAGATGGTCGACGCCCGGGCCCACCCGAGGCGATCGGGGAGCTTGGCGCCGAACAGCCGGATGGCCAGCACCATGCCGGCGTAGGCGAAGAACACCGGTCCCGTGTCGTGCAGACCGATGTCAGGGCCGTAGACGGCCAAGAAGGCGGCGAACCCGGTGAAGGGGATCAGCCCGAGCATCAGCACCAGGCCCGGGCCCAGCGCGGCACGGTGCAGGAGCGTGGTGGGGCGGGGCACATCCGGTCGGGTCTCATGCGGGGTGCCCAGGCCGAGGAGGGCGGCGATCAGCGACGCCAGTCCCGCCACGAGCCACACCCGGTGGTACCCCGCCGTCTTGGCCAGGTGCTCGCCCAGGGCCGGCCCCAGCGCCAGGCCGCTGTAGAGGGCAACGCTGAAGTACGACGCCGCCTCCCCCCGGCGGTCCGGGGGGGCCATGTCCTGGGTGGCGGTGGCCGCCCCCACGAACACGGCCGCCTCACCGATCCCTGAGATCAGGCGCAGCAGCACCAGCATCCTGATGTCGTCCACCTGCGTGTAGCCGAGGGTGCTCAGCCCGACGAGGAGGGCGCCGCCGCTCAGCAGGACGCGCCGGCCGTAGCGGTCGCCGATGCGCCCGGCCCATGGCCGCAC
>JBKJIL010000072.1:0-9980 GCA_046598435.1 Acidimicrobiales bacterium
CGATCGGCCGCTACCTCATGTGCGTCAGCGTCGGCCCCAAAGCCACCCAGATGGCGGTGCTCGAGGGACGCAACCTCATCGAGCACTACGTGTCCAGGCCGTCGGACGACGTCGCCCAGATCCACGGCAACATCTACCTGGGCAAGGTCCAGAACGTGCTGCCGGGCATGGAGGCCGCCTTCGTCGACATCAGCACCCCCAAGAACGCCGTGCTGTACCGCGGCGATGTCCACTACGACCAGGAGGACATCGAGGGCGGCGGCAAGGGCAAGGGCCAGAGCAACCTGCGCATCGAGCAGATGCTCAAGGCGAAGCAGACCATCGTCTGCCAGGTCACCAAGAACCCGATCGGGGCCAAGGGCGCTCGCCTCACCCAGGAGGTGTCGCTGCCGGGCCGCTTCGTCGTGCTGATCCCGAACAGCTCCACCTACGGCATCTCGAAGCGCCTGTCCGACGACGAGCGCAAGCGCCTGCGGGCCATCCTCGACCGGGTGAAGCCCAAGCAGCACGGCGTGATCGTGCGCACGGCGGCCGAGGGCATCACCGACCAGGAGGTGGAGCAGGACGTGCGCCGTCTGCTCGACCAGTGGAACCAGATCGACGCCCTGGCCAAGAAGAGCCAGGCGCCGGCGCTGCTGTACCGCGAGCCCGACATGGCCGTGCGGGTGATCCGCGAGGAGTTCAACAACGACTACCGCAGCGTGGTGATCGACGACCGGGCCCTCTACGAGTCGGTCCGCGACTACGTGTCGAGCATCAGCCCCGAGCTGGCCGACCGCGTCGAGTACTTCGATCCCAGCGAGGCGCAGCTCCCCCTCTACGAGAAGCTCCACATCCACGAGCAGCTCCACAAGGCCCTCGATCGCAAGGTGTGGCTGCCCTCGGGCGGCTCGCTCATCATCGAGCACACCGAGGCGCTCACCGTGATCGACGTGAACACCGGCAAGAACGTCGGCACCTCCAACCTCGAGGAGACGGTGTTCCGCAACAACCTCGAGGCGGCCACCGAGATCGCCCGTCAGCTCCGGCTGCGCGACGTGGGCGGCATCATCGTCGTCGACTTCATCGACATGGAGATCAAGCCCAACCGGGACGAGGTCACCCGCGTGTTCCGTGACGCCCTGGCCCGTGACAAGACCCGCACGCAGGTGTTCGAGATCTCCGAGCTGGGCCTGTGCGAGATGACGCGCAAGCGCATCGGCGAGGGCCTGCTGGAGAGCTTCGCCGGCCGCTGCCCCCATTGTGAGGGCCGTGGCGTGGTGATCGACCAGGACCTCCTGCCCTCAGATTGAGGGTTCGCCAAGCCGCGGGGTAGCATCGTCCGTCCCGCATCGGCACGCCTGTTCTGGCGTGCGCATCAGGAAGAGCCCCATGTACGCAGTGATCAAGACCGGTGGCAAGCAGGAGAAGGTCGAGGCCGGCCAGGTCCTCAACGTCGAGTTGCTCGGCAAGGAGGTGGGTGACGAGATCACCTTCACCCCTCTGCTGTTCGTCGACGGGGACACGGTGCTCGCCACCCCCGACCAGCTCTCTGGTGCACGCGTGACGGCGAAGGTCGTCGGCGAGACCAAGGGCCCCAAGATCAACGGCTTCAAGTACAAGAACAAGAGCAACCAGCGCAAGCGCTGGGGGCACCGCCAGCACTACAGCGCCATCGAGATCACCGGCATCTCGAAGGGCTAGGGGAGACCGACATGTCAAAGACCAAGGGCGGCGGTTCTACTCGGAACGGCCGCGACTCCAACGCCCAGCGCCTCGGTGTGAAGAAGTTCGACGGCAGCGCCGTCACCGCGGGCACCATCCTCGTGCGTCAGCGCGGCACCAAGTTCCACCCCGGTGAGAACGTGGGCCGTGGCGGCGACGACACGCTCTTCGCCCTCCAGGACGGCAAGGTCAAGTGGGGTCGACGCAAGGGCCGCAAGCTCGTCGACATCATCACTATCGACGCCGCCCCCAGCGAGCCCGTCGACGCCTGAGATCGGCGCCCCGCGCCACCAAGATCTGCTGACGGCCCCGGGCGAGCGCTCGGGGCCGTTGCGCGTCATGGGCCTGCTCAGGCCAATGAGCCGAACGGCTCTGGGTGGAAACCGACCAGCCCCCGTATCCTTCTGACGAATGTCATCGATACGTAGCAAATCGTGCAAACCGGGCGGCTCCGCGGAGTGCCCGGCGTCAACCCGTCGCTCGTCCTACGTCACGCAGGGCGGTTTCCTCGGGGCCGCCGTAACGCTGCGCGGTCGCCGGACGATTGCCCGCACGATGAGACACGAGCGGGCAGCGGACAGGACGGATCGGGGCGAGCGCGGGGCATCGCTGCCCGAGTACGCGTTGATCGTCGCCTTGCTGATCGTGGTCAGTCTCGGTTCGATCTCGTTTCTGGAGCGTGAGAGCCGGAGCGAGTTCACTCGACGGAGCAACCGCGCCGGCAACCCGGATGCTGCCGAGGCTGGGAGCCCAGGCGGATCCACCGGCGGCACCACGGGAGGCACCACCGGGGGAACGACGGGCGGCACCACGGGTGGCGCGCCCACCGCGCCCGCGGGCGTGACGGTGACCAGCATCACCGGCGCGGCAGCGCAAGCCGGAAGCGATTGGGTGGCCACGATCACCGTGATCGTGCGCGATTCCAGCAACGCCCTGGCCTCCGGCGTGCTGATCACGGGTGTGTGGAACCCGGACGTCGCAGGTTCGACCGTGTCGTGCACCACCGCGTCGGACGGGCGCTGCGTCTTCACACAGCAGGACATGAAGCGCAACGGCAACGGCTCCGTCCCCTCCGCCACCTTCACGGTCAACGGGCTCAGCTTCCCGGCCAGCTCGCCGCCCACCACCTACACCGTGCCCAGTCCGGCCCCCTCAGCGACGGTGAACGCCCCATGAGACTCCACACCGCCCACTCGACGCGAGCCCAGCGGGAGCGAGGTGCCGTCCTCGTGGAGTTCGCCATCCTGGTGGCGCCGCTCTTTCTGATCGTGTTCGGCATCATCGAGTTCGGTTCGGCCTACTCACAGAACCTCGACGTGCGCCACGGTGCTCGTGAGGGCTCGCGCCTCGTGGCCGTCAACTACAAGCCCACGGCGTCGACCGGGGACGCGCAGTCCACGGAGATCCGCACCGAGATCTGCAACCGCATGGGCGCCGGCTCCACAACATCGGTGCAGCTCACCCGCACCGGCTCGGCAGCCGGTACGAGCACCGCCACGGTGACGGTGCAGCGGCCGCTCCAACAGGTCACCGGCTTCCTCAACTTCGCCCTGAGCAACAAGACGCTCTCGAGCACGGTCAAGACGCGACTGGAGCAGAACGCAACATGGAACGCCACCGGGATGCTGACATGTCCGTGAGCCCTCGTCGGCGCGGTCGCGGCGACGACGGCATGGCGATCATCTTCGTCGCGCTGATCCTCGTCACGCTGATGGCCTTCACCGCCATGGTGATCGACGTCGGCGCCACCTACAACCTGCGCCGCCAGGACCAGAGCGCTGCTGACTCTGCGGCGCTCGCGGCCGCCGCCTCGATCCTGGTGTCGCCCGCCGAGATGGCCGTTCAAGCCAAGCAGTACGCCAACGACACGCTCGGCGTCACGCTCACGGACGCCCAGTGGAACTCCTGCCCCGCGCTGAGTGGCTGGACAGCGGTGTCGGGCACGAGCTGCGTCACCTACAAGGGCCAGTCCGTGCACGTGCGGATCCCCGTCCAGCAGTACGACACCACCTTCGGCAAGGTCCTCGGTCGCAACACCATCGACCACTCGGCCTTCGCCATCGCCGGGCTGCGCCCAGCAGGCTTCGGGGGTGTGCTTCCATTCGCCGTCACGGGCGTGTCGTCGTCGGGTGGGTTCGGGTGCCTGAAGAGCAACTCCAACGGCCAGGCCTCGCCGGAGTGCGGCTCCACCAGCGGCAACTTCGGCTTCCTCGACTTCGGCCAGTTCGGCAATGCCGACATGAACACCGTCAAGAGCTGCGGGAGCGGCGGGTACAACGCTCGAGTTCGCGAGAACATCGCCATGGGCTCCGACCACGATCTCAGCCTCATCAACGGGACGCCCCACGGGGCGACGCGGGTGGTCGACATCACGGCGTGCAACGCCAACCCGCAAACCGCACGTCCGAACGCGGCGGACACCCAGACCGGCAACAACTCGGCGGATGTGGAACAGGGGATGTTCTACCAAGCGGCCGCCTTCCCCGACGGCGGGGCGTCGCGCCTGCGGCGATCGGCGCCGCAGCTGTTCAACGGCTCGGGCGCCTCCACGGTCACGGTCTTCAACCGCACCAACCTCGACAACAACCCGCTGTGGCAGTTCATCCCACCCAACTACGGCCCCGGCCAGGCCACCAGCGCCGACATCCCGAACTCGTGCCGACGCAACCAGTTCGTGGACAGCAACGGCAACTACACGACGGTCAACCTTCCGGCCGGGGTGAAGTCCTTCATTGAGGGCTTCCCTGACTCCCGGGAGCGAGTCCTCGGCCTCCTGCAGCGCTGCTTCGCGCACTACATGGGTCAGTCTTGGCGAGGCGAGCCAATCGCGGGCAACCTCACCCCCGAGCCCAGCTCGGGGTGCACCGGGCCCTGCGACGACCCGGTGTTCGCCCGTGACGACACGCCCAACGAACAGCCCAACCTGGCCGAGATCCAGTACACACCTCGCTTTGCCTACGTCCCAGTGGTCAGCAGCTTCCCGAACGGCGGCAGCAACCCGGTGGACTTCACCCGGTTCCGGGCTATCTGGGTCCAGCGGCTCGTCATCGAGAAGTCCGGCGGAGACATCAAGTGGGACCCGGGCGTCGCGCCGGCCGCTCCAACTACCGGGGCGTACAGCACGGTGGGGGAGGTGAGCGTGTTCGTGTTCCCCGACGGGATGCTCCCGAACGGCCTCGGCGACGCCCAGGCCCCTTTCGAGATCAACAAGAACCGCTTCATCACGCTCATCAGGTGATGCTCCTGTACTTGATGCGTCTCGACGACCGCGATGCCAGCGAGCTGCCAGGCTGAATCGCCGTCAGTAGGGCGCTGCTGTCAGATCCGTGCGGGCGAAGTCGATCCCCTTGAACAGGAGTGGGCGGCCGGTCGTCTTGGCCAGGGCGTAGCTGAAGCAGTCCCCGAAGTTCAGGCCGGCTGGGTGGCGGCCCTTGCCGAACTGGCTGAACGCTCGACGGGCGACGCGTGCCTGCTCCACGTCGACGGGGACCAGCTCGATGCCGGCTTCGGCGATGAGCAGATCCAGTGCGTCGCGACCAGCCTCGCCGTGACGCGCCTCGAGGATGATCGAGCACTCCACGAAGCTCGCCGTCGACATGAGGCGGGTCTCGGCGGCGTCGAGCGCCTCGTTGAGCCTGCGTCGCTCGGGCTCGTCCTGGAGGACGGCGATCACCGCCGACGTCTCGATGACCATCAGGCAGGGAGGCCCTGGTCGTCGTAGCCCAGGATCTCGTCGGGGCGTCGATCGTCGAGCACGGGAAGGCCGGCGCACTGGCGGGCGATCTCGTCGAGGCGGTCGGCCAGGCTGTGGCCGGCGCGCTCGCGCTGCACCCTCCTCAACCGGTCGCGGAGCGCGTTGGTCACCGCCTCGGTCTTGGTCTCACCGGTCTGTCGGGCCAGCTCTGTCGCCAAGCGCTCTGCCTCGGCGTTGCGGATGTTCAGCGCCATGACAGGCTCCCTTCCCTGCGGCTACACATCAGTGTACATGGCTACATCGAGTGGGGCAGCCTGCATGCTCGGTAGGGGTGATGCACCTGCACTAAAGGCCTGGTGCGTTTGTACCGATATCAGGCGCTATGGGTGCAAATCGGACCAACGGTGTGCAGCAGCGGGGTGACCGGGGTGCCGCGCTCCTCGAGTTCGCGCTGATCATCCCGGTCCTGATGATGGTGCTGGTCGGGATGTTCTCGGGCGGGCTGGCCTACAACCAGAAGCTCGATCTCAGCCACGCCGCCAAGGAGGGCGCCCGCTACGGCGCCACGCTCCCCAGCACCCAGACGTTCTCCTCGGGCTACGCCACGCCCAACACCTGGGCCTACGGCGTGCGGCAGTACGTCGTCGACAAGTCGGGCGGCTCGTTGACCTCCGCCCAGGTGTGCGTCGCCCTCGTCGAGGGTGCGACCCCGACGGTGGTGGGCGGCCACACCACCGCGGTGGGCGGGGGGCCCTGCCTCACCACTGATCCGTACCCGTCGTACAACGTCACCACCGACAAGGGCCGGCGGGTGCAGGTGCTCGTGTCGCGCCCGGGCCAGATCGATCTCGGCGTGTTCCCGGCCGTGAGCTTCACCATGACCATCAAGGCGGTCGCCAAGTCCGAGACGAGCACGTGAGGCGCGGCCCCGCCCGACTCGGCCGAGCGGAGCGCGCGGCGGGCGAGGCCGGCGTCACCCTCATCCTGATCGCCATGATCATGTTGGCCATCCTCACCATGGTGGGTATCGTCCTCGACCTCGGCCAGCTGCGCCTCGACCGGCGAGACGATCAGCGCAACGCCGACATGGCCGCGCTGTCGGCTGGCTACTACATGGCCGGCAAGGGCTCCGGCAGCAGTGCCGTGGCCAACCCGATGGAGGCCTGCAAGGCCGCTCTGGGGTCGGCCAAGTCCAACGTCGTGGGCTTCCCCTCCGGCGCCACGTTCTCCCCGTCGTGCTCGGCGTTCCCCGCCAACGCCACCGACTGCGAGAGCTATCCGGAGCTGCACGGCGGGGCGGCCATGCCGGTGACCACCCTCACCACCGACGACGGCACCGCACCGGCCATCGTCATGACGTTGAGCTACCCCGTGCCCGCCAGTGCCATCACCGACGCCCGCCTCGCCGGAGGCAGCGGGCTGCTCGACGGTGAGGACCCCTGTGCCCGCATGATGGTGAGCTTCAGCAGCACCCGGCCCACCCACTTCGCCCGCATCGTGGGCGTGACGTCCCAGACCATCGAGGCCCGGGCCGTGGTGAAGTCGAACCTCGACTCCACCGCCAAGAACGTCGCCGCCCTGCTGCTCCTCGAGCGATCCAACTGCGCCGTGCTCGACACGGGCGGTCAGGGCAAGGTGATCGTGCAGTCACCCAGCAACCTCAACCCCGGCCGCGTGCAGATCGACTCCGAGGGCAAGGGCACCTGCACCACCAACGAGAACAGCTCCGGCTACGTGATCTACGCCGCCAACACCGGCAACTCCCGCATCGAGGTGCTCCCCACCGCCGACGGCAAGCCGGGCATCATCGGGCTCTACAGCCTCACGCCGGGCGTGAACGGCCGGGGCGGCGCCAACTTCACGAGCGCCACGGCCACCAACGGCCTCAGCGTCAACCCGGTGGCCAGCGGCGTGTCTTCCCGCGACCCGGTGGACGACAAGTACAACCCCTCGACGCGTGCGGCCATCACGTCCCTGCATGCTCGAGCCTCGAGCGCGGTCAGGTCGGCTGCTCCCTCCGGAGCCACCGTCGTCAACGGGGCCAGCTGCGCCAACGCCGGGTCCATCGCCACCAGCGCAGTGGCCTACGTCGACTGCCCGAACTTCTCGGCGGGCGACAGCACCTCGTTCCCCAACGCCACCTACGTGTACTTCACCGGCAACGTGACGGTGGCCAACAACAAGAGCCTCGCCTTCCCCGTGGCCGAGCGGATCTACGTCCGCGGCTGTCGGCTCGACGACGGAACCAGCACCAACTGCGGCAACAACCCTCTCAACGGGTACGCCATGAGCGTGGACGGCACGTTGCTCGTCAACACGTCGACCTACGCCGCCTGCCCGGTCCTGACACCCGCTGCACCGCCGTCGACGGTCACCCTCACCCACCGCACCACCGAGCTGGCCACGGTGGGGGGGCCCGTCGTGTTCTCAGCGGGCTCGAGGGTGGCCATGTGCCAGACGTTCGTGTACGTCGGTCGCAGCACGTCCACCTACCAGATCCAGACCCGCACGACGGGCCTCCCGAACTGCACCGAAGCCCTGCCGTGCCCGGCCGACGGCACGGGATCCGGCAACACGCTCACCCCATGGGTCGACGAGGGCTACCTCAACATGCCGGCCGGTGGTGGCAGCGGCAACGCCATCTTCTGGACGTCGCCCAACCGCACCGGCGGGGCGCCCACGGCCGACAACCCGTATGACGACATGGCGCTGTGGTGCGAGTCCTCCCGCCCCTCGTTCCTCAAGGGGACGGGCACCAGCCGGGTGGCAGGCGTCTTCTTCCTGCCCAACTCCTACATCACCCTGCTCGGCCAGGGTGACTCCAACCAGCCGCTGAACGCGCAGTTCATCGCCCGCGGCCTGTCGATCTCCGGCCAGGGCGTGGTGGTGCTGCGCCCCAACCCCGACGACGCGGTGAGCTCGGCGGCCCCCGGTGGGTACTCGCTCATCCGCTGACCCGCGCTGCCCCCGGGTTCTCCTTGCGCACGGCTGCTCCCGTAGCCTGCACGGGTGTCGCAGTTCGTCGATGAGTGTGGGCTCCACGTCAAGGGGGGCGACGGCGGCGCCGGCTGCGTGTCGTTCCGGCGCGAGGCGCACACGCCCATGGGCGGCCCCGACGGCGGCGACGGCGGCTCCGGTGGCGACGTGTGGCTCGTCGTCGACCACAACATCTCCTCGCTGATCGCCTTCAAGGACCACCCCCACCGCGGCGGCCAGAGCGGCACGCACGGCAAGGGCAAGGGCAAGCACGGCCACGGCGGCGAGGACATGATCGTGATGGTGCCCGAGGGCACCATCGTGAAGGACCAGGACGGCGTGGTCCTCGCCGACCTCGTCAACGCCGGCGACCGCTGGATGGCGGCCGAGGGTGGGCGGGGCGGGCGAGGCAACGCTCGCTTCCTGTCCAACCGTCGTCGTGCGCCGGCGTTCGCGGAGCAGGGCGAGGTGGGCGAGGAGCACTGGCTGCGCCTCGAGCTGAAGCTCATGGCCGACGTGGCGCTGGTGGGGTTCCCGAGCGTCGGCAAGTCCACGCTCATCTCGGTGATCTCCGCGGCCAAGCCCAAGATCGCCGACTACCCCTTCACCACCCTTGAGCCCAACCTCGGTGTGGTGCGGCTCGACGATGAGACGCAGTTCGTCGTCGCCGACCTCCCCGGCCTCATCGAGGGCGCCAGCGAGGGTCGTGGGCTCGGCCACCAGTTCCTGCGCCACGTGGAGCGGGCCCGGGTGCTCGTGCTGCTCCTCGATCTCGCGCCCACAGCCGAGCACGCGCCGGCCGAGCAGGAGCGGATCCTCCTCGACGAGCTCAGCAGCTACCAGCCCGACCTCCTCGATCGCCCCCGGGTGGTCGTGGGCTCCCGAGCCGACCTGGCGACCGACGACGTCGACTTCGAGGGGCTGCGCATCGCCTCGGTCACCGGGGTGGGCGTCCGTCCGCTCCTCGGGGCCATGGCTGCGGCGGTGAAGGAAGCGCGGGCGCAGCTGCCCGAGCCCGAGGCGTTCGTCGTGCACCGCCCCGTGGGTGACGGCTACCAGGTGGAGCGCGACGACAGCGGCCACTGGTTCGTGCTCGGCCGCCAGGCCGAACGGGCCGTCGCCCTGTCCGACCTCACCCAGATCGAGGCGCTCGACGAAGCCCACCGTCGCCTCAAGGCCATCGGCGTCGACAAGGCCCTCGCCCGCGCGGGGGCCCAGAACGGCGACACCGTGCACATCGGTCGGCTCACGTTCGACTACGAGCGCGACGACTGAGCAGCGCCGTTCGCGACGTTTCCCCTGGTCAGAGCGTTGTCTCACCCTCTGCGTAGGGTTGTTCTTGTGACGGTGGTCGAGCATCCGCAGGAGCGGGCGTGGCGTGAGGGGGAGGCGGGCACGGTCGCGCTGATGGGCACGATCAACGCTGCCACGGCCCAGCTCGTGGCCAGCATCGGGATGCTGATCGACACCGGCGGCTGGGGCGGCCATGGCATCCAGTCGGTCAAGCACTGGGTCACGTGGAAGGCGGGCTTGTCGCCGTCGCGCGCCGAGGGGTTGGTGCGGATCGCCCAGCGGATCGATGAGCTGCCGGCAGCTCATCGATCCG
>JBKJIL010000239.1:0-7727 GCA_046598435.1 Acidimicrobiales bacterium
GGCTCTTGTGACCGATCCGTGGGTGTGATCTGAGGGGTGGCGCGGTGCACGCCGCTGCCCTGCTTGGCTTTCCGGCTGTCGAAGGCTGGTCAACCAAGGGAGTGGCAGCGGCGTGCAATCGAAGAGGGTATGGGCGCGGATCGTCGGGGTCGACCGCTCGGTGGTGATCGAGGGCGTCGAGGTCGATGAGGCAACTGAGGAGATCGTGGTCTCGTGCCGGCTCCGGAAGAGCGCCAAGCTCCGCTGCGGGGTCTGCGAACGGCGCTCGAGCCGCTACGACCAGGGCGACCGGCGGCGACGGTGGCGCGCTCTGGATGCCGGGACCACGAAGGTGTTCATCGAGGCCGACGCTCCGCGGGTGAGCTGCCCGGAGCACGGGGTGACGGTGGCGTGGGTGCCGTGGGCTCGTCACGGCGCCGGGCATACCCGGGGCTTCGATGATCAGGTCGCGTGGCTGGTCACGCACACCTCGAAGACCGCGGTGGTCGAGCTGATGCGCATCGCGTGGCGGACCGTGGGCGCGATCGCCGGGCGGGTCGTCGCTGATGCCCGAGCGGTTCGGGATCCCTTCGATGGGCTCGAGCGGATCGGGATCGACGAGACCTCCTACCGGCGTGGCCACAAGTACTTGATGGTCGTCGTCGATCACGACACCGGACGGCTGGTGTGGGCCAAAGCCGGGCACGACCGGGCCACCCTGCAGGAGTTCTTCGATCTCCTCGGAGCGGAACGAGCCAACAAGATCAGGCTCATCAGCGCGGATGCGGCCGAGTGGATCGGTGACTGCGCGCTCGCCGCCTGCCCCAACGCCACGCTGTGCCTGGACCCGTTTTACATCGTGCGCTGGGCCACCCAAGCCCTCGACGTCGTGCGCCGCTGGGTGTGGAACACGCTGCGGACCATGGGTCTCGGTGACCGAGCCAAGCACCTGAAGAACTGCCGCTACGCGCTCTGGAAGAACCCCGAGGACCTCACCGACCGGCAAGCGAACAAGCTCGCCTGGATCGCCCGCCACAACCAGCGGCTCTACCGGGCCTACCTGTTGAAGGAGCAGCTCCGCCTGGTGTTCCAGCACCGCGGTGCCGAGGCCGTCGCGATGCTCGACGCCTGGCTCTGCTGGGCCCGCCGCTGCCAGATCCCCGCGTTCGTCGAGCTCTACCACCGCATCAAACGCCACCGGGCCGGGATCATCGCCTCGGTCACCCACGGACTTTCGAATGGGCTGACTGAAAGCGTGAACACCAAGCTCCGGCTGATCACCCGCATGGCCTACGGGTTCCGGTCCACCGACAACCTCATCGCCCTCTGCCTCCTCGACCGAGGCGGCCACTGCCCACCCCTACCCGGCCGCCCGGTCACCCCATGACCCACGGATCCGCTCCAAGAGCCCCAAAGTTGGGCTCTGTTACCTTCGCCCTGTACCTGTCAGGGAGCAAGGGGATTGTCGTGGCGCTGGTGGGAGAGGACTTGGCGGCACTGCCCAAGAAGGCACGGGCACAGGTCGAACAGAACATGCAGCCCGGTGAGCCTGTTCTGTTCGTCCTCATTGGAACCGGTAACCAAGCCATAGTTGCCCTGGAGAACCGCCTACTCATCAGCAAGTCCGGGATGCTTGCGGGAGCAACGTTCGGTGGCCGGTGCACCTCGTTCAACTACGCAGACATCGGCGGCATTCAGGTGAACACCGTGGTCGGCTGTGTGACGGTCGACCCCGAGGGCGGTACGAGCCGAGTCGACCCGCTTACCGCCGGCCCTGCCGCGGGGGCGCCGCGACCGCCGCAGGCGAGGCGTTGGTGGTCGGTCCGGTGCTGGCTGCGGGGACCGGCGTGATCCGCACCGAGTCCTCGGCCGGAGGTGCCATCGTCAGGCTCCACGCCCTTCTGCTCTGCGACTCCGGCCTCAGCCAGCTCTGGTTGAGCACCCCCGGCACGAGGGCAACGTCAACGACGCCGGACATGGTGAACGCGGGGCCGAAGTGCCAGGTGATCGAGCTCGCGGCCCCGTCCTGGCCGCCCGAGGTGGGTACCCACGCGAAGGTCGCCGGGCACGCGTGCACGTCGGCGTCGGCAGGACGAGCAGCACCCCGGTCACGGCGAGGAGGAGGGTGCGGCTGCGGCCGTCGCACCAGATTGCACCCTCTTGAGCGCTTGCGCATGCGAGCGCGGGCCCGGGGGGCCTCGACGGACCCCGTCAACAATCCGTCTCATCGATCCGGTCGCGCGGGTAGCGTCCCCGGCGGGGTCCTGGGGGGACTCCACGTTCCCTGGGAGGGCGAATGAAGCACTGGAGACTGTTCCTCGCCGTGATCTCGGTGTTCGGGCTCGTGGCCGCAGGATGCGGCAGCGACGACGACACCGACTCGGCAGCCACAACGACGACCACGGCCGCGCCGGATGACGGCGATGGCAGTGGGCCGATCACGATCGGCATCGACGGCAAGTCCGCCGATGTGAACCTGTCGGCCTTCGCCTACTTCCCGAACAAGGTGCAGGCCCATGCCGGCGACACGCTGGTGTACGAGAGCCGCTTCTCCGGCGAGCCGCACTCGATCACCTTCGGCCAGTCGATCAGCGAGGCCATCGACCTGTTCAACAGCGTGCCCGAAGAGGTGCGCAACGGCGACGGACCGCCACCCGAGGAGTACGCCGACGCGTTCGCCCGGGTGGAGGAGATCTTCGGATCGCTGCCGGCGATGCTCCCCGAGGGCCCCGGCGACGCCAACCAGGTGAGCGTGAACCCCTGCTTCGTCACCGAGGGCGAGATCCCCGCGGATGCCACCAAGGCGTGCGACGTGCAGGAGCCGGAGCCGTTCACGGGCACCGAGGTGTTCTACAACTCGGGCTTCCTGCCTGACGGCGAGACGTTCGAGCTGACGTTGGCCGACGACATCGCCCCGGGCAGCTACGTCGGGTTCTGCATGCTGCACTTCGTGGAGATGACCTCGGAGATCGAGGTGGTCGCCGATGACGTCGAGGTCCCCGACGCCGCCGCCGTGGCCGAGGAGGGCCAGCAGCAGCTCGACGCCTGGGCCGCCTCGTTGGCCACCGCCGTGAGCGACGCCGAGAGCGCCGCCACACCGGGTGTGGTGCAGGGCGGGATCGGCGCCGAAGACGCAGGGCCCACCCTCGGCACGGAGTTCGTGCCCGGTGACGCCGCGATCAAGGCCGGCGAGTCGGTGCAGTGGAACCTGGCCGGGCCGCACACGATCTCCTTCAACGCCCCCGAGAGCGCACGGGTGCTGATCAACAAGGGTGGAGACGGGCAGTACCACCTCGTCGAGGAGGCAGTGGCCCCTGCGGGCTACGAGCCGCCGCCGCCCCCCGAGGGCGAGCCGGACGGTCCGCCGCCGACGGTCGAGGGCGGCACGTTCGACGGCACGGGCTTCTTGAGCTCGGGCATCCTGTTCGACCAACCGTTCAAGGTGACGTTCTCGACGGCCGGCACCTACGAGTACGTCTGCCTCATCCATCCTGAGATGGAGGGCACCATCACCGTCTCGTGACGCTCACGAGACGCGCGCTGCTCTGGCTGGTGGCCCTGGCGTTCGCCGGGGCCACCAGCGCGCTCATGGCCCGCGTGCACCCCCATGAGGCGGCCGCCAACCCGGTGACGGACCCGGTGACGGACCCGAGCGAGGCGCACACCGAGGACGACGCTCACGAGGGCGACGCCCACGCGCGAGACGAAGGCCTGGCCCTGCGGCCGGCCAGCGAGGAGTCGGTGGAGGCACCCACCTCGGCGGGCTGCGCCGACGGGGCCGCGGTGCGGCACTACGACGTGACCGCGCTGGCGGTCGACATCACGCTGAACCGCTACGGCGACCACGACCCCGAGGGCCTGGCCTACGTCCTGGACAGCGAGGTCGACCGGGTGCGGGACGACGAGGGGGCCGACGCCGAGGCGGTGTCCATCGGCTTGCAGGGCGACGCCATCCAGCCGCTCGTGCTGCGGGCCGTTCCCGGCGAGTGCGTGCGCATCGGCCTCACCAACGCGCTCGACGAGCCGGCCAGCCTCCACGTCCACGCCTCCACCCTCGTGGTAGCCGGCACGCGGGACGCGGCCACCGCCGCCAACCCCGACGCCATGGCCGCGCCCGGCGGTCACATCGTCTACGAGTGGCAGCTGCCCGACGACGAGCCCGAGGGCACGCACGTCATGCACTCCCACGGCGACGCTCGCTTCCAGTCGGGCCACGGCCTCTTCGGCACCTTCGTCGTCGAGCCGCCCGGCGCCGAGTGGCTCGACCCCCGCACCGGCGAGCCTGGCACGACCGGGTGGGATGCCATCGTGCGCACCCCCGAGTCGACGTTCCGCGAGTTCGTGCTCGCCTACCACGAGGTCGGCGACGAGGAGTACCGCATCGCCACCGCTGACGGCAGCACGCTCCCCCAGGTCGATCCGCTCACCAACGCCTACCGACCGGGCGCCCGGGCCATCAACTACCGCAGCGAGCCCTTCCTCAACCGCCTGCAGCTCGGGAAGGAGCGCACCGGCATCGCCGACGAGTCGGTCGCCTACAGCAGCTACGCCTTCGGCGACCCGGCCACCCCGATCATGCGCACCTACGTGGGCGAGCCCGTCAAGGAACGGGTCGTGCACGCCGGGGCTGAGGTCTTCCACGTGCACCACGTGCACGGCGGCTCCGTGCGCTGGCGGCGCCAGCCGGGGGCGGGGCCCACCGGCTCGGGCACCGGCGTGCAGAAGCACCCTGACCTCCTGCCCGGTCCGTCGGAGCGCACCGACTCGCAGAGCATCGGCCCGTCGGAGGCCTTCGACATCGACCACGAGTGCTCGGCCGGCGGCTGCCAGCAGGGCGCCGGCGACCACCTCGTGCACTGCCACATCGCCCACCACTACTTCGCCGGCATGTGGGGCATCTGGCGGGTGTACAACACGCTGCAGGACGGCCCGGCGTCGACCGACGCCCTCCCGCCGCTGCCCGCCCTGGACGACGACGCCCACGGCATCGTGCCGGCCGTCGACAGCGCGCAGCTCACCCCCGACGCCCTGGCCGTGGCGCGGCGGCACCTGCCGCCGGCCGGCCGCCCCAGCGCCTACGACGCGTCGGTGTGGGACTGGACCGAGGAGGGCGGCCGCATCGTGGGCGAGCCGGAGACCACCGAGACCTGGCCCGGCTACCGATCCCCCACGCCCGGGGTTCGTCCTGCGGTGCTGTTCGATCCCGCCACCGGCAAGCCCGCCTACCCGATGCTGCGTCCGCACCTGGGCCGGCGACCACCCTTTGCGCCCGACCACGGTCCGGCGCCGTTCTTCGACACGCCGCTCGCCAACGGCGACCTCCCACCGCCGGGGGCCGACGGACCCACCTCGCTCTGCCCGACGGGCACCGTGCAGAAGCCCCTCGACGTGCGCGCCATCGAGGCGCCCGTCCCGCTCAACGGGCGCGAGAACCTGGTGGACCCGGCCGGGATGCTCTTCGTGCTCGGCGAGGACGAGGCCGAGGTACGAGCCGACCCCGCCACCCGGCAGCCGCTGGCCGTGCGCGCCAACGCCACCGAGGACTGCGTCGACGTGCTGTTCACCAACGAGGTGCCCGACAACGCCAACCACCCGTTCAGCAAGGTGAGCGCCCACATCCACTTCGTGCAGTTCGACGTGCAGGCCGGCGACGGCGTCGACACCGGCTTCAACTACGAGCAGACCGTCCGCCCGTTCACCGAGGCCGGTGGCCGCACGACCGAGGCCACGCCCGCCGGAGCCGACACCGTCGTCGTCGACGACCCCAGCTCCCTGTCGGTGGGCGGACTCGTGGGCGTGGACCTCGACGACAACGCCATGCTCGAGCTCCGCCGCGTGGTGGCCATCGACGGTCCGCGGGTGCGCTTCGACCGTCCGCTCCGCAACGCCCACCCGGCGGGGGCCATCGTGAGCGCAGAGTTCGTCCGCTACCGCTGGTACCCCGATGCGCAGGTCGGCACGGCGTACTTCCACGACCACGTGAACGGGCTGCAGACCTGGCAGCACGGCCTGGTCGGGGCGCTCGTCGTCGAGCCGCCCGGCAGCACCTACCACGACCCCTCGACGGGCGCCGAGGTCACCTCGGGAGCCATCGCCGACATCCACGTGCCCACGGGCACCCCCGTGTCGGCCGACATCAGCGGCAGCTTCCGCGAGCTCGTCTCCTTCCTCCAGGACGGCAACCGGCTCACCAACGTCGACCGCTCCCCTGGCAGCAACATCGGGCTCCGCGCCGAACCCCTCGACCGTCGCGACGGACCACCCGCCAGCCTGCTGTCCTCCGCCACCCACGGCGATCCGGCCACCCCGATGGTGCGCTCCTACGTCGGCGACCCTGTCGTGGTCCGGGCCACGGTCAGCGGCACCAACGAGGTGCACACCTGGCACCTCGACGGGCACTGGTTCCGCCGGGAGCCGTGGAGCCCCGACTCGGCGCCCACGAGCACGGCCCGACTCGGCATCAGCGAGCGCATGGACCTCAGCATCCCGGCCGCCGGCGGACCCCAGCGCCGGGCCGGCGACTACCTCTACGCCAACGGTCGGGCCCTCAAGCTGCGCGAGGGCGCGTGGGGCCTGTTCCGCGTCGAGGACGGGCCCGTGATCCCCGACCTCCAACCGCTCCCCGGCCACACGCCCAGCGATCAGCCCCCGCCGCCGCTGTGCCCCGCGTCGGCCCCGGTGCGGCGCTACGACATCGCGGCGGTCGAGGCCCGCCTGCCCATGCTCGCCCCCGAGATCGGGCGGGCCTTCGTGCCCCTGGCGGATGCCGACGCGGCGATGAACGGTGACGACCCGGTCAGCCCACTGGTCGTGCGAGCGGCGGTGGGCGACTGCCTCGAGCTCACCCTCACCAACCGGCTGCCCGCGGGCAGCGACCCGGTGTCGATCCACGCCGACGGGCTCGCCTACGACCCCCTCGACGCCGGCCTCGAGGTCGGCCGGAACCCGGCGCAGCTCGTCGCCGTCGGCCAGCGTCACACCTACCGCTTCTACGTCCACCCGGACTACGGCCCCGGCGCCGCGCTGCTCCGCGACGGCGGCAACCTGGCCACCAGCCCCGGCCTCGGGCTCTACGGGGCCGTCGCCATCGCGCCGGCCGGCGCCACCGCCGAGCCGTCAGTGGGGTGGTCAGCCACGATCACCACCGCCGCCGGCGAGCAGTGGCGCGACGCCGTGCTGTTCATGCAGGACAGCGACGAGGGCATCGGCACTCACCGGATGCCGTACACGACCGCCATCCAGGGGGCCGCCGGCCTCAACTACGGGCTCGGGGACTCGGCGCCCACGCTCGATGCCTACGCCGGGGAGCCGTTGCGCCTGCACGTCGTGGCCCCGTGGAGCGAGCAGGCGCAGGTGTTCTCGCTGGAGGGCCATCGCTGGCCGATCGAACCGCTGATGGACGGCTCGAACCTCGTCGGCTCCACCGCCATCGGTGGCCTCGAGTCGCTCACCGTCATCCCCGTCGGCGGTGCTGGTGGCGAGGCGCACCTGCCCGGCACCTATGCCCTCGGCAACCACCGCGAGGCCTACCGGGACGCGGGCGTGGAGGGCCACCTCGTCGTCCACGACCCCTGCGCCGCCCCCGTCGACGGCCTGGCGCCGCTCGCCGCGGTCGCCGCGGGCTGCGACGACGGCGGTCGCTCCCCGATCCTGCCCATCGGCGTGGGCGTGGCGGCGATCGTCAGCGCGGCCGCCGCCCTGGCGCTGGTCCGACGCTCGCGCCGCCGGCGGGTGACGGCCGCCCCCTG
>JBKJIL010000323.1:0-6254 GCA_046598435.1 Acidimicrobiales bacterium
GTAGTTGTGGTTGAGGAGGCGAGCCTCCTCCTGTGCCAGCACGACGACCCGTCGGGCCCTGTCGGTGAAGCGTTCGAACAAGTGAGCCTCCCGCCCTTCTTGGGGGATCCGTGGGTCGAGTGTACCCCTCGCCCCTACCATCCCACCGCGGGCCACGGTCTCCTGTCCCATCGGCAGGTTCGGCCCCGCTCGTGAGCAGTTCTGTAGGTTTCCGGCGGGGTGGGAGGCTCGCCTAGCCTCACCAGGTGGTCGACGCCAACCCCCTCCTCCAGCTGCCCGGGATGGACGGCCACCGTGCCCGTGTGGAGGCCGCCCTGCTGCAGGCGG
Source organism: Acidimicrobiales bacterium (assembly GCA_046598435.1). Lineage (GTDB taxonomy): Bacteria > Actinomycetota > Acidimicrobiia > Acidimicrobiales > VFJN01 > VFJN01. Next base: position 328 of record JBKJIL010000323.1, read on the forward strand.
TGGCGGCTGAAGACGAGCTGATGGCGCAGATGGGGGGCCACCTCATCACCGCCGGCGGCAAGCGGGCCCGACCGCTCTTCGCGGTCGCGTCGGCCGCCGCTCTGGCCACCGACCCCGACGGCGTGGCGGCGGCGGTCACCGACGACGTCATCCTCGGCGGGGTGGCCGTCGAGCTGGTGCAGGTGGGCTCGCTCTGCCACGACGACGTGATCGACGAGGCCGACACCCGCCGGGGCGCCGAGAGCGTGAACCTCCGATGGGGCAACCTCAAGGCCATCCTGGCCGGCGACTTCCTGCTGGCCAAGGCGTCGGAGATCGCGGCTGGGCTGGGCACCGAGGTGGCCGGCCTCCTCGCGGCCACCATCGGCCGTCTGTGCGAGGGGGAGGTGCACGAGCTGCGGCGGGCCTACGACGCCGAGCGCACCGAGGCCAGCTACCTCGCCGCCATCGAGGGCAAGACGGCCGCCCTGTTCGCCACCGCCTGCCGGGTGGGTGGCATCGTCGGAGGCCTCCCGCGCCACCACATCGACGACCTCACCGCCTTCGGTCGTCACTACGGCATGGCGTTCCAGGTCGTCGATGACATCCTCGACGTGGTCGCCACCGACGAGGAGCTCGGCAAGCCCGCCGGCCACGACATCGCCGAGGGCATCTACAACCTGCCCGTCATCCGGGCCCTCGCTCAGGGTGGCCTGCCCGAGCTGCGGGCCCTGCTCGGCGGTCCCATCGACGGCGCCGACCTCGACCGGGCCCGCAAGCTGGTCCGCGAGTCCGACGGCGTCGCCCAGTCGATCGAGGTCGCCCGGTCCTACGTCGAGGAAGCGGTGGGCGCACTGGCCCCCTTCGGCGACACCCCCACGGCCACGGCGCTCCGCGGCGCGGCCGCCCATCTCGTCGCCGACCTCTAGCAGCGCTCGGGGCCAGGTCGTCCAGTCAGTCAGCCGACGCGCTCGAGCATCCAGCCGATGAGCGCTTCGATGAAGCGCCGGTCCTCGCCGTCGGGCACGTCGCTGAAGGCCGTCTCGAAGGCGCTGTGCGCGGCATCGGCGATGCCCTGGGCGAAGGCCTCGGCGTGCTCGATGCTGCCGTGGCCGCGCATCGCCTCCAGCACGGCCGCCACGTCGGCCGGGGTCCGCGCCGATCGATCTCGCCTGAGGAAGTCGAGGAGCGCGGCGCGCTCGCTGCCGGTGGCCGCGGCCACCACGTGGTTGAGCATGAGCGTGCGCTTGCCCTCGTAGAGGTCGCCAAGGAGCTCCTTGCCGTAGGACGTCTCGTCCCCGGTCAGGTTGAGGAGGTCGTCGCGGATCTGGAAGGCGGCGCCCAGGTAGAAGCCGAACCGCACCAGGCGCTCGGGATCCGCTCGCCCCCACGACCCGATGAGGGCGCCGATGCGCAGCGGGTGGATGGTGGTGTACCAGCACGTCTTGAGCAGGATGAGGTGCAGGTAGTCATCCGCGGTGAGGAGCTCGGGGGCGTCACGACGCCAGCCGAGCTCGATGGCCTGGCCCTCCACGGTGTGGCGAGCCATGCGGTCGAACTCCTCCCCAACCTCGGCCGCCAGTCGGCCACCGAGGATGGCCCGGTTGTCGCGCAGCGCCGAGCCGGCCAGCAGGGCCAGCGCGTCCCCGGCGTTGAGGGCCAGAGGCACACCGTGGCGGACGTGCAGCGTGGGCTCGCCGCGCCGCAGGTCGCTCTCGTCTTCGATGTCGTCGTGGACGAGGAAGGCGTTGTGGAGCAGCTCGATGGCGACGGCGGAGGGGAGGGCCTCGTCGAGGGCGCCACCGAAGGCGACGCAGGTGGCGAGGCACAGGCTGGGGCGGATGGCCTTCCCGCCGCGGCCGGGGTAGTCGGCGACCAGCTCCCAGAGATGCGCCTGAGGCTCTCGATCCGGCAGGTGCACGCGCAGCGCGGCGCTGGTCATGGCGCCGTAGTGCGCCAGCGCGGCCTCCACGTCGACGGCGGAGGCAACCTGGCTCACGCCACGACCTCGAGCCGCACCGGCAGCGCCACCTCGGGCAGGCCATGGGCCAGGAGGTGGCCGTGGTAGGCGCCCGGCGGGGTGGCGGGGGGCACCGCGATCGTGACCCGCACCTCACGCGAGGACCTCGCCACCGAGGTGTCGAGCATGGTGGGCAGGGAGGCGACGGCCGACGACGGCACGGTGGCGCCGTCGTGGGCCACGAGGTCTGTCGCCCGCAGGGTTGCCGGCGACGTCGGCGGGCCGTCGAGGACGTGCAACCAGGCCGAGGTGGTGGTGGTCGACCCGGCGGACACGGGGCCGAGGACCAGGATGGCCGACAGCCCGGACTCCCGGCCGTCCCGCCCCGACTCGCCGCCCACGGCCTGCTCGGCCAGGGCGGCGGCCCCATCGACCAGGAGACGGGTCCAGTCCGCGTAGAGCTCCACCAACCGCTCCGCGTCGGCTCGGAACCGGCGGGCCTGGCGGGCGCGCTCCGTGCGGTCGTCGTCGGTGGTCGATCCGGGCTCGTTGCCGGCATCCGAGGCCGCTCGGGGCGGGTCGACGTTGCCGGGCAGCGGGAGGCGCAGACCACTGGTGGCCGAGCGGCCGAGCTCCAGCATGCGCTCGACCACCGAAGCGGCCGTGGCCAAGCCGAGCGCGGCCACGTCCACGGGGGCGTCGAGGGAGGCGTCGAGGGAGGCCTCGAGGGAGGCGTCGACGTCAGGATCCCTCATGGTCCACCTGGCTCGGGCGGAACCCAGTCGTGCCGTGGGTCAGCACTCGGCCGAGCACGGCGTTGCCGGCCTGCAGCCCGCCGAGGGTGGCGGCCTCGATGCACCCGGCATTGAGGCCGGTGTCGATCCAGTCACCGGCCAGGGCGAGGTTGGCGAAGCCGCTTCCGTCGGCGCGCAGGCGATGCCTCGCGCTGCCGGGCAGCGACTGCACGTAGCGGTCCGACGGATCGACGTTGGCTCGGACGTGCTGCGACCGCAGCGCGTCCACACCGGTCGAGCCCGGCTCGCTCCCGCAGAGCAGGTCCCAGCGGAAGCTGCCGTCGGCGGTGACCGCCTCGGGCCAGAGGTTGCCCGCCCGCTCGTCGAGGAAGGCCGCCGCGCCGGCCCGCACCGAGGCCGTGGCATCGCCGCGGGTGGCTGCCTCGGGCAGCACGGCGCAGAAGGCAGCGGCCGTGCGCGGCGCGTCGGCCCCCGGCCAGGCCTCGAAGGGCAGGGTCTGGCTCATCGAGGCGTACGTGTCGAGCGGTGCCCCGCACCCGGTGACCGACGCCGGCGGGTGCGCCCAGCCGAGCGAGCGCTCGTCCGGGCGCAACCACAGCTGCAGGGCCTGGGTGGCGACCGTGCCGACGTGGTCCACCATCGCCTGCCACCGACCCGACTGGCGGAGCACCTCCCCGGCCACGTGGGGCAGGATGCCGATGGAGACGGCCAGCACGAGGTGATCGACGTCGCGGCCCGCTTCGAGGCGCACCGCGCCGTGGTCGGGCCACTGGCATCCATGGGACTCGAAGGGCTGGTCGGCGACGGCGGCCGATCCGACCACCTGCTCGAGATCGACCTGATCGGGGAACACCGGCAGGCCGCCCACCCGCACGAGCGGCTCGTAGGCGTCGAGCCCGGGCCGCAGCGCGACTTGGCGGCCGAGGGTGACGGCGTCGATCCGGGTGCCATCGGCGCTGGGGTGGAGCTGATCGAGTCGGTGGAAGAACCGGAACTGCACCCCTCGCCGACGCAGCGCCTCGTACAGCGGCGCGAACACGATGTCGCCCATCCCGGCTCGCATCTTCCAGAACATCGCACCCCGGTAGGCGAAGAACATGCGCCCGGTGAGCAGCAGCCCGGTGCCGGCCGCGAAGCGAGGCCGTGCGCAGTCGCCGTCGGCATAGGCGAAGGCGAGGTCGTAGGCGCCCCGCACGAAGGGCGAGTCGAGGGCGGCGTCGGAGGCGCCGTGGCTGCGGAGCCAGTCGCGCAGGTCGAGGTGATCGATGGCGCCCAGACCGCGCACGAGCAGCCCGTCGACCACGATCCCGCGCGCCATCGCCACCACCAGCTCGGCGAAGCGAGCGGTCCGCTCGGCGGCCCGCCCGCCCGGCGCCACGCTCCGCAACCCGATGCCGAGGCCCCGTGCGAGGTCGGTGAGGGCCCCAGGCCGCGTCGGGCGGGTGGGCGACGCGCTGAGCACCGCTCGACGGACGACGGGCGGCGCCCCATCGTCGAGGGATTCCCCGAACCGTGCCGCCAGCGCGAGGAGCTGGCGGAGGAGGTCGACCGCGTCGAGCCCTGACCCTTCGTCACCGGTGATCGGCTCGCCCGGGCGTCGGTCGTCCTCGGGGAACCACGCCAGCCAGTCGTGCCAGCCGTCCTCGAGGTCAGAGCCGAGCCCGACGACGCTGGCCGGGGTGAAGGCGTCCTCCCACGTCCGGATCGGGCACTCGGGGTCAGACGATCCGCGATCGAGCTCGTCGTAGCAGGCGCGCATCAGGCGGAACGCGTTGTCGTAGTACCCGAGCCACACGTGCAGGCCGTGCTCCTCGATCCGCCCGTGGATGCCGCGGGAGCTGGCGCCCTTGCCGCCCAGGCGCCAGCCGCGCTGGTAGACGGTCACCTCGTTGGCGGGACCGTCGGGATCCGACAGCCGCCATGCCGCTGCCAGTCCCGCCATCCCGCCCCCCAGGACGGCGATCCTCGTCACCGGCGCTCGATGAGCACCGACTGCGCCCTGACGACGTCGGGGAGCTCGGCACCCGCCCCGACGCCGAGACGCTCGACGAGGCTGGTGAGCGACTTTTGGCCGTCTGAGTCGTCGCTCTGCTCGCACAGCGCCGTCCGTCCCCGGAGCTCGAACAGCGCCGCGCCCTGGCGGGTCGCGAGGGCAACCGACTCCCGCAGCAGCGCCAGCCCCGACGGGTCGCCCTGGGCCAGCCGGGCGAGCGCCCGCAGTCGTCCGATCTCGGCCGACCAGTAGTGCGCGCCCGCCCGCTCTGCCACCTCGGATGCATCCGCCAGGTGCGCCTCGGCGGCGGCCAGCTCGCCGCGCTCGAGGTGCACCGCCGCCAGCGCGGCGAGGAACGACGGCAGCCAGACGAGCACCCCCATCTGGCGGAGGATGGCGATGGTCATGGCTGCCCTCTGGCCTGCGCTCTCGTCCCCGGCCTGCAGCTCGAGGGTGGCCTTGTGCACCCCGCCGACCATCGTCCAGAACACGTAGCCGTGCCGGTCGGCCAGCTCCACCTGCTCGGCGGCGAAGGCGGTCGCCCGGTCGACGCGCCCGAGGGTGGCCTCGGTGGCCGCCCGCATGCCCAGGGCGTAGCAGGCGGAGAAGGGGCCGCGAGGGAAGGGCTGCGCCCGTGCGTCGTCGAGGGCCACGTCGGCCACGGCATCGGCCTCGGCGAAGCGCCCCCGCACCACCTCCACGAACGCGAGGTGGGCGCGCGCCGTGCTGGTGGGGTCGTTCGGCAGCGGGAGGCGGGCGGGGAGCTCGATCCGGCCGAGGTGGTCGAGCGAGGCCTGCAGGCCTTGAGCAGCGGTGTCGTAGTCGCCCCGGAAGAAGTCGATGAACGCCCGGCTGCTGACGAAGTACGAGCGCAGCTCGCCGTAGGGGCGCAGGCGCGCCACGAGGTCGACGTTGACCGTGTCGGCGTCGTCGAGACGCCCTTGGAGCATCAACGTGGCCCAGAGGCCCGACACCGACCAGACGATCTCCGACACCGGCCGGCCACCGATGGCGGGAGCTCCGTCATCGAGGTGCCCCTCGGGTCGTAGCGCCGGCACCAGCGACTGGGCCACCGCGAAGTCGACGACCGCCTGGGGTGCGGCGTAGCCCATCACGGCGGCCGCCGCCGCGCCCCGCAGCAGACGCACCTGCAGCTCGAGCACCGGCCGCCGCTCTGGGGGCACCCGCTCGAGCAGGTCCGCCGCTCGCACCAGGAGGTGGTCGGCCTCCGCGGAGGCCG
>JBKJIL010000028.1:0-3694 GCA_046598435.1 Acidimicrobiales bacterium
CTGCCCGTCGGCGGACGCCTACCTCACGCACTCCGGTGGTCACCCGACCGCTGAGGAGATCGCGGAGCAGCAGACGATCCTGGCCGCCGTCAACGAGGCCGTGGAGTACGCCCACGACGGCAACGTCACGCTCATCGCGGCGGCCGGCAACGGGCACACCGACCTCACCGCCCCGCAGCGCTTCGACGACAGCAGCCCTGACTTCGCACTCGACGGTGACGGCAACGCGTACGACGGCGCCTACACCCGTCGGGTGACGAAGGACTGCCTCGACCTCCCCAGCGAGGCCCCGCACGTGCTCAGCGTGTCGTCGGTCGGCCTCTCCGGTCAGAAGGCGGACTACTCCAACTGGGGCATCGACGAGATCGACGTCGCGGCACCCGGCGGCTGGTACCGCGACTTCCACGGCACCGCTGACTACCGCACCCCGGAGAACATGATCCTCGGGCCGTACCCGCGTGGCGTCGGCATCGCCAACGGGGACATCGACCCGGTCACCGGCGAGCCCACCAACGAGTTCGTCATCAAGTCGTGCGACACCGCGGGCACGACGTGCGGGTACTACCAGTGGATCCAGGGCACCTCGATGGCCTCACCGCACGCGGTGGGCGTGGCGGCGCTGATCATCAGCGAGTACGGCAGCGCCGACGGTGACGACGGCGAGCTCACCATGGCCCCTGACGCGGTGCGCGATGTCCTCAAGGGCACCGCCACCGACCACGCCTGCACCCGGTACAACTACGGCACCGTGGGCCGAACCCCGGCCGGTCGGTGGAACGTCGAGTGCCGCGGCGACGCGTCGTACAACAACGTGTACGGCGACGGCATCATCGACGCCCTCGCTGCAGTGGGCGGCTGACCCACCCGAACCCCCTCGTTCTGTGCACGCTCAGCACCGCCTTGCGGTGCTGAGCGTGCACAGATGGGTGGGGTGAGGATCAGCGGCGGCGCCAGGTCGGGCCGGCGGGCCTGTCCACCAGCTCGATGCCCTCCGCCGCCAGGGCGTCGCGAATGCGATCCGAGGTGGCGAAGTCCTTGGCAGCGCGAGCAGCCTGTCGCTCCGCCACCAGGGCGTCGATGCGCGGGTCGGAGCCCGACTGGTCGGCATCGGGCGCCTGCGCGTCGGCCAGGCCGAAGCCGAGCGCGCGGTCTGCGTCCACCAGCACCTCCCACGTGTCGGCCGGGCTCAGGTCGTCGGCTCGCACGGCCTCCCACACGGCGGCCAGCGCTTGGGGGGCGTTGAGGTCGTCGGCCAGGGCTGACCAGAAGCGGCGGCGATGCGGCGCCACCTTGGCCGGATCGGGTGTGCCGCCGGCCTCCCGGGCGACGACGGCGTGGCCCACCAGTCGTCGCAGGGCGGTGCCGGCCGCCTCCACCGCCTCGAAGGTGAAGGCCTGCTGCTGGCGGTAGTGGGCCTGGAAGAAGAAGTAGCGGAAGGCCAGGGGGTCGATGCCCCGCTCCACCAACGTGTCGACGAGCAGCACGTCGCCTTTCGACTTGGAGATCTTGGCACCGGCGAGGTCGAGGAACTCGTTGTGCATCCACGTCTGCACCCACGGGTGCACGTCGAGCACGCACTCGCTCTGGGCCACCTCGTTGGTGTGGTGCACCCGCACGTGGTCGATGCCGCCGGTGTGGATGTCGAAGCGATCGCCCAGGTACTTCGTGGCCATGGCCGAGCACTCGATGTGCCAACCGGGGAAGCCGCGGCCCCACGGCGAGTCCCACTCCTGCTGGCGGGTCACACCGGCGGGTGTGCGCTTCCACAGCGCGAAGTCGGCCGGGTGGCGCTTGTCCTCCATGCGCTCCACGCGCCCGCTCGTCTCCAGCTCGTCGAGGTCGAGGCCGGCGAACTCGGCGTAGCGGGGGAAGGTCGACACGTCGAAGTACACGCCGTCGTCGATCACGTAGGTGTGGCCGAGCACTTCGAGGGTCTGCACCATGGCGATCTGCTCGCCGATGTGGTCAGCCGCCTTGGGCACGATGTCCGGCTCGAGGCAGCCGAGCCGGGTGCGGTCGTGGGCCCACTGCTCGGTGAACAGGGCCGCGATCTCCGCCGCTGTCTTACCGGCGGTGGCCGCCGCCTGCTCCATCTTGTCGTCACCCTCGTCGGCATCGGACACGAGGTGGCCCACGTCGGTGATGTTGGTGACGTAGGTGACGTCGTACCCGCCGGCCAGCAGCACGCGGCGCAGCAGGTCGGGGAAGAGCTGGCTGCGCATGTTGCCGAGGTGCTGCGGCGCGTAGACCGTGGGGCCGCAGGTGTAGATGCCGACCGTCGGGGGGTGCAGCGGCTCGAACCGCTGCACCTGGCGCGTGCGGGTGTCGTAGAAGCGCAGCTCGTCGAGCCCCGGCGTCGGATCAGGCGCAGTCACGGCAGGCATCTTCGCTCATCCAGCCACGACGGCCGGAACGCGAACCACGTCTCGTTCTCGGGCGGTCTTGTGGGCGCTGCGCCCACAAGACCGCCCGAGAACGGTTTCGAGGGTCAGCGCGCGGCGAGGTTGACGGCTTGGTACCCGCGCAGGACGAAGTGATCGCGATGGACGGGCTGCTCGGTGAGCTCGAGGTCGGGGAACCGCTGGGCCATGGCCTTGAACACCTCTTGGCCCTCCACCCGGGCGAGGGCTGCGCCGAGGCAGTAGTGGATGCCGTGGCTGAACGTGAGGTGGTGGTTGTCAGGCCGCGTGATGTCGAGCCGATCCGGATCAGGGAACCGCTCCGGGTCGCGGTTGGCGGCGGCCAGCAACGTCACCAGTCCCTGACCGGGCTCGATCTCCACCCCGGCCACCACCGACGGGACCGTGGCCGTGCGACCCGTGAGGTGCACCGGCCCGTCGAAGCGGAGGCACTCCTCCACCGCGCCGGGGGCGAGCGACGGGTCGGCCACCAGCCGCTCCCACTGCTCGCGCTGGCGCAGCATGGCAACGGTGCCGTTGCCGATGAGGTTCATCGTGGTCTCGTGGCCGGCGACGAACAGCAGGACCACGGTGGAGCGCAGCTCCTCCTCGGAGAGGCGGTCGCCCTCCTCCTCAGCGGCCAGCAGCGCCGAGAGCAGGTCGTCGCGCGGGGCGGCCCGGCGCTCCTCGAAGATGCCGTTGAGGTAGTTGACCAGGCTCATGAAGGCCATGATCCCGCGCTGGATCGTGGCGTCGTCGAGGTCGCCGTCGAGCATGCGGGACGCGTCCGAGCTCCAGGGCCCGAAGAGGTGCTGGTCCTCCGCCGGCACCCCCAGCAGCTCGCAGATCACCGTGACCGGGAGCGGGAAGGCCACGTTCGAGATCAGGTCGAAGCCCGACGGGTCGACGGCGTCGAGCATGCCGTGAGCCAGCTCGGCCACGTGGGGGCGGAGCCGCTCGACGGTGCGGGGCGTGAAGGCCTTGCTCACCAGCTTGCGCAGCCGAGTGTGGTCGGGCGGGTCCATCATGAGCATCGAGCTGGGGCGCTCCATGCCGCCGAAGTCCATGAACGGCACCTGCATCCGCCGGTGCGACGGGTCGGAGCTCATCGTGGGATCACGCAGGATGCGCTCGCAGTCCTCCCAGCGGGTGAACACGAACTCGTCCCAGTCGGGGACGGCCATCACCGGTGTCTCGGCGCGCATCCGGTGGTAGTGCGGATGCGGGTCGGGCCACAGCTCCGGCGGCACCAGCTGCGGCGCGGGCGGGCGGGTGGGTGCGGTCTGATCCATCGT
>JBKJIL010000064.1:0-8675 GCA_046598435.1 Acidimicrobiales bacterium
GCCGCTGACAAGGACGCAGGCCGAAGGACTCCACCAGCGAATGCGAGGCCGAGGACGCCGTCAGCGGTGTTCCTGGCCGGCGTCGGACATCGCAAACGTTGCCTGACACGGCACTAGTCCGCGGCGCCGCCGAGGATCCCGTGCAGGCAGAAGGCCACGGCCCCGTCAGCCACCCCTTCGGCGCCGTCGCCGCGCTCGTAGATGAAGGTCCGGGTCAGGTGCCCGGCTACGCCCACCATGGCGTGGGCCAGCACATCAGGATCGGCGTCACGGATGCGGCCTTGCGCGATGGCCTCCTTGACGTGCTTGACGACGTCCGCGACCGCGATGTCCTGGCCTCGACGCAGGGCCCCCGCGAAGGTGGCCTCGGTGGCCGCGAACTGGATCAGCTTGTTGTGGTCGCGGTGCGCTTCTGACCACGCCATCGAGGCACGCAGGCCGAGCTCGATCCGACGGACCGGATCCTCCTCGTCACCGATGGCCTGCTGCTGGCGTCGGCGCAGGTCGGTCTGCGCCTCGCGCAGGATCTCGAGGAAGAGCTGCTCCTTCGAGTCGAAGTACCAGTAGAAGACGCCCTTGCCGACGCCCATGCCCGACACGATCTCCGACACCGAGGTGGGGTGGTACCCCTGCTCGGCGAAGCGCGAGGTGGCGAAGGCCATCAGCTGGTCCCGTCGGTCCTTGCCCCGCTGCGTCAATCGCCTGGTCACGCCGGAACCGTACGGTCACTTGACCGAACGGTCAAGAACGGTGCCGGGCGGAGTGTTCTCCCCGGTGTGTCCGGCGAGTAACACCGCGTTCACACGCGCTGCGTACGGTCCCGGACATGGAGACGTACGTCGTTCGCATGTGGTTGCCGGACCGCCCAGGCGCGCTGGGCCAGGTGGCCAGCCGCATCGGTGCGGTGCGAGGCGAGATCGTGGGCATCGACATCCTCGAGCGAGGCGCCGGTCGTGCCATCGACGAGCTGGTCGTCGAGCTCCCCGACGGTGCCCTCACCGAGCTGCTCGTGCACGAGGTGCAGCAGGTCGACGGGGTCGACGTGGAGGAGATCCGTCCGGTCGTCGACGCGCTCCACGACCCACGCCTCGATGCGCTGGAGACGGCCGCCATCCTCGTGGGTGCCACCGAGCGCGACGAGCTGGTGGAGGCGCTGGTCGTCCACGCCGGACGGGTGATCGGCGCCGACTGGACGGCCGTGGTGGCCATCGAGGACGGCGAGGTGCTCTGCGCTGATGGGCCCCTGCCCCCCACGGCATGGCTCCTGGCCTTCGTGGCCGGAAGTCAGGAGTCGGCGCGGGTGACCGCCAGTGGGGGCGGCACCGACGATGTGGTGTGGGCGCCGCTGCCGTCGTCGGGCCTGGCCCTCCTGCTGGGCCGCGAGGGCACCGCGTACCGGGCCCGTGAGCGTCGGCAGGCGGCCGCCCTGGCCCGGATCTCCGACACCCGCTTGCGGGAGCTGGCCCGCAGCCGGGCTCGGGTCAGCCACCCCAGCTGCACCTGACCCGCTGACCATCGGCGGGCTGGTCGGGCCGGCCTCAGCCGTCTTCGAGTGCCCAGCCGCGCGACCGCTCCACGGCGCGCGACCACAGGGTGTGCTGCGCGTCGGCCGCGGCACGGTCGAGCGCGGGCACGAAGGTGGCGTCGAGCTGCCAGTTGGCCGTGATGTCCGTGGGGGACGACCACACGCCCTCGGCCAGGCCGGCCAGGTAGGCGGCACCGAGGGCGGTCGTCTCCTGGATGCGGGGGCGGGACACGGGAACCTGGAGGTGATCGGCCTGCATCTGGAGGAGCAGATCGTTGGCGGAGGCGCCGCCGTCGGCCTTGAGCGCCCGCACCGGGTAGCCCGATGCCGCGCTCATCGCCGTCACCACATCACGGGTCTGCAGGCTGATGGATTCGAGGACGGCCCGGGCCAGGTGCCCCCGGTTGGTGCCCCGGGTGATGCCCGAGAGCGTCCCGCGGGCATACGGGTCCCACCACGGGCTCCCGAGACCCGTGAAGGCCGGTACGAGGCCGCAGCCGTTGGTGTCGGGCACGGTGGCGGCCAGGGCGGCCACCTCGGACGCGTCACCGATGATCCCGAGGCCGTCACGGAGCCATTGCACGGCCGCTCCGGTCACGAAGATGGCGCCCTCGAGGGCATAGGCGCGGGTGCCGTCGGCGAGGGTCCAGGCCACGGTGGTGAGGAGCCCCTCGACGGGCTCCGGGCAGGTGTCGCCCACGTGCATGAGCACGAAGCTCCCGGTGCCGTAGGTGTTCTTGGTCATGCCTGGCTCCAGGCACGCCTGTCCGAACAGGGCGGCCTGCTGATCACCCGCCATGCCCGAGATCGGCACGCCGGCCGGCAGGCCGTGACCGGCAGCCGTCACCCCGAAGCGCCCGCTCGACGGACGGACCTCTGGCAGCGCCGAGGCAGGCACACCGAACAGGTCGAGCAGCTCCGCCGACCATGCCAGGGTGCGGATGTCGAGGAGCATGGTGCGGCTGGCGTTGGACGGCTCGGTGGCGAACACGCCGCCGTCGGGACCGCCCGTGAGGTTCCAGAGCACCCAGGCATCGATGGTGCCGAGGGCCAGGTCGGCGTGGGCGGTGAGCCCTCCCTCGTCGAGGAGCCACGCCGCCTTGGTGGCCGTGAAGTACGGGTCGATCACGAGCCCGGTGGTACGCCGGATGAGGGGCTCCACGCCCGAGGCGCGCAGCGCGTCGCAGCGCGTCGCGGTGCGGCGGTCCTGCCACACGATGGCCCGGTGCAGGGGACGGCCGGTGCGGCGGTCCCATGCCACCAGGGTCTCGCGCTGATCGGTGATGCCCACCGCCGCGATGGGCTCGTCGAGCGTGGCGCACAGCTCGGTGAGGGTGGCCTGCACGGCCTCCCAGATCTCGGTGGCGTCGTGCTCCACCCACCCAGGTCGGGGGAAGTGCTGGGTGAACTCGCGGTAGGCGAACCCGGCCGCCGCACCATCGGACCGCAGCGCAAAGGCCCGCACCCCGGTGGTGCCGGCGTCGATGGCGATGACGACGGACATGGGCGCCGACGATATCGGTAGCGTCGTGTCGGTCGGGGCCGATGTGCTCGACGGAACGTGGAGGAGACCACATGCGAGTCGCGATGCTCACAGGCGGCGGCGACTGCCCCGGCCTCAACGCGGTCATGCGAGCCGTCGCCCGCAAGGGCGAGCGCACCTACGGCGATGCCCTCATCGGCTTCGAAGATGGCTGGAAGGGCGCCATCGAAGGCCGCTGGGTGCCCATGGGGGTGGAGAAGATGCGGGGCACGCTGCCACGGGGTGGGACCGTCCTCGGCTCGTCGCGCACCAACCCGTACAAGGTGGAGGGCGGTGCCGACAGGGTCCGGGCCACGATGCGCGAGCTCGATGTCGACGCGCTCATCGCCATCGGTGGCGAGGACACCCTCGGTGTGGCCCATCGCCTGGCCCAGGAGGGCATGTCGGTGGTCGGGGTCCCCAAGACGATCGACAACGACCTGTCCGGCACCGAGCTCACCTTCGGCTTCGACACCGCCGTGCAGATCTGCGTGGACGCCATCGATCGGCTCCACACCACCGCGGAGAGCCACGACCGGGTGATGGTCGTCGAGGTCATGGGCCGCCACGCCGGCCACATCGCGGCCTGGGCCGGGATCGCCGGCGGGGCCACGATCACCCTGATCCCCGAGCAGCCCTTCGACGTGGAAGCCGTCTGCGATGCCATCCGGCACCGTCACACGGAGGGCAAGCGCCTGGCGTCGATCGTCGTGGTGTCCGAGGGGGCCACCCCCAGGGAGGGGACGATGGAGCTCCAGTCGGGTGAGGTCGATGCCTTCGGGCACGTGCGGCTGGGTGGGATCGGCACCCGACTGGCCGAGCAGATCGAGGCCCGCACGGGCTACGAGACGCGGGTGACCACGCTGGGGCACGTGCAGCGCGGCGGCACCCCCACCGCCTTCGACCGGGTGCTGGCCACCCGGTTCGGCATCGCCGCCATCGATGCCGTGCACGACGCGGCGTGGGGGACGATGGTGGCCCTGCAGAACGGCTCGGTGGTGCGGGTGCCCCTCGAGGTGGCGGTGGGCGAGCTGAAGCTGGTCGACCCCGAGCTCTACGACGTGGCGCAGGTGTTCTTCGAGTAGCTAGGGCGCGCCGGGGGCCAGCGCCGCGTAGTCGGCTCTCGTCACGGCGCCGTCCTGCTCGATCCCCTCGGCGTTCGGTGCCCGCTGCGCCTCTCCATCCACCTTGAAGCGCACCCGGCGAACTCCGCTGATCTCGGTGACGGTGTAGACGAGCTGCGCGAAGGCGTTGGCCAGCTCCTGGCCCTGCACGTCGAAGAAGGCGCCTGACAGGTTGATCACCAGCTCCTCGTCGGCCTCGTTCAGATCGGCGTCGAGGAGCACCGTGTCGCTGGGAATGGACGAGATCAGCCCGGCGTCCTGCTCCTGCGCCGACGTGGCGGCCAGCAGGGCCCGGATGCGCTCCCCGAGGCTGGTGGGATCGGCGACCTCCCGCTGGGTGGGGGAGAGGCGGGTGGTGGTGCCGGCCCGGATGAGCAGGTACACCGTCACCGACGTGGTGGTGGTGCCGGGCAGGGTCGTGCTGGTCGGCGGATTGGGATCGAGCAGGTCCGGCGGGAGGTCTTCGGCATCGATGGCCTGGGGGGTTCTGTCAGCGTTCAGGCCACACCCTGCCGCGCCCACGAGGAGCCCGAGGAGGGCCAAGGTCCAGAGCACCGCTCGCAAGGGTCCGTGGGCGCGCCTCATTCGTGCTCCTCGACCGGGAGCTCCACGACGAACCGGGCCCCTTCGCCACCGTCGACGCGGTCTTCGACCCAGACCTTGCCACCGTGCAGGTTCACGTGCTCGGCCACGAGGGCCAGACCGAGGCCCACGCCGTCGCTGTTGCTGCGTCGGCCCGCCAGCGCGCCCCGAGAGAAGCGGTCGAAGATGACGTGGCGGTCTTCCTCGGGCACGCCGGGACCTTGGTCCTCGACGCTGATCTGCACCCCGTGCTCGGCCCGGCGCAGGGCGACGCTCGTGGCGCCCCCTCCGTACTTGGCCGCGTTGTCGAGGAGGTTGGCGATCAGGCGGACGATGCGGCGCTTGTCGGCCTGGACGACGACGCCGGCCAGCTCGGCGTCGACCTCCACCGGCACGTCGGCGTCGCTCGAGTGGCTGACGGCCTGCATGACGAGCTCGGCCAGGTGCACCTCGTCGAGCTCCAGGCGAGCCACGCCGGCGTCGAATCGGGAGATCTCGAGCAGGTCCTCCACGAGCTGCTGGAAGCGGTCGATGTCGCCGACCATGAGATCGAGGGCGGAGCGGGCCCGATCGGGCAGCTCGTCGCGCTGGTTGTTCATCACCTCGATGGAGGCGGCGAGGGTCATGAGCGGCGAGCGCAGCTCGTGGCTCACGTCGGACGCGAAGCGGGCGTCGCGTTCGATGCGGTCCTGCAGGGTCTGGGCCATGTCGTTGAACGACGCCGAGATGGGGCGGAGGTCGGGGTCGTCACTGGCCTCGAGACGTGTGTCGAGCCGGCCCGCGGCGAGGGCCATGGCCGCCGTGGACACGCCCGACAGGGGGCGCAAGGCCCGACGGCTCGACCAGGCGCCCAGCGCCGCCCCTGCCAGCGTCGTGAGCAGCGAGGCGCCCACCAGCGACACGCCCAGCGCTTCGAGGGTGGATTGGAGGTCGTCGAGGGAGATGATCTCGAAGTAGGCGGCGTCGACCGAGGGGATCGGGATCCCGAGCACGAGCTGCATCTCGCCCCGCAGCTCGTAGCGCATGCGCACCGGCTGGCCGGCCAGCACGGCGTCGCGCACCGCCTCGGGGATGGCGTCCTGCCCGAACTCGGGCGTGAGGGGTACGAACTCCTGGTCGGCGTAGAGGATGGGCCGCGACCCGAGGGGCGTCGACAGCGAGCTCACCAGCGCCTGCTTGTCGGTGCCGGGCGTGACCCGGGCCCGGACGATTCGGGCGTTCTGGTACACGACCACCGTGGCCGAGTCCTGCCGCTGGTTCAGCAGGTTCTCCCGGGTCAGCGCCCAGGTGGTCGCCGACAGCAACGCCGACAGGAGCAGGGCACCCACGGCGAAGGCGAGGGTGATCCGGGCGCGGAGACCGAGCCGGCGCCTGATGGTGGGAAGTCGCACAGCGGGACCGTCAGACCTGGAGCTTGTAGCCCAGGCCCCGCACGGTCACGACGTGGCGCGGGTTGCCTGGATCCGCTTCGATCTTGGTGCGGAGACGGCGCACGTGGACGTCGACGAGCCGGCCGTCACCGAAGTAGCCGTGCTCCCAGATGCGCTCGAGGAGCACCTCGCGGCTGAACACCCGGCCGGGGCTCTGGGCCAGCTCGACGAGCACCCGGAACTCGGTCTTGGTGAGGTGGACATCTCGCCCGTTGCGCCGCACGACGCCCTCCTCGGGCACGATCTCGAGATCGCCGAAGCGCAGGTGGGGCGAGCTGACCTCAGAGGTGCGGGCCCGTCGGAGCAGCGCCCGGATCCGCGCCGACAGCTCCTTCGGCGCGAACGGCTTGGTGAGGTAGTCGTCGGCCCCGGCCTCGAGCCCGGCCACCACATCGTGGGTGTCGGCGCGCGCGGTGACCATCACGATGGGCACGTCGGACGTGCGTCGGATCGAGCGGCACACCTCGAACCCGTCGATGTCGGGCAGCATGATGTCGATCAGGACGACGTCGGCCGGCTCCTGCTGGAACTGAGCCAGGGCCTCCTCGCCGTTGGCGGCCTCGGCGACCGTCCACCCCTCGTCCTCGAGGGCGAGGCGCACCGCGGTGCGGATGCGCTCATCGTCCTCAACGGCCAGGATCCGGGTTCCCACCCCGTCAGCCTGCCTCATGGAGCGGTGGTCCGGGGGCATGGGGGCCGTGGAGGGCCCCCTCGGGCGGTCCCGGGATCAGGAATAGGCGGCCAGGAGGGCCTCGCGGCCAGGACCTCGGCCGGTGCGATAGTGCAGGCCGCCGGGCAGGTCGCGGCACAGCACCCGGCACTCGACGAGGGCGCGTGCCCCCCCATCGGTCCAGCCCACGATGTGGCGCAGGTCGATGTCGACGCGCTCGGGGTCGGTGGCGACGGCCGACGCGACGGCGTCGACGAGGACCCGACCGACGAGCGGGTCGAGGACATCGGAGAGCTCGAGGACCACTGCAGCACCATCGGTGCGCACGGTCACCGGCGCTCGTCGGGCGGCGACGGGCGTCATGCGGGCAGCCTGCCCGACCCGATCGGCGGTCCGGTGCCGTTCCCGTTGCAATCGGGTTACAGATCGGCAGTACCGGACGGTTTGGGCGATGGTGTCCATCTCCGGAAGCGTCAGCTCTCGGTGGCTCCGGCGTCGGTCAGCACTCGGCGGAGCTGATCCGCGATGCCCGGCGCGGCGGCGAGGACGTCTCCCGGGGTGACCGCACCGCCGTCGATGGCGGTGACGACCGCACCGGCCTCGGCCGCGATCAACCCGCCGGCGGCCAGGTCCCACGGGGCCAGGCCCCGCTCGAAGTAGCCGTCGACGCGGCCGCAGGCCACCGAGCACAGGTCCACGGCGGCGGCCCCGAAGCGTCGGATGTCGCGGATCCGGGGCAGCACGTGCACGAGGACAGCGGCCTGGCGGGCTCGATGGTCGGCGGCGTAGGAGAACCCGGTGGCGATGAGCGCACTGCTCAGGTCCGTGGCTGCGGAGGTGCGGATGGGGGAGCCGTCGCGGGTGGCCCCGCGGCCGAGCATGGCCGCGAAGAGCTCGTCGCGGACCACGTCGAGCACCACGCCGACCACCGCGGTGCCCTCGACCTCGGCCGCGATGGACACGCCGAACCCGGCCAGGCCGTAGAGGTAGTTGGTGGTGCCGTCGAGCGGGTCCACCACCCACCGGACCCCGCTCGTGCCCGCTCGGCTGGTGCCCTCCTCGCCGAGCATCCCGTCGTCGGGCCGGGCTCCCAGCAGTCGGTCGGCGATCAGGTGCTCCGCGGCCCGGTCCATCTCCGAGACCATGTCGGTGCCGCTCGACTTGGTCCCCACGTCGGTGCGAACCTGGTCGAGGCCGTCGAGCAGCAGTGCGCCGGCGGCCCGAGCGGTGGACTCGGCCAGGTCTCGGAGCTCGTCGAGGTCGGGCATCGGATCGACGCTAGCGGCGGGCGCGAGAGCACCTATGGTCCTCCCGATGCGGGAGGCACCCAGGTGATCGAGACGTACATCCCGGAACGGGCGCTGGCCGTGTACGCCCACCCCGACGACCCCGAGGTGAGCTGTGGCGGCACGCTGGCCCGGTGGGCGGGCTCGGGCACGGAGATCCACCTGGTCATCGCCAACCGGGGCGACAAGGGCAGCGCCGACCCGTCGGTCGACCCCGACGTGCTGGCCGCCCACCGGGCCGAGGAGGTGGCGCACGCGGCGGCCGTGCTGGGGGTCGCCACCGTGGAGCACCTGGGCTACCCCGATGGCGAGATCGACGACGACGCTGAGCTGCGAGCCCGTCTCGTGGGTGTCATCCGTCGCCACCGACCCGATGCCGTGGTCGCGCCCGATCCCACGGCGGTGTTCTTCGGGGACAGCTACGTCAACCACCGAGACCACCGCGAGCTGGGCTGGGCTGTGCTCGACTCGCTGGTGCCAGCGGCCGGGCCGCTGTACGTGCCGGCGGCCGGCGCCGCGCACCAGGTCGGGCTCGT
>JBKJIL010000070.1:0-12146 GCA_046598435.1 Acidimicrobiales bacterium
GACGGCGACGTGATCACCGACGACCGGTTCGGTGAGCAGACCTTCCTTGCGCAGCTCCTCGAGGGTCGCTCCGAGCATCACGCGCGACGCGACCTTGGCCAGCGGGACACCCGTGGCCTTGGCCACAAACGGCACGGTGCGCGACGCACGTGGGTTGGCCTCGATCACGACGGCCTGGTCGGCCTTCACGGCGTACTGGACGTTGATGAGCCCCTTCACCTCGAGCGCGTCGGCGATGCGGCGGGTGTACTCCGTGATGACGTCGATCGTCTGACGCGAGAGCGAGTGCGGCGGAAGCGTGCAAGCACTGTCGCCGGAGTGCACGCCGGCCCCCTCGACGTGTTCCATGATCCCGCCGATGAGGAACCCACCGGCGTGGTCGCGGATGGCGTCGCAGTCGACCTCGGTGGCGTCTTCGAGGAAGCGGTCGACGAGCACCGGGCGCTCCGCCGACAGGCCACCCTCCTTGCCGAGGCTGCCGAAGTGGGCCAGGTGGTCCATGGCGATGCGCAGCGACTCGTCGTCATAGACGATCTCCATGGCCCGGCCGCCCAGCACGTAGGACGGTCGCATCAGCACCGGGTAGCCGATCTTGTCGACGATGGCCTGCGCCTCCTCCAGCGTGGTGGCTGTGCCACCGGCCGGCTGGGGGATCTCGAGGCGGGCACACAGCGCGTTCCAGCGCTCGCGGTCCTCGGCCAGGTCGATCGACTCGGGCGACGTGCCGAGCACCAAGCCGGCGGGCAGCGTGCCCGAGAGCTTGAGCGGGGTCTGGCCGCCGAGGCCCACGATGACCCCGACCAGCTCGCCGGAGCGCTGCTCGGCCTCGATCACGTTGAGGGCGTCCTCGAGGGTGAGCGGCTTGAAGTAGAGCCGGTCCGAGGTGTCGTAGTCGGTCGACACGGTCTCGGGGTTGCAGTTCAGCATGATGGTCTCGTAGCCGGCATCCGACAGGGCGAAGCTGGCGTGGACGCAGCAGTAGTCGAACTCGATGCCCTGGCCGATGCGGTTCGGCCCGGAGCCCAAGATGAGCACCTTGCGCCGCCCCGACGGGACGACCTCGTCCTCATCTTCATAGGTCGAGTAGTGGTACGGCGTCTGGGCTTCGAACTCGCCGGAGCAGGTGTCGACCGTCTTGAAGGTGACGGTCACGCCGGCCGCCACGCGAGTCGCTCGCACCTCGGCCTCGGTGACGGGGGCCTCCGGGGTGGACCAGAGCCATGCCAGCTGGGCGTCGGCGAACCCGAGCCGCTTGGCCCGCCGCCAGGCCCGACGGTCCATGCCGGCGAAGCCGATCTCGGCGAGCGCGGCCCGCTCCTCCACGATCATCGAGAGCTGGTCGAGGAACCAGGGATCGACCTTGGTGCGCTCCGCCAGCACCTCCACGGAGATGCCGCGCCGCAGAGCCGCCTCGAGGTGGAAGGGGCGGTCCGGGGTGGCGATGGCGGCTCGCCTCACGAGCTCCTCGTCGTCGAGCTCGTCCATGGCCCGCTCCCCTGGGTCGCAGGCCAGGCCGAGGCGGCCGTGCTCGAGGGAGCGCATGGCCTTCTGCATCGACTCGGGGAAGGTGCGGCCGATGGCCATGGCCTCGCCCACAGACTGCATGGACGTGCCGAGCACCCCGGGGCTGCCGGGGAACTTCTCGAAGGCCCAGCGCGGCACCTTGGTCACGACGTAGTCGATGGTGGGCTCGAAGCTGGCCGGCGTGGCCTTGGTGATGTCGTTGGTGATCTCGTCGAGCGTGTAGCCGACGGCCAGCTTGGCGGCGATCTTGGCGATCGGGAAGCCGGTGGCCTTGGAGGCCAGCGCCGAGGACCGCGACACGCGCGGGTTCATCTCGATGACGACCATCTCGCCGTCGGCCGGGTTGAGCGCGAACTGGACGTTCGACCCGCCCGTCTCCACGCCGACGCGGCGGATGCAGGCGAAGGCGGCGTCGCGCATCAGCTGGTACTCGACGTCGGAGAGCGTCTGAGCCGGAGCCACCGTGATGGAGTCACCGGTGTGGACGCCCATCGGGTCGAGGTTCTCGATCGAGCAGATGACGACGCAGTTGTCGGCCCGGTCGCGCATCACCTCCAGCTCGTACTCCTTCCAGCCCGCGATGGAGCGCTCGATCAGGATCTCGCTGATCGGGCTGGCGGCCAGGCCGGCCGCCGCGAGCACCGCGAACTCGGCCGGCGTCGACGCGATCCCGGTGCCCTTGCCGCCGAGGATGTAGGCCGGGCGGATCACCACGGGCAGGCCGATGGCGCCGACGACGTCCTCGGCCTCCTCGAGAGTGCGGGCCACCGCCGACGGCGGCACCCGCAGGCCGATGCCCTGCATGGCCTCCTTGAACGCCTCGCGATCCTCCGCGGTGCGGATGGCCTCGGCGTTGGCGCCGATGAGCTCGGGCGTGCCGGGGGTGGCCACCGCGCCGCGAGCGACGAGCTGCATGGCCAGGTTGAGCGCAGTCTGGCCGCCGAGGGTGGGCAGCACGGCGTCGGGCTGCTCTCGGTCGATGATCCGACACAGGATGTCGATGTCGAGCGGCTCCACGTAGGTGGCGTGCGCGAACTCGGGGTCCGTCATGATCGTGGCCGGGTTCGAGTTGGCGAGGATGACGCGGTAGCCCTCCTCCTTCAGCACCTTGCACGCCTGGGTGCCCGAGTAGTCGAACTCGCACGCCTGGCCGATGACGATGGGCCCGGCGCCGATGAGCAGGATCGACTCGATGTCGTCGCGACGCGGCATCAGGCCACGCCCCTCTCGGCCAGAGGGTGCCCCGAGGGCGTGGCGCGGCGTTCGGTGACCCCGAGCATCGTGGCGAACTCCTCGAAGAGGTAGGCAGAGTCGTGGGGGCCAGGTGCGGCCTCGGGATGGTGCTGCACGCTGAAGGCGTCGGCGTCGAGCACCCGCAGGCCCTCGCAGACGCCGTCGTTGAGGTTCACGTGGCTCATCTCTGCCCGCCCGGCCAGCGAGTCGGCGTCGACGGCGAAGTTGTGGTTCTGGCTGGTGATCTCGACCTTGCCGGTGGCCAGGTTCCGCACCGGGTGGTTCCCACCGTGGTGACCGAACGGGAGCTTCACCGTCGCCGCGCCCAGCGCTCGCCCGAGGAGCTGGTGCCCGAGGCAGATGCCGAAGACGGGCACGTTGCCGAGCAGGCCGGCGATGGCCTCGCTGGCGTAGGGCACCGTGGCCGGATCTCCGGGGCCGTTGGACAGGAAGACCCCCGCGGGCTGCCGGGCCAGCGTGTCCGCCGCGGTGGTGCCGGCCGGCACCACCTCCACGTCGAACCACGAGGCGAGGTGGCGCAGGATCGTGCGCTTGATGCCGAAGTCGTAGGCCACGACGAGCGGGCGCTGCCCGTCGGCCAGCCGGTAGGGCTCCGGCGTGGTGACCTGGGCCACCAGGTCGATGCCGTCGGTGCCGGGCTCGCGGCGGGCCGCGGCCAGCAGGGCGGCCTCGTCGGTGGCATCGAGGGCACCGAAGGCTCCCGGGATGGCACCGAGCTCGCGTATGCGGCGGGTCAGCTTGCGGGTGTCGATGCCGGCGATGCCCGGGATGCCGTACGTGCGCAGCTGGGCGTCGAGGTCGGCCTCGCTGCGCCAGTTCGAGCGGCGCCGGGCGAGATCGCGCACCACGATGCCGCGGCAGAAGGGCCGGCGGCTCTCGAAGTCGGCCAGGTTCACGCCGTAGTTGCCGATGTGGGGGTAGGTGAAGGTGATGATCTGCCCGGCGTAGGACGGGTCGGTGAGCACCTCCTGGTAGCCGGCCAGCACCGTGTTGAACACCACCTCGCCGGTGGCCACGACGGCGTCCGCACCGATGGCCTCGCCCTCGAAGGTGGTGCCGTCGGCCAGCACGAGGAGGGCGTCGCGCCCGCTCATCGCCCCCATCCTTCGACGGGGGCCCGGCGGTTCATGAAGTAGTGCATAGTCATGCAGAGTAGTGCATCTTTCATCGTTGTGGTTCACCGTCGAGGACCACAGGCTCGCCGCCCAGGAAGGTGTGGCGCACCTTCCCGCGCAGCTCCCAGCCTGCGTAGGGGGTGTTGCGGCTGCGGCTGGCCAGGGCACCCGGGTCGACCGTCCAGGTGTGGTCGAGGTCGATCACGGCGAGGTGGGCCGGCCGGCCGGCGGCCACCGGTCCCCCGTGCTCGTCGGCCACGCCCAGGATGGCCGCGGGACGCCAGGACAGCAGCCCGAGGACGTCGGCCAGTGGCAGCTCGAGCTTGGTGAGGGCCAGGGCCAGCGCCGTCTCGAGGCCGAGCATGCCCGGGGGCGCCTGGTCGAAGGCCGCCTCCTTGGCCTCTTGGGTGTGGGGGGCATGGTCGGTGGCGATGCAGTCGATGGTGCCGTCGGCCAGTCCGGCTCGCACGGCGGCGACGTCGTCGTCGGTGCGCAGCGGCGGGTTGACCTTGAACACTGGGTCGTAGGAGGCGCAGGCGGCATGGGTGAGCGTGCAGTGGTGGGTGGTCGCCTCGCAGCTGACCGCCAGCCCCGACCGCTTGGCCTCGCGCACCATCTCGATCGAGCGGGCCGTGGACAGGTGCTGGAAGTGCACCCGGGCCCCGGTGAGGCGGGCCAGGGCGAGGTCGCGGAGCACCATCAGCTCCTCCGCCTCGGCGGGCTGCCCGGGGATGCCCAGCCGAGATGACCACTCCCCTTCGTGCATGTGGCCGCCGGCGGAGAGGACGGGGTCCTCGCAGTGCTGGGCGAGGACGACGCTCTGGCGCTGGCCGTCGGGGCCGGCGACCTTGATGCCCGACGCGTACTCGAGGGCGCGGCGCATGAGGCGGGCGTCGGCCACACCGGCGCCGTCGTCGGTGAAGAAGCGCACGCCCAGCTCGGCCATCTCGGCCAGCGGCGCCAGCTGCTCGCCGGCCCGTCCGACCGTGATGGCTCCCGACACCCGCACGTCGCAGGCAGCGGTGCGGCCGAGCTCGAGGACCTCGCGCACGATCCCGGCGTGGTCGATGGCCGGCGTGGTGTTGGGCATGGCCAGGATGCACGTGTAGCCGCCGAGGGCCGCCGCCCGGGCACCCGTCTCGACCGTCTCCGCCTCCTCCTGGCCGGGCTGGCGCAGGTGGCTGTGGAGGTCGACGAAGCCCGGGCTGACCACGCAGCCGGCCACGTCGATCGTGCGGTCAGCCGTGAGGTCGTTGCCCACGGCCGCGATCTGGCCGTCGTCGCCGATCACGACATCGGCCGGCCGGTCGCCGGTGGCGTCGATCACTCGCCCGCCCTTCAGCACGATGGTGGGCATCAGCGGTTGACTCCTTCAGGTTCCAGCGACAGCAGCGCGTCGTTGACGACGGGTTCGGGGCCGAGGACCTTGTCGGCACCGGAGCCCAGCAGCAGGTACAGCACCGCCATGCGCACGGCGACGCCGTTGCGCACCTGGTCGATGATCACCGAGCGGGGCAGGTCGGCCACCTCGGCGCTGATCTCGACGCCGCGGTTCATGGGTCCCGGGTGCATGACCAGCGCGTCGTCGCGCATGGCCTCCACCCGGCGGCTGGTGAGCCCGAACCGGGCGGTGTACTCGCGCAGCGAGGGCACGAGGTGCTCGGTCATCCGCTCGCGCTGCATGCGCAGCAGGTAGGCGACGTCGAGCGACGGCAGCACCGCGTCGAGGTCGTGGCTCACCCGCACCGGCCAGCCCTCCAGGCTGGGCGGCAGCAGCGTCGGGGGCGCCACCAGGGTGACCTCGGCGCCGAGCGCCGTGTAGGCCAGCACATCGGAGCGAGCCACGCGGCTGTGCTTGACGTCGGCGATGATCCCGATGTGGAGCCCGTCGAGCGAGCCCCGCTCCTCGCGGATCGTGTAGCAGTCGAGCAGCGCCTGGGTGGGGTGCTCGTGCCAGCCGTCGCCCGCGTTGACCACGCTCACGCGGTCGTCGAGCCAGCGGGCGATCTGCCACGGCACCCCGGCCGAGGCGTGGCGCACGACGATGGCGTCGACGCCCATGGCCTCGATCGTGAGGACCGTGTCGCGCAGCGACTCGCCCTTCTTCACCGACGACGACCCGACGCTGAAGGTCATGGTGTCGGCCGACAGGCGCTTGGCGGCCTGCTCGAAGCTGAGACGGGTGCGGGTGGAGTCCTCGTAGAAGAGCCAGACGACGTTCTTGCCGCGCAAGGCGGGAACCTTGGGGATGGCCCGTCGGCTCACCTCGGCGAAGGAGTCGGTGAGGCGCAGGATCTGGTCGAGCTCGGGGGCGGTGAGGTCGGCGATCGACAGGAGGTGGTTCATCGGCCCTCCTTGATCAGCTCGCCGAGGTCGACGCCAGAGGGGCTGACGTTGACCATCTCGTCGCGCCGGGTGGGCAGGTTCTTGCCCACGTAGTCGGGCCGGATCGGCAGCTCCCGGTGGCCGCGATCCACCATCACCGCCAGCTGCACGGCCCGCACCCGGCCGTAGGCGTTGAGGGCGTCGAGGGCGGCGCGGATGGTGCGGCCGGTGAAGAGGACGTCGTCGATGAGCACGACGATGGCGCCGTCGAGATCGACCGGGATGTCGGTGACGGCCTCGGGCAGGACAGGCCGGATGCCGATGTCGTCGCGGTAGAGCGCCACGTCGAGCGTGCCCACCGGCACGTCGGCCCCGTCGATCTCGGTGAGGGCCTCGGCGAAGGCCTCGGCGAGGAGCACGCCACCGGTCTGCAGGCCGATGAGCACGACGCCCTCGAGCCCGTGGTTGCGCTCCACGATCTCATGGGCCATGCGCCAGATGGCCCGGCGGACGTCATCGGCGTCCATCACCTGGCTCCGGGCAACGAAAACGCCCCCGTAGGGGGGCGTTGAGCGGCGTTCGCGTTCGGCCAAGCCGGTGTCCTTCCTGTCCGTGCGAGCCTCACGGGACTCGCTTCACGGTCAGGCGCCCAGGGTAGCACCGCCCGCGTCCGGGAACCTCCACAGCTCGCTCCCATCGGCCGAGTCGACGAGCGAGAACCCCGCCTTGCGAGCGACCGCACCAGAGGCCGGGTTGGCGGCTGCGCACCGGGCCAGCACCACGTCCACGCAGAGCTCCTCCACCGTCCAGGCCGCCACCAGCGCCGCCGCCCTGGCCGCCCAGCCCTGGCGTCGGTGCGGCCCTCCCACCCACCAGCCGATCTCCGCCGTGTGGGCGGTGGTGTCGATCTCGGAGAGCCCCACCTCGCCGACGACCACGCCCCCGACATCGACGGCCAGGTCGAGCGACAGGCCCTGTGCCCGTCGGTGCGCATCGCCGCGGATCCAGCGGCGGGCATCAGCGAGCTGGCGGTGCTCGGGCACACCGGTCCATCGGGCCACCTCGGCGTCGGCCCAGGCCTCGACCAGCACCGGCGCCTCGGTGCTGCGCCAGGGCCGCAACAGCAGCGCGCCGTGGCCGAGCGGCGGATCGGGCAGGGGGACCGGCGCCGCGCTCGGGGTCACCGCAGGAGCTGCAGCGACGCCAGTTGGGCGTGCAGCTCGTCCACGCCGATGAAGCGCTCCGCCCGCATGCCGAGGGAGCGGGCGGCCTCCACGTGCGACTGGGTGTCGTCGATGAAGAGGAGCCGGTCAAGCGCCACGCCGAGGCGATCGGCGGCGGCCTGGAACGCAGCCGCCGAGGGCTTGGCGGCACGGATGTCGGCCGAGCTGATGGCCGCATCGAAGTCCTCAGCGATGCCGCACAGCTCGAGATCGATCAGCAGATGGGTGCTGGCGTTGGACAGCAGCGCCACCGGAACGACGTCACGGACCGCCGCCACCAGGCCCAGCACATCGAGGTCGATCTGCCACGACGACGTGGCCCAGGCGTCGGCTGCCGCGCCGGCGTCGATCCCGTGACGGGCTGCGATCTCGGCGCCGATCTCCTCGCACCACCCCTCGAACGGGAGCCGGCCGTCGACGACGCGGGCCAGGCGGTCCTCGTGCAGGGCCACCTCGTTGAGGGTACCGACGGGGATGCCCAGGCGAGCGTCGGCCTCCGGGCCGTAGGCCGGGTCCCAGTGCCGGATCACGCCATCGAGGTCGATGACGAGACCGTCGACCTCGGGCTGCAGCGGCTCCTCGGGCTCGTCCAGGAGGTGGGCACTGGAGTCGCCCGTGGTGACGTGACGATCGCCACGCACCTCCTCGGCGATGCGGGCGAGGAGGCCGTTCACGAACCGCCCCGAGGCGTCAGTGGAGAACCGCGAGGCCAGCTCGACGGTCTCGGCCAGCACGACGCCGGTGGGGACATCCGGACGGGCGATGAGCTCGGCCGAGCCCATGCGCAGCGCGGCACGGTCGAGCGCCGGCATGCGCGCCAGCGTCCAGCCCTGGGCGAAGCGCTCCAGCAGGGCGTCGATGCGCTCTCGGTGGTCGTCGACGGCGCGGATCAGCGCGTCGGCGAAGTCGTCGGCCGGTACGGGGAGCGAGGCCAGGACGTCGACCCCCGACAGGCCCTTGGCCTCCGCTTCGTAGAGCAGGCCCAGGGCGCGCTCGCGGGCGGCCCGCCGTTCGATGGCGAGGGACATGCGGGGCTAGGCCCGGGTGATGTAGTCGCCGGAGCGGGTGTCGACCTTGATGCGGTCGCCCGGGTTCACGAACAGCGGCACCTGGAGCACGAGGCCCGTCTGGAGCGTGGCCGGCTTGCGAGCACCCGACACGCGGTCGCCCTGCACGCCTGGCTCGGTCTCCGTGACGGTGAGCTCGACCGCAGCCGGCAGGTCGGAGCCGACGATCTCGTCGCCGAACATCTGCAGCGTGACGCTGGAGCCGTCCACGATGTAGCTCGCCGCGTCGGCGAGGGCCGCCGGGGTCACGTTCAGCTGGTCGTAGCTCTCGTTGTCCATGAAGACGTAGTCGTCGCCGTCGCGGTAGAGGAACTGCATGTCCCGCTTGTCGATGATGGCCTGCTCGAGCTTCTCGTCGGCCCGGAAGGTGCGGTCGGCCTGGGCCCCGTTGCGCATGTTCCGCAGCGTGGTGCGCACGAAGGCGCCGCCCTTGCCGGGCTTCACGTGCTGGAAGTCGACGACCTGGAACAGCCCCTCGGGGAGGTTCAGGGACATGCCCCGCTTGAGGTCGTTGGTGGAGACTGCCGGCATGGTGGGGGTACCTCGTGGATCTAGGGCTTGGGAGCGCAGGTCAGAGTCCGACACCCGCTGGTGGTGACCAAGACGGTGTCCTCGATGCGGACGCCGCCATGCCCAGGGAGGTAGACACCGGGCTCCACGGTGACGATATGGCCGTCGGCGAGCGTAGCAGCCGCGCTCCAGGTGACCCTCGGGTCCTCGTGGATGTCGAGGCCCACGCCGTGCCCGGTGCCGTGCACGAAGGCGTCGCGCCACCCGGCGTCGGAGATGACCGCCCGACACGCCGCGTCGACGTCCTGCGTGCTGGCCCCGGCCCGGACGGCGGCCACGCCGGCCGCCTGGGCCTCGGTGACGACCTGCACCATCCGGCGCTGGGTGTCGTCGACGGCGTCGAGACCGCCGACGGGGATCGTGCGGGTCATGTCCGAGTGGTAGCCGTCGACCAGCGCCCCGAAGTCGATGACGACGAGGTCGCCGCGCTCGATCTGGCGATCCGTCGGCGTGTGGTGCGGGCGGGAGCCGTTGGGCCCGGAGGCCACGATCGTCTCGAAGCTGATGTCGTCGGCGCCCGAGCCGCGCATCTCGGCCTCGAGGACCCGGGCCAGCTCCCGTTCGGTGGGACGGGTGTCGAGGGTGGACCGGACGGCCGCCAGGGCGGCATCGGCGATGGCGCAGGCCGCCTCGATGCGGGCCACCTCCCCGGCGTCCTTCACTGCCCGCAGCGCCTCCACGGCACCGCTGACGGCGACCAAGGTCGCATCGGGAAACCACGCATCCTGGTAGCGCTGCTGGTCAGCCCAGCTCACGTGCTCCGCTTCGAGCCCCACCCGCGGCGCGTGGGCCACACGGCCGACAACGATCTGGCGCTGTACGTCGGTCGTGCGGCCGATCTCGATCCGAGCGCTCACGCCGGACGCCGACAGCTCCTCGTGGGCCTGCTCCTCGTAGCGTCCATCGGTCACGAGCAGCAGGCCGTCGTCGTCCACGACCAGCAGGGCGGCCGACCCGGTGAAGCCGGTGAGGTAGCGGACGTTGGTGAGGTGCCCGACGATGAGGGCGTCGCATCCGCTCGCCGCCACGGCCGCCACGGCCGCCTGCAGGCGCGGGGCCCGGCCGGCCACGTCCATGGCCGGCCAGCTCGTGGGGGTCACGCCAGGAGCCGGGCCACCGCGGCGAGGGCCAGCTGGTAGCCGTGGCCGCCCAGCCCGGTGATGGTGCCCGTGGCCACGGGTGCCACCACCGACGCGTGGCGCCACGCCTCGCGGGCGTGGGGGTTGGAGATGTGGAGCTCGATGATCGGGCCGTCGAAGCAGGCCAGCGCGTCGTGGATGCCCCAGGCGTAGTGGGTGAAGGCGCCGGGGTTGATGACGATGGCCGCGCAGCGCCCGCGGGCACCCTGGATGGCGTCGATCAGGGCGCCTTCGTGGTTCGACTGCAGGTGCTCCAAGGTCAGGTCGTGGGCCTCGGCCACGGCTCGGGCGGCGGCCACGTGGTCGTCGAGGGCGGCCGTGCCGTAGATCTCGGGCTCGCGCAGGCCGAGGAGGTTGAGGTTCGGTCCGGACAACAACAAGACGATGCCGCTCATGCGCCGGCCCCTTCGCTGGTGGTGGAACTGCTGGCCATCTGGTGCAGGGTCTCGATGGCGATGGCCGGGTCGACCCCCGCCACGACCTCGACGCCATCGGGGCCGTCGAGCACGTAGGTGAGCCCGTCGAGGGCCTTCTTGTCGCGGCCCATGAGCTCGACCAACGCCGCCGCGTCGGAGCCCGCCGGCAGGTTGCCGTCGAGCTCGTAGGCGTCCAGCACGGCGTCGTGGTAGGCGACGCGGGCAGTGTCGATGCGTCCGAGACGAGCCGCCAGCAGAGCGGCGTAGCGCAGGCCCACCGCCACGGCCTCACCGTGGCGGAGGTCGTAGGCGCCCCCTGTCTCCAGGGCATGCGCGAGGGTGTGGCCGTAGTTGAGGGTGGCCCGGCCGCGACGGTTCGACGGGTCCTCGCGCTCGTCGGCCGCCACCACGGCCGCTTTGATGCGAACGGCGGCCGCAATGCGCGCCTCGAGGTCGAGCGTCAGGAGGTCGTCGCCGGTCAGGAAGTGGTACTTGGCCAGCTCGCCCCGGCCCGAGCGCAGCTCACGGGGCGGGAGGGTGGCCAGCGCGTCGGTGTCGCACACGACAGCGGTCGGCTGCCAGAAGGCGCCGACCAGGTTCTTGCCCTCCGGCAGGTTCACGCCGGTCTTCCCGCCGATGGCGGCGTCCACCATGCCGAGCAGGGTCGTGGGCACGTGGACGACCGGCACGCCACGGTGGTAGCTGGCGGCGGCGAAGCCGGCCAGATCGGTCACCAGCCCCCCGCCGACGGCCACCACCACGTCGGCGCGGGTGAGCCCCCAGGTCGCCCAGTCACGGCAGAGGCGTTCGACGGTGGCGAGGGTCTTGGTGGCCTCGCCGTCGGGGATCTCGAAGCTGCGATGCTCCCGTCCCGGGTCCACGGTCATGCCGATGCCGGGCTGGGTGACGATGGCGGCGCACGTGCCAGAGGCCGCCAGGACGCTGGCCAGCTCCGCGCTGGCGCCGGGCCCCACCAAGACCGGGTAGGAGCGGTCAGCGAGGGCGACCTCGAGCGTGATCACGCCGTCACCCGTGCTTCGTGGGCCACGACGAGCTCGGCGATGCGCCCCGCCAGGGCCCGCTTCGGCTTGTCCTCACCGGCGTGGAACGGCTCCACCGCCACCGTGAGATCGGCCACCTCTGCGTACAGCGGGGAGCGCTCGGTGTGCAGTCGGGTCAGGACGTCGATGGTCGACTCGGTGCCATGCAGCAACGGGCGATGCGGCTTGCCCTCCACCCGGCTGGCCAGGAACCGGGGCCCAGCGTCGAGCAGCACCACGGTGACATCCCGACGTCGCAGCCTGGCGCGGTTGTCGGAGCGCAGCACGAGCCCTCCGCCGCTGGCGATCACGCACGGCTCGTGGTGCTCGAGCAGCTCCTCGAAGGTGTCGGACTCGAGGTCGCGGAAGGCAGCCTCCCCGTCCTGCTCGAAGATCTCGGCGATGGTGCGGTCGGCGATCTCCTCGAGAGCGGCGTCGGCATCGACGAAGTGCCGGTCGAGCCGGGCGGCCAG
>JBKJIL010000131.1:0-3394 GCA_046598435.1 Acidimicrobiales bacterium
GGGGCCGGGCGATAGCCCCTTCCTGCCCGGCGAACGCGTCGATCAGAAGGTCTACGCCGACACGAACCGCCTGCTCGTGCAGGACGGCAAGGTGCCGGCCGAGGGTCGTCCCGAGATGATGGGCATCACCAAGGCCTCGCTGGCCACCGACTCGTGGCTCTCGGCGGCCTCCTTCCAGGAGACCACCCGAGTCCTCACCGAGGCGGCCATCGAGTCGAAGAGCGACAACCTCCTCGGCCTGAAGGAGAACATCATCATCGGCAAGCTGATCCCCGCCGGCACGGGTGCGCCCGCCGGCCACGGGGCGGCGGCGTACAAGGACATCGAGACCGTCGCCCCCGACTACCAGCCGATGGACTACTGGTCCTCCGAGGCCGACGACGAGGACATCGCCCAGTGGCTGGCCGAGGGCTACGACCAGACAGCGGTCGGCACGCCCGACGCGGCCGAGGTCCTCGGTCTCCCCGACGGCGAGCAGGCCGGCTGACCAAGATCGTCTGCAGCAAGACGAAGAGTGACGGTGCCCGGGCTACGGCCCGGGCACCGTCGCGTCCGGAGACCGCACGGGTGCGGAGGTGATGGGGTGGTGGTGGCATCACCTCGGGCTGACCTGCTGGTGCCCTGTCTGGCCTTCGCGCGTTGGTGTGGAGTGATGCCATGAGGTGGCAGCCCCCGAGACCGGGAACCGAGCTCTCGTGACCGACACGCTCGAGGCACCGGGTGGTCGAGGGATCGCGGGGGGCGATCGCCTCGCGGACGTCGTTCCCGTGCGCTCAGGTGCGATGGCGCTCTGGCTGGCGGGCCCGTTGCTCACCTTCGCGGTGGCGCCTCATCCGACGATCCTCGACGGCGACGTGGGGGCGGTGGTCGCCGACACCCCGTTGTGGGGGGCGCTCCACCTGTGCGCTGCGGCGGGCATCCTGCTCGGGTGGTGGGGCCTCGCGTGCACGGTCTGGCTGCATCGGCGCCGGCTCGGCGAGTGGGCCGTCCCGCTCCTCGTGCTGTCAACCCTGGGGGCGTTCGTGTTGAGCGCCGTGATGGTGGTCGAGGCCTTCGCCTTCCCCGTGCTCGCCCATCACGCTCCCGCGACGCTCGAGCTCGACGGTCCGATCTTCGCCTCGTGGCCGTTCCGCCTGTTCTCGTCGCTAGGTGGTGGCTTCCTCGTGGCTCTGGTGATGTTGGGGTGGGCGCTGTCCCGGCGGGAGATCTGGCCTGCCGAGGGTCGGGCCCTTGCCCTCACGACGATTGCGTTCATGGCCTTCGCCGGCGCGTTCGTACCGGTGCTGAGCCCGCTCTCGTCAATCGCCCTGGCCGGGGCCACCGCGCGCGTCGGTCTCCTGCTCTGGCGTCGGACCCCCGCCATGGGGGACCAGCGTTGCTTCGAGCCAGCTGTCGGACCGTCGTAGCCACGCCGAGCTCGCGCTGGGTGGTAGGTCGCGAGGGCTGAGGTCGCGGGGGTCTGGGCTAGGGGTCGCTGGGCCGGAGGTCGGCCGTGGTGAGCTCGCCGCTGTGGACGTCGTAGACGAACCCGCCGATCTCGACCGTGGCCGGGATGAGCTTACAGCCTCGGATGCGGGCGATGTCGGTGCGCAACGTTGCCGTCTGGTCCTGGCTGACGAGGAAGTCCCAGCCGGACGCGTCGGCACCGCTGGCTTCGGTCACCCGGGCTCGCATCTGGTCCTCGGTGGACCCGACCATCGCGCAGCTCGTGTGCTGGACGACGCAGACCCGCTCGGCTCCGAGCAGGTTGGTCGCCAGCACCAGGGAGCGCAGGGCATCGTCGGTCACCCGGGCTCCGGCGTTGCGGATGATCTTGGCGTCGCCGGGCTGGAGCCCGAGCATGGCGAGGGGGTCGATCCGCGAGTCGATGCAGGTGAGCACGGCCAGGCCCTTGGCGGCCACACCCGCCACTCCCGGGTCATGGAAGCGGGCGGCGTATCGTCGGTTGGCAGAGAGCAGATCGTCGAACATCGCCTTCGGTTCTATCAGCCTCGTCGCCCGTCACCCTGCGCCCGCCGATCGTTCTCGGGCGAGCCTTCCGTCGCCTGGCCCGAAGCATCGCCCCAGAACCGTGTCGGGCCACAACCGGCCACTACACGGTTTGCCGATCTCCGTGGTGGACCCATAGAGTTGTCCCTCGGCACTGGCGCGCCCTGCGGGCCCGTCGTGCCTTCCGAAGTCCCGAAGTTCCTCATCGCACGCGAGGTTTGAGTGCCCACGATCAACCAGCTGGTCCGCAAGGGTCGGCAGTCCAAGCCGACAAAGGCCAAGACGCCCGCCCTGAAGGGTGCGCCCCAGCGGCGCGGCGTGTGCACCCGCGTGTTCACCCACACCCCGAAGAAGCCCAACTCCGCCCTGCGCAAGGTCGCCCGCGTGCGCCTGTCCAGCGGCCAGGAGGTCACGGCCTACATCCCCGGCGAGGGCCACAACCTCCAGGAGCACTCGATCGTGCTCGTGCGCGGTGGTCGTGTGAAGGACCTCCCCGGCGTTCGCTACAAGATCATCCGCGGCACCCTCGACACCTCTGGTGTGAAGGACCGCAAGCAGGCCCGCAGCCGCTACGGCGCCAAGAAGGAGTCATAGTGAGCGAGCGCAGCGAGCGAACCATGTGCGCAGTGCCCGCTACTGCAGCCACGTCGATCGAACTGAAGGTGAACCTCTAATGCCGCGCAAGGGCCCCGCCCCCCGTCGTGAGCTCATGCCCGACCCGATCTACCGGTCGGTGCTGGTCACGCAGATCGTCAACAAGGTGCTGCTCCACGGCAAGCGCTCGACGGCTGAGAACATCGTGTACACGGCCCTCGCGTCGATCGAGGAGAAGACCGGCGCCGAGCCGATCGCCACGCTGAAGCGGGCCATCGAGAACGTGAAGCCGCAGCTCCAGGTGAAGAGCCGTCGAGTCGGTGGCGCCACCTACCAGGTGCCGATCGAGGTCCGTCCCCGTCAGGCCAACACGCTCGCCATCCGCTGGGTCGTCGGCTACTCGCGGCAGCGACGTGAGAAGACGATGGCCGAGCGCCTGGCCAACGAGCTGCTCGACGCCAGCAACGGCATCGGCGCCTCCGTCAAGCGGCGAGAAGACACCCACAAGATGGCCGAGTCCAACAAGGCCTTCGCCCACTACCGCTGGTAGCAGGTACGACCCCCCAATCCACCAGGGGGTGCGCCCCCGAGGTGCTCCCCACGACGACCGGGCCTGGCCCGGTCGTTCGCATGTAGCGAGAGACGACGCAGCGAGAGACCCATGGCAGACGCGAAGCGCACTCATCCCCTCGAAAAGGTCCGCAACATCGGGATCATGGCCCACATCGACGCGGGCAAGACCACGACGACCGAGCGGATCCTCTACTACACCGGCAAGAGCTACAAGATCGGTGAGGTCCACGAGGGCGCC
>JBKJIL010000145.1:0-8630 GCA_046598435.1 Acidimicrobiales bacterium
CTAGTCACGCCGAGCTCTGGGTAGCCCAAGCCGGGCGATCAGACGAACTCCACAGTGCATGTGGTGCCCGGCACGCTGGCGAGCCGGTTGTCGGCTGTCAGGAGCGGGCAGTCGAGCGCCTCGGCCAGGGCGACGTAGCACGCGTCGTAGGCGGTGACGTTGTCCCGCAGAGCCCAGGCCCGGCGCAGCAGCGGGGCGGAGGGGAACACGGACACAGGAAGGTCGAGGAGGTCGTTCACGGCGACGTCGGCTTGCTTCTTGGTTAGGGAGCCGGCGATCAGTCCCTTGCGGATGACCGCCAGCACCTCGATCCGGAGCAGGTCTGGGCCGGCGATCGTTTCGCCTCGGAGCCGAGCGCGGATGGTGTGGCCGTCGGTGCCAGCGTCGACGATCGCCGGCGCCAGCACCGATGCGTCAACGACGAGCACGCTCGGCGTCGATCGACTCGATCGCCTCCTTGCGGGACAATCGGCCCTTCGGACGATCCTCCACTCGGTCGAGCACATCGTCGAGGGTCGGCGTCGCTGCGATGTCCGCCAGCTGACCGGCGAGGTACCGCTGGAGGGACTGCCCGGCGCGCTCGGCGCGGCGGACCAGCGTCTCGTGGACCTCGTCAGGCACGTCTCGAACCTGGATGTGCGGCATGCATGCAGTTTACATGCAGGCAAGCAACAGTCGACAGCCCGTCGGAGAGACCCTCGCAGGTGGGGTCCTCGTCGACATCCCCGAGGAGATCGTTCCCACCCGCACCCAGGGCACCCGGACGATGCACGTGCGCAAGGTGCCCATCATTGGCGAGGATGGGCACGCGAAGTTCTTGCTGGGCATCTCCGAGGACATCACCGACGCGAAGGCGGCCGAGGCCGCGCTGCGGGAAGCGAAGGAGGCCGCCGATCAGGCCACCGGGCCAAGAGCGAGTTCCTGGCCACCATGAGCCACGAGATCCGCACGCCGCTCAACGGTGTGATCGGCATGACCGGTCTCCTGCTCGACACCGACCTCGACGACGAGCAACGGGAGGTTGCGGTCATCCCCATCGGGTGACTCGCAGCCTCCCGCTGCCTGAACTGCATCAAGCGCAGCCAGGAGCGGTGATGAGCATCCAGCGACGGGACACCAAGAAGGGCGTTCGCTACGACGTCCGCCTCCGCGGGCCGGATGGCCGAGAGGTCTCCCGCACGTTCCGCACCGAGCGGGAGGCGAGGCTCTTCGAGGCCGAGGAGCGATCGGCGATACTGAGGCCCTCGGCGCCGCCTTCATGCCCGAGAAGCAGTGACCCGCGAACCTCGGGATGCGCCGCTGCCGGCTGACAGCTGGCTGACCCGTTGGTACGAGACGCCCAGCACTGTGGCCGCATCGCGCTGAGAGAGCCCCGAGTCGAGGAGTGCCCTGGCGGCCTCGCGCGAGAGTGTCGCGGTCTCCTCCTGGATGCGCTGCAGGGCGGTCACCTTCTGACGGCTGGCGAGCACCTTGCGCATCACGGTCTTCGGCAACGCCGGGTTGATGACGACAGCGATGTCGGCGGGATCTTCGTCGGTGGCGAGCGAGATGGCCTCCTTGACGAAGGACTCCGCTTGGTGCAGCGACTTGGCCTGCGAATGGACACCGGGCAACTCGGCGACGCTGAGCGCCCACCAGCCACCGGAGCGCTGAGCCTTGACCTGGTAGAGCTTCACGATGCCTCCTCGATGTCGCGCAGGATTCCCTTGGCGGTCAGCTCGTTGATGTCGGAATGTCGCGGAATGGTGATCCGGAGCGTGCCGTACTGCCACACCTCATGGTTGGCGCCCTCACGGACGAAGGCCCACTCAACCCCACCGGACTTGGCGCGCCGGGCGATCTCCTTCATCAGCTTGGTGCGCTTCATACGGTATCTCTAGCCCCCCTAGACGGCAACCGTCAAGGGGGGCTAGACGAACGTCGCTCCTACCGACGAGCCGTCCGAATCACGCGGGATGGACGCTGGATGGAATCGGTGCCTGCCGGTCGGCTCTCCAATCGCAGCGCCCTGACCAGGACTTCTTCAGTGGGCGCGGAGGGACTCGAACCCCCGACATCTGCCTTGTAAGGGCAGCGCTCTAACCAGCTGAGCTACGCGCCCGGGAGGGCACGAGGCTAGTGGGCCGGTGCAGCGGAGTCGGCGGGAGGGTGGTCGGAGGCTTCGGCCGTCTCGAGGAAGATGCACTCGCCGGGGCAGTCGAGGGCGGCCGCGATGACCGCCTGCTCGTGACGAGTGGGCACGTCGACGAGATCGTCGGCGCCCCCTGGGTCGCTGGCCACGTGATCGGCGTCACGGACGTACGAGATGCCGTCCTCCAGCAGCACGAAGACCACGGGGCAGTGGTCGGTGCAGAGTCCGTCGCCGGTGCACAGATCTTGGTCGATCCAGACGCGCACGGGGCCTCCCCTCGCACGACGATCCTACGCCGGGCCCGCCGCGAAGTGACTAGGCGACGCCCTCCCGAACGCGTGCTTGGGCGGCGAGGCTCTCGAGCAGGGTGATGAGCGCCACCTTCACCGACCCCTTGGCCCGTGCGTCGCACTCCACGACCGGCACGTGGTCGCCGACACCGAGGGCGTCGATCACCTCGGCCATGGCGTAGCGCGGCGCATC
Organism: Acidimicrobiales bacterium; assembly: GCA_046598435.1. Lineage (GTDB taxonomy): Bacteria > Actinomycetota > Acidimicrobiia > Acidimicrobiales > VFJN01 > VFJN01. The sequence continues at coordinate 2,615 of JBKJIL010000145.1, forward strand.
GGCGAAGTTGTTCACGCCGACGACAAACGGGATCCCCTTGGCCTCGAAGTAGTCGATGGCCGGGAAGCACTGGTCGAGCCGCCGTGTGTCGACGAGCACCACAGCCCCGAGGGCACCGTTGCAGATGTCGTCCCACATGAAGCCGAAGCGATCCTGGCCGGGTGTGCCGAACAGGTACATCACGAGGTGCTCGTCGACGGTGATCCGGCCGAAGTCCATGGCCACGGTGGTCGTGGTCTTGGCGCCGATGTGGGTGACGTCGTCGACCCCGGTCGACACCGACGTCATGGCGGCCTCCGTGCGCAGCGGCTCGATCTCCGAGATGGCGCCGACGAACGTCGTCTTGCCCACGCCGAAGCCACCGGCCACCACAAACTTCACCGGGACGATCCGCCCTCGGGGCGTGGGGTTGTCACTTGCGTACACGTATCCTCCTGCGCTGATCTCGATCAGATGGAGCGCACGCGCTCGATCATCCTGGTCAGCATGTCAAGCTCGATCTCCACGGGATCGGTGTGGTGGATGGTCAGCAGGTCGGCCGCGATCAGGTCGCCCGCGATGACGGCGACGACGCCCAGCACGAGCTGCAGCCGAATCGCCACCTCAGCGACCGACAGCGGCTCGACGCACAGGCGCAGCAGCTCCTCCTGCTCGGACGGCAGGCCGGCCGGCACGTGGTCGAGGCTCGCCTGCAGCATCGTCTCGACCCGGAGGTCTCGACGGGTGGCCCGGGTGCGTCCGCCCGTCATGATGAACGGGCGCACGAAGTCGTGGCCTCCTCGGCCCGTCGACTCGGTCACGAGGCCAGCATCTCCTGCTTCAGCTCGGCCACCAGGTCGGGGGTGAGCACCGTGCCGGCCCGCTCCACGAGCAGCGTCGTCTGGTAGCCGACCAGACCGATGTCGCATCCTCGCCCCGATACCACGCCGAGGCAGCTGCCGTCGGAGATGGACGACACGAACAGGAAGCCCTTGCGCATCGAGACGATGACCTGGTCGAGCGCCTCGAACCCGAAGCACGACGACGCCCCGTTCCCGAGGCTGACCAGGCCGGAGATGATCGCTGCCAGCTGCTCCGCTGACGCCCGGTGGAGGCTGCTCGACATGGCCATCAGGAGCCCATCGGACGACACGGCGACGGCGTCGCTCACCCCCGCCGTCTTCTCCACGAACCCGTTCAGCAACCAGTTGAAGCTGCGGGCGCTGTCGCTCAGGGTCTGGGCGCTCACCGACCCTCCTCCATGCTCTCGCCGGGGTTCTCGGACGGACGTTCAGACGGACTGCCGGCATCGCCGTCGACGGCGGCATCGGCCCGACCTCGGGCCACACCGGACTGGAAGCTCGACAGGAAGGAGTACACGTCCTCCGGCGTGCTGCGAGCCACCGTTGCCTCTTCGACCACGGGGGACGCATGCCCCACCGACACGTCGGGCCGTTGCGCGCCGGGCACTCGCCGAGCGAGACCGGACGGCGTCGTCACCACCGGGGCCGGCGCCGGGTGGTCCGACCCGTCAACCTCCTCGGGCGGCGGCGCCACGGGCTCAGGACCCCGGGCCAGGCCGGCGGCCACGCTGTACAGCGACTCCCCCATCGGGCGACTGACCGCGAGTCCGCCGAAGCCCCGCACCGAAGCCGACGACGACGACAAGGCCGACGGATCAGCCTCGGACGACGCCACGCGGTCCGACGACTCGCGCCGGTCGGGAAGGTCGTCCGCCGCAGCCAGCGGAGCTCCGTCGCTGTGCGGCGCCTCGATGGCGGACGAGGACGACGCCGCGACGGTGTGCCGCGGGGCTGAGGAGTCGCTGTCCGCCGGCACCGCGGCGCGGTCGCTGCGCCGAGGCAGGCCGCTGGCGGTGTGCGACGGGGCGGCGGTGCTGTCTGACGACACCGACTCGCTGGCGGCGGGCGCCGCCGCATGCCGGGGAGCGCGGTCGTCGGACGACGCCGACGGCGGCGGCGGCGGCGGCAGGAGCGAAGCCGGCGCAGCAGACCTGGTGGCGGCCACCAGGTGCGGGTCGGTCTCCTCGTTGGCCAGGAGCCCCATCGGCACATCGATGCGGGCCGTGATACCGCCGGCGGGGCTGTCCTGCAGCTCCACCACCACACCGAGCCGGCTGGCGAGGTGACCGGCCACGTAGTGCCCGAGGTAGCGGCTGGGGGCGACGGTGAACGACTCCCGACCGGCGAGACGGAGGTTGGCCCGCATGAGCTCGTCCTCGGGCATGCCGAGGCCGTTGTCGGTGACGGCCACCGTGTAGCCCGTCGTCGTCAGGCGCCCCTTGACCTCCACCGACTGCTCCGGGGGTGAGAACGACAGGGCGTTCTCGATGAGCTCGGCGAGCACGTGGGCCACGTCGGCGGCGACGGCGCCGGTGATGGCAGCCGGCTCGAGATGGCGGACCACCACCCGCTGGTAGTCCTCCACCTCACCGAGCGCAGCCCGCACCACATCGGAGAGCTTCACCGGCAGCGACCACTGGCGAGAGGTCTCGACGCCGGCCAGCACCAGGAGCGACTCGGCGTTGCGGCGCATGCGGGTGGCGAGGTGATCGAGGCGGAACAGTCCTTCGAGGGTGTCCGGATCCGACTCGTTGCGCTCGAGGTCGGTGATGAAGTCGAGCTGGCGGGTGAGCAGGTTCTGGTTGCGGCGACCGAGGTTGATGTACGAGTCGGCGATGTTGCGACGCAGCACGGCCTGCTCCACGGCGAGGTCGACGGCACTGGCCTGCACGGCGCTGAGGGCGGCGGCCACCTTGGCCACCTCGTCGCGGCTCTTGACCACGATGGGCGTGACCTCGGGCATCTCGACGTCATCGCCCGGCGGGGTGTCGAGGATCTGGCGGACGGCCGCCGGCAGGCTCGCGCCGGCCATCTCCTCGGCCTGAGCCTGCAGCGAGCGCAGGGGCCGGGTGATCGACCGCGTGGCCAGCCCGGTGGCGATCAGGGCGAGGAGCAAGGTTCCCAGCGCGATCCCTGCGAAGGTCTTCTGCCGGGTGGCGGCGGCCTCTTCGATGCGGTCCGCTTGGGCGCCGAGGACGCTGGCCGCTCGGCTCCGGAGCCCGATGTACCCGGTGTCGGGCACGCTCTTCACGGCCCCGAGCAGCTCGGCGATGCTGGCGTCCTGCCCGGCGAGGAAGGCCTCCACCTGGCGGTTGAAGCTCTGCACGCCGGGCTCGCTGAAGGTGCGATCGGCCACCTGGGCGTAGGGCCCGGTGGCGTTGGTGCGGATGTCGTCGTCGAAGCCCTTGCCGCGGTCGTAGAGGGCGGCCACCTCCTGGGTGACGGCGGGCGACGTCGTCGTGCCTGTCACCATGGCCAGCACGACGCTGCGCACGATCCTGGCCCGCATCTCGCTGCCTCGGGCGGCCGCGTCCACGATCTCCACGCCGTTGCGCAGGGCGGCATCGTCCACGGCCAGCGCCACGCTGGAGGTGGCGTCGAAGAACGACTCCACCATCGTCGTGTACCGGGAGAAGACCTCGTCGGCCAGCTCGTCGTTGGTGAGGTCCATCGGGCCCGTGTAGGCGTCGATGTCGGCCCGGAGGTCGTCGAGGTCGCCGAGTGCCTCGAAGGCGGGGGCGAAGGCGGCGGACACCTCGTCGCCTCGGCCGGAGAGCTGCCCTTGCAGCTCGGCGATGGCCGGGTCGGTGAGGCCACGAGCCTCGGCGTTGGTGGCGACGGGCAGGCCGGCCGACCCCCCGAGCCCGATGAGGTCGATGGCGGCGCGGTTGCGCTCGTCCTGCAGCCGGATCACCAGGCTGCCCGGGCCGATCGACGACGTGGCCAGGTCGGCCTGGGCGCGCGTGTCGGTCACGTCGGCGGCCGCGGTGTACACCTCGAACCCGGCGATGCCGACGAGGGCGGCCAGCGGGACAGCGAGCGCCACCGCGAGCTTGGAACGGATGTGGGTCCTGCGGAACACGGCGGTCTCCCTGAGATCAGCGTTGCGTGAGGTCGAGCGTGGACTGGCGGAGATCGATGTCGGCGACAACTAGGTCGGCGGGCACGGCGGTACCGACGTCGGCCGGGAGCTCGATGGCCCAGCCCAGGAGGTCGGCGTCCTCCGTGAGCAGCACCATCGGGTAAGAGCTCGAGTGCTCCACGACGACGGCGAGCAGCGGCGGGCGGAGATCGCTCGCCACGCCGGTGAAGGTGTCGTCGAGCACCACGACTCGACCCGACGACTGCTGCAGCACCTGGCCGAGGCCATCACGCAGATCGTCGGGGAGCGGGCCCTCGAGCCCAGTTGGGGTGGCCTCGGCTACGCCCACCGCTCGCTCGGCCTCGGCTGACGCCCGCGCCGCGGTGTCCTCGGCCGCGCTGATCTCCGGCACCAGCACGTCGGCGTGGGCGCGGAGCTGGTCGGCCAGCGCCTCGAGATCGGTGAGCGGGTCGCCGGCGGGGCGCTGGGCGATCGGGAGCTCGCCGGCCAGCTCACGGATCGATCGAGCCCGATCGGCGAGCACCGCCACCGTGCGGTCCACGTCGGCCTCCGCCGCCGCGGTGCGGGCCTGGGCCGTGGCCAGCGTGGCCGCGGCCTCGCGCTCGGCACGCTCGAGCGTCGCCGTCAGGGCGGCGACCTGGGCGCGCAGCTCCTCGGCCGCGGTGAGGCGCTGCAGCCGGTTGGCGTCCTCCCCGGCCCGAGCGGTCAGCTCCGCCTCGAAGGCGTCGACGCCACACCGAGCGAGCTCGAGCTGCTCCGCAGCATGCGCCTCGGCCTGGCGGGCCGCCGCGAGGTCGGCGGCCACTCGGCGCTGCTCTGCGTCACCTGTGTCACCTGCGTCGCCTGAGTCACCCGTGTCGGCGGGGGACGAGACGGCGTCGTGTCGCATGGTGCACGCCGCGTCGTAGGCGTCGACCCATCGGGCGGCCGCCTCGGCCAGCCCGACGCCCGACGGCACCACACCGGCCGCCGCGAGCGCCGCTCGCAGGCCGTCCACGACCCGCCGGGGCATCCGCTGGTGGTTGCGCAGCAGCGCCACCGGGTCGTCGCCCGGGTCAACGCCGAGCAGCGCTGCCGTGAGGGCGTGCAGACGGCTCTGCTCGTTGCGGACGTAGAGCTCGTCGCCGGACTCCTGCATGGCGGCGACGATCGCGTCGCGCGCCGCTCTCGCCTCGAGGTAGGCGCGCTCGGCGTCGCTGCGCTCGGGCCCGTCCGGGTTGGTCCGCCCGCCGCTGAGCACGACATCCAGGTAGCTGCCGAACCCGTGCTGGGCGAGCAGCGTCGCTTCCGCAGCCCGCAGGTCCTCGAGCTTGCGGCGAGCCGCCGCGGCACCGAAGCGTCGGTCGGTTCGGTCTTCGGCGGCGAGGACGGCGTCGTGGGCGGCATCGATGGCGGCGCGTGCCACAGGGGTGAGCGACTCGGCGACCTGGTCGAGGTGCCGGATGTGCTCAGACGCGGCCAGCAGCCGTGCCTCGACGGCGTCGAGGTCGGCCGGGTTGGGTCGGGGCGACTCCGCCGGGAGCTCGGCCAGGTCGGCGAGGAGGTCGGTCCACGCCTCCACCAAGGCCTCTGCCTCCTGATCGCGCTCCCCCCCGTCAACGTGATCGATCCAGGTGTGCAGCCACTCCCTGACCCGGTCCGCGACGGATGGGTCGATGTCCTCGATGCCGCCCCGCGGGACCGTCCCGGTCGGCTCGGGTGCTCGGCGGCCGTCGAAGGCGGCCTGGGCGGCCCGCACGGCCGCCACCTGGGCCACGGCCGTCGCATGCAGCTCCTGGGCGGCGCGGACCGCCTCGCCAGCGGCCTGGAGCTCCCGGCGGAGGTCCACCTCGTCCATCCCGACGCCGCTCATGCCGCTGAGCTCCTCGTCGGCTTCTTCCATCGCGGCGGTCGCCGCCGCGCGCTGCTCGAGGACGCGCTCGAGGTGATGGCGGGCGTCTCGCTCTTCGCCCTCGCAGCGCTCCAGATCCGCCCGAGCGCTCACGATGGCTCCGTGCAGCGCGGGCAGCGCTGCGGCCACCTCCAGCAACCACGCAGCGCCGTCGAGCAGCCCGCGCCGCGAGGCCTCGAG
>JBKJIL010000258.1:0-4639 GCA_046598435.1 Acidimicrobiales bacterium
ATCGATCCGGTTGACGTCTGCCTCGTCGAGCTCCTGGTCGAGCTCGATGCTGGCGTCGCTCATGCGTCGGCAGTGTCGTCAGCGGCGACGACGGCGGCGGGCTGGGCCTCGGCCACCTTGAGGAGGCGAGCCACCGTCTCGGTGGGCTGCGCGCCCTTGCTGATCCAATCGGCCGCCTTCGCCGTGTCGATCTTGATGAGCGACGGCTCATGGCGGGGATCGTACGTACCGATGATCTCGATGAACCGACCGTTGCGGGGCGAACGGGCGTCGGCCGCTACCACTCGGTAGGTCGGCTGCTTCTTCTTGCCCATGCGCATCAGGCGGAGCTTCACGGCCACTGCGATTCGTCCTTGCTCGAGAGGTGTTTCCGCACGTGTGCGGCGGACCATGGTGGTCCGTGGAGTGCTGCTACTGCAACCCAGGGAGGGTGAAGGGCTGCTTGGGGGCGTTGGCGGGACCCGTCGGCGCGGCCGTGACGCGGCCGCCACCGCTGCCCTTCTTGCCCTTCTTGCCCTTGCCCCGGGCCTTCTTGGTGCCCGACAGGCCCGGCAGCCGCTTCATCAGCTTCTGCATCTCCCTGAACTGCTTCACCAGCAGCGCGACCTCGCCGGGGTCGGAGCCCGAGCCCTTGGCGATGCGAGCCCGGCGCGACCCGTCGATCAGCTCGACGTCGGCCCGCTCGGCCACGGTCATCGAACGGATGATGGCCTCGACCCGGGCGATCTGGTCGTCCTCGATCTGGGCGCCCTTCAGCTCCTTGGGCATACCGGGGATCATCCCGACCAGGCCGGAGAGCGGGCCCATCTTCTTGAGCTGCTGCATCTGGTCGAGGAAGTCGTCGAGGGTGAACCGGCCGTCCATGAGGCGGGCGGCGGCCTCCTCGGCGGCGTCCTGCTCGTAGACCTGCTCGGCCTTCTCGATGAGCGTGAGGACGTCACCCATGCCGAGGATGCGCCCGGCCAGGCGGTCTGGGTGGAAGAGCTCGAAGTCGGCCAGCTTCTCGCCGGTGGACGCGAAGGCGATGGGCTTGCCCACCACCTCCTTCACGCTCAGGGCGGCGCCGCCGCGGGCGTCGCCGTCGAGCTTGGTGAGGATCACACCGTCGAGCGCCAGGGTCTGGTTGAACGACTCGGCGACGGTGACGGCGTCCTGGCCAGTCATGGCGTCGACCACGAGGAACGTGTAGTCGGGGCTGACGGCGTCGGAGATCTGGCGAACCTGCTCCATCAGCTCGGCGTCGATGGCGAGGCGGCCGGCGGTGTCCACGATGAGCACGTCGCGCCCGAGCCGTCGGGCTTCGGCCAGACCGGCGGCGGCCGTCTCGACGGGGTCGCCGGGCTGCGAGAAGACGGGCACGTCGATCTGGCGACCGAGGGTTTGCAGCTGCTCGACGGCGGCCGGACGCTGGAGGTCGGCGCCGACGAGGAGCGGGTTGCGGCCCTGCTGCTTGAACCAGCGGGCCAGCTTGGCGGAGTTGGTCGTCTTGCCGGAGCCCTGCAGGCCGGCCATGAGCACCACGGTGGGCGGCTTCGAGGCGTAGCTGATCTTGATCGTCTCGCCGCCGAGGGCGTTGATCAGCTCCTCGTGGACGATCTTGATGACCTGCTGGGCGGGGTTCAGCGCCTCCGCCAGCTCGATGCCGACCGCCCGGTCGCGGATGCGGGACTGGATCCCCTTGACGACCTGGAAGTTGACGTCGGCCTCGAGGAGCGCCACGCGGATCTCGCGGAGCACCTCGTCGACGTCGGCCTCGCTGAGCTTGCCCTTCCCGCGGAGGCGCTTGAAGATCCCGTCGAACCGGTCAGAGAGTGCGTCAAACATGAGCCGCCGATGCTAGCGGCGAGCGCTCAACGCACGGCAGTTCACCATGGCCCGCGAGGCAATAGGTTCCGATCCGCCGCTCTCGAGGCAATGAGTTCCGCATGCGGAACTCATTGCCTCGGGCTGGCGCGGACGGAACCTATTGCCTCGCGGGGTCAGCGGCGCGAGGCGGGCTGGCAGCCCTCAGGATCGGTGCCCGTGACGAAGGTGGCGGTCTTCGTCCCTGACGCGTCGCCCACGAAGGTGCCGTGGTCGGGGGCGTCGAGGGTGAACGTGCCGCCCTCGTGGGGGAGCGACCAGCCCGCCAGGCCGCCCACGTCGTGGCGCCACACCTGGTCGCCGAGCGTGAACGCCGCGCACTCGACATCCACGTCGACGTAGTAGCCGACGCCGATCTCGAGCGTGACCGGCTCGGTCGGCGGCGCGCACGCCGGACCCGGCTGGTCGGTGCCGGAGCCGTCGTCTACGACCGTCGGGCAATCGGTGACCGACGGCGACGGCGGTTCGACGGTCGACGGCACGGTGGTGGTGGGCGCCAGGCTGTCGTCGGCCACCGCGGCGATCTCGGCCATGGCGCCGTCGTCGTTCGAGAAGCGATACCCGGGTACCAGGTAGGCGTCACTCGAGCCGTCCGAGGCGGGCATCAGGACCAGCACCCGCTCCGCGCCCGTGAGGGTGATGGTGACGGGCTCCGGTGCGGGCCCGGGGTCGCATGCCGGCACGGCGACCGTGGTGACGGGGCCTTCGCTGTAGACGCAGACATCAGGGCCGCAGTCGGTGGAGGTCGGCGAGGCAGGATCGGTCGGGACCGGCTGCAGGCACTCGACGGGTGGCGGGGCGTCGCCCACGACCACGTCGTCGCACCGGGTGGTGCCGGTCGCTGAGTCGGCCGCACAGCTCGACACGGACTCTGACGCCGAGCCGGACGCGGTGGCCACCCCGCCGCCAGAGCTGGCCGTGCCGGGCGCACCCAGCGGCGGCGCCGAGTCGATCAGGTAGCTCTGCTGCTCGTTGAGGCGGTCGATGGCGGCGCGGGTGTCGATGAGCGGGTAGTCACCGACCTGCTCGGCCACACCGAAGGTGCCGGAGGCGCCCATCACGAGGCCCTTCGGGCCGACTGTGACCGAGGAAACCCCTCCCGACACCGGCACGCCGTCGAGCACCATCTCCACGTTGACGTACCAGGCATCGTACGGGCCGTCGACGGTCACCTTGGCGCCCTCCACGACAGTCCCCGTGGCCGTGAGGAGGTCCAGCGCGATCTGGCGGGCCTCACCCTCTGAGGGGAGGTCGGCGGCCGGCGGGGGCTCGATGGGCGGTGGCACGATCGGCGGCGGCACCGAGCACTCGGCGTCGGGAGGACAGGGGTTGGTGCCGGGCTCCTGGCAGTACGACTCGGGCGGACAGGTGGGCGCGTCCGCGGTGGTCGGCGCGCTGGAGCAGGAGGCGCCGTCGGCGCACTCCGGCGCAGGGACCGTGGTGGCCGGGTCGACCGTCGCGACACCCGTGGCGACGCCCGCGCAGCTGGTCCCATCGGGGTCGCAGCCCGAGCTGCCGCCCCCGTCCGGCTCGACGGTGCTGACGACATGGCGGGAGAACCACCAGATGCCTCCAGCATCCTCGTAGACCTCCAGCACGCTGTCGCCCGACTCGAGGTGCCAGGAGCGGTCCTGGTGCGTGGGGTCGCCGCTGAGCCCGAGGGTGGTCGCCAGCGCGCGCACCCGTGCCTCGTCCACGGCACCGGCGAAGCGGTAGGCGGGCGCCTCGCCCCCCAGGCGGGGCAGCGCGTCACCGGCGACGTAGGTGACAGCGCCCCACGCCATCGAGGCATCGGCGGCTCCCGCCCCCTCGGCTCGTCCCACGGCTCCCAGGGCCACCGGGAGCACCGGTGCCGCACCAGGTCCGCCGCCGCCGGCGTTGACGGCCAGGGCTCCGGCGGCCACGGCCACCACGGCCAGCGCACCCCAGAGCGCTCGGCGGCGCGGGCTGCGCACCACGGTGGTCGGGCTCAGGAGCAGGTCACGGTCGGACGGGCTCCCCTGGTCGTCGGCCATCTGGCGCTCCTCGAGCTCGTCCGGCCCTTCGATGGGACCGCTGCTCAGTTGGACGTCTCAGCTGTGCCCGTTGGTTCCCGCCGACGCGGCGACGGCGAGGTGGTTGTCGACCTCGGCGATCCCGGCCACGGCGGCCGCCGTGCGCTCGAGGTCGAGGCGGCCCGTCTCGTGGGGCACGACGCCGCGCAGGATGGCGGTCTGACCCTGGACCTCGACGGCTGGCTGCGGCAGGTGCCAGGTGCGGGGGGCGTGCGACAGCTCGAAGCGCACCCGTTCGGCCAGGTCACCGCTCCCCACGCCCCGGCGGGCATCGATGAGGCTCTGGAGCCTGGCCCGGGCCTCACGACCCGTCATCGGGGCCACCAGCAGCCCCACCCCGACGCCGAGGCCGAACAGGAAGATCCGTCGGTAGCCCACCAGCCGGCCGGTGCGGTAGCCCGTCTTGACGCCCAGCTTGGTGGTGCCGACGCCGACCTTGGCGGGGAGGAAGATGAGTCGCAGCAGGGTGAACATCAGCGCTCAGCGTAGACCCCGACGATGGCTCACGTTTCGGCGAACAGGGCGTCGACGAACTCGTCGGGGTTGAACTCGATGAGATCGTCCGCCGTCTCCCCGAGCCCGACGAGCTTGATCGGGATGCCGAGCGTGGACTGGATGGCCAACGCGATCCCCCCCTTGGCCGATCCGTCGAGCTTCGTGAGCACGACCCCGGTGAGCTCGACAGCATCGGTGAACTGCTGGGCCTGGACCAGGCCGTTCTG
>JBKJIL010000313.1:0-16791 GCA_046598435.1 Acidimicrobiales bacterium
GGAACGGCGCCCTTGGCGGGCTTGGCGTCGAGGGTGGCGTTGATGCCGAAGTCCTCACCGATGCGGTAGAGAAGCCACCGGGCGATCCACAGCTCGTCGGCCACCTGCGGGGCGGCGACCGGACCGACCTGGAACTCCCACTGGCCGGGCATGACCTCGGCGTTGATGCCGGAGATGTGGAGGCCGGCGGCCAGGCAGGCATCGAGGTGGGCCTCGACGACGTCTCGCCCGTACACCTCGTCGCCGCCGACGCCGCAGTAGTAGCCGCCCTGGGGCGCCGGGAAGCCGCCGAAGGGGAAGCCGTACGGGCGCCCGTCCTTGAAGAACGTGTACTCCTGCTCGATCCCGAAGATCATCTCCTGGTCGCCGAACCTCTTGGCCACCTCGGCGCAGCGGCGACGGGTGTTGGTCTCGTGTGGCGTCATGTCGATGTAGAGGACCTCGCACATGACGAGGAGGTTGTCGCCGCCGCGGATGGGGTCGGGACAGTTGAACACGGGCTGGAGGACGCAGTCCGACTTGTCGCCGGGGGCCTGGTTGGTGGAGGAGCCGTCGAAGCCCCAGATCGGGAGATCCTTGACGCCGTCTTCCATGATCTTCGTCTTCGAGCGCAGCTTGGCCGTCGGCGCAGTGCCGTCGACCCAGATGTACTCAGCCTTGTACGACATCAGGTTCCTTTCGGTGGGGACGCAGTCACGCTGGCAGCGGGCCGTTACCCCGTCTTTTCCCGAGTGTGAACGCTATGTGAACGCGACGGCAAGCCAGGTGCCTCGAGGCGCAGGTGCCTGTCATCATGGCGGCACCATGGAACGCCAGCGCGACTACGTGCTGCGCACGGTGGAGGAACGAGGGGTCCGGCTCATCCGGCTCTGGTTCACCGACGTGCTCGGCCAGCTCAAGTCCTTCGCCATCTCGCCGGCCGAGCTGGAGGGTGCCTTCGACGAGGGCATGCGCTTCGACGGCTCGGCCATCGACGGGTTCAGCCGGGTGCAGGAGAGCGACGTGCTGGCCTGCCCGGACCCCAACAGCTTCGAGATCCTCCCGTGGGCCGACTCCTACGGCACCTCCGCGCGGATGTTCTGCGACATCACCAACATCGACGGCACGCCCTTCGAAGGTGACCCGCGATGGGTGCTGCGACGGAACCTCGACCGGGCCCGTGAGCGCGGCTTCAGCTTCTACGCGGCGCCCGAGATGGAGTTCTTCTACTTCGCCGACAGCGACCCCAGCCGGCCCCCGAAGCCGCTCGACCAGGCCTCGTACTTCGACCTCACCACCGCGGACGTGGCGTCGGACCTGCGCCAGCGCACCATCCACACCCTCGAGTCGATGGGCATCCCGGTGGAGTACAGCCACCACGAGGACGCCCCCAGCCAGCACGAGATCGACCTGCGCTACACCGACGCCCTGACCATGGCGGACAACGTCATGACCTTCCGCCTGGTGGTGCGCGAGGTGGCCCTCGAGGCGGGGGTGCACGCCACGTTCATGCCGAAGCCGCTGGCCGCGGTGCAGGGTTCGGGGATGCACACGCACTTCTCGCTGTTCGAGGGCGACACCAACGCGTTCTACGACGCCGGCGACGACCGCAACCTGTCCAAGGTGGCCCGCGGGTTCATCGCGGGGGTGCTCACCCACTCGCGGGAGATCGCGGCGGTCACCAACCAGTGGGTCAACTCCTACAAGCGCCTCGTCGTCGGGTTCGAGGCCCCGGTCTACGTGTCGTGGGCCCGCAACAACCGCTCGGTGGTGGTGAACGTGCCGCCGATCAAGGTGGGCAAGGCCGACTCGGCTCGCATCGAGTTCCGGGCCCCCGATCCGGCGTGCAACCCGTACCTGGCCTTCTCGGTTGTGCTGGCGGCCGGCCTCAAGGGCATCGAGGAGGGCTACGACCTCCTGCCCGAGACCTCGGCCAACCTCTACCAGCTCACCGAGGAGGAGCGGCTGGCCGAGGGCATCAGCGTGCTGCCCGGCTCACTGGCCGATGCCCTCGACGAGATGGAGCGGTCCGAGCTGGTGGCCGAGGCCCTCGGTGAGCACGTGTTCGAGTGGTTCATCCGCAACAAGCGGGCTGAGTGGCAGGAGTACAAGACCCAGGTGAGCCAGTTCGAGCTCGACCGGTACCTCCCCCGGCTGTAGCGGCTCGCCGCCCGTCGCCCATGGAACCGCTCCTCATCCACCCCGATCCGGTCCCGCCGGAGCTGGCCCAGGCCCTCGACCTGGCCGGCTACCCGTGGAAGGCGGTGGCCGACGAGGCCGCCCTGGGTGCGGCCGAGCCGGAGGATGGGTGGTCGGGCGCCGTGATCGTGGCGGCCCTCGACCCGGAGGCGGCGTTCGCGCTGTGCCGCGCCCTCCGCAAGCGCGACCAGCCCCTCGAACCGCTGCTGCTGCTCGTGTCGGGCGTGCAGCTGGCCGACCTCGAGCTCCGCGATGACCTCTTCGACGACTTCTGCCTGCACCCGTTCCAACCGCGCGAGCTCGAGGCCCGCCTGAAGCACCTCTTCTGGCGCACCGGCACCGGCACCCGTCCCGAGCTGGTGGAGTACGCGGATCTCGTCCTCAACCTCGAGACCTACCAGGCCGCCATCGCCGGCAAGCCGCTCGACCTCACCTACATGGAGTACGAGCTGCTGAAGTTCCTGTCGTCGCACCCCGGCAAGGTGTTCACCCGCGAGACGCTGCTGTCGCGGGTGTGGGGCTACGAGTACTACGGCGGGGCCCGCACGGTCGACGTCCACATCCGCCGGCTGCGAGCCAAGCTCGGCGAGGAGCACGCCAACCTCATCCAGACGGTGCGCAGCGTCGGGTATCGCTTCGGTCAGTCCCGCTGGGGGATCTGAGCGACCACGGGGCGTGAGCACTTCGGACTAGTCCGGATGGACGCCGAGAACCACCCCCACGGGCCATTCACGCGCGCCGGCCCGTGCTTCACGATCAGTGGCAGGGGAGTCACCAGTCGTGGAGGGCGAAGGGCATGCAGGTTCTGGCGAGGCGTCACAGGTTGAAGTCGCTGGCAGTCGTCGTGGGGGCGCTGGTCACAGCGACCGCCCTGGGCGCCTCGCCGTCTCCTGCAGCAGCCGAGGAGCCCGTCTACGTGTCGTGGTCGGACCTCCTGCCCGCCTTCACCGGCGGGTACGACCCGTCGAGTGCCAACGACTGCAAGGCCGGGAAGATCAAGTGCGTCGACGCGGTCATCCGGGAGATGACGAAGCGCTTCGAGCCGCTCGCCGCTGCCTGCAACCACAACTCGATGTTCGCCCTGACCTACCTGCGCACCACCGAGGAGTACCGCCGCTCGGCGACGGCCCCCGGCTTCTTCTCCGACCCGGGCTTCATCAACCACCAAGACGCCGTGTTCGCCCGCTACTACTTCGACGCCTGGGACGCCTTTCGCCGAGGCGACATGACCGCCACCTCGCAGTCGTGGCAGATCGCGCTCCAGCAGGCCGACGCCCGCAAGGTGAGCGGGTTGGGGAACCTCCTGCTCGGCATGTCAGCGCACGTGAACCGCGACCTGCCCCTCGTCCTCGCCGAGATCGGTCTGGTGAAGCCGGACGGCTCCTCCCGCAAGCCGGACCACGACAAGGTGAACCAGTTCCTGAACCTCGTGATGGAGCCCTTGATCGACGAGGCGGCGGCCCGCTTCGACCCGACCGTCGACGACGGGCAGATCGACGGCACCACGATGGACGAGACCGGGATGCTGCAGCTGCTCGTCGGGTGGCGGGAGCAGGCCTGGCGCAACGCTGAGGCCCTCGTCAACGCCCCGACCGAGGCCGATCGGCTCCTCGTCCGCTCGGAGATCGAGCGCACGGCAGCCATCGAGGCCAACCTGCTCGTGGTCGCAACGTCCTACTCGTCGGTCAACGTCCAGGCTGCCCTGACCCAGCTGGCCTCACTGGGCGCACCGCCGGCGGCCACCGTGCAGGCCCAGGCCGACCGCACGGTCAACCAGGCACGAGGCCTCCTCGGCAGCCTCTTCACCTCGGGCGCCTCCATCCGCGACAGCTTCTGCGCCAGCCACGGCTGACGCCTGATCCCCCAACCCGAACCGGCCCGGGTGCTGCCTGTCGTGAGGGGCGGCCCCGGGCTGGCTCGCGTCTGCGAGCTCGGCGTGAGGGCGTGTGGCTCAGCTGAGCTCGATGAGCTCGCTGCCCTCGTGGGTGGCTTCGCCGTTGTCCCGCAGCGCCCAGCCGAGGATGCCGGCCACCACTGCGCCGCTCATGGCGACGGAGACGGGGATGGCCACGAGAATGATCACCACGAGGATCACAGCGCCGAGCATGCCGTCATCCTGCCCCGACGTGAGCCCACGCTTCCAGCTCCACGAGCGCACCAAGGGGGAGGTCGGCCACCCCGATGGCGGAGCGGGCCGGGCGATGGTCGCCGAAGAGCTCCATGTAGACCTCGTTCATGGCCGCGTAGTCGACGCCGAGATGGCGCAGGAACACGGTGGTCTTCGTGACATCGGCCAGCGTCGCGCCCTCGCTGGCCAGCAGCCCCGACAGGTTGGCCATGGCCTGGCGCAGCTCGCCCTCGAGGCCGCCACTGACGAGCTTGCCGTCGGCCAGGCCGACCTGGCCGGAGACGACGAGCCACTCCCCGGCTCGGACGATGGGCGTGTAGGGACCGACGGGCTTCGACATGACCAGAGTCTCGCGTGCTCAGCGCCAGCTGGCGCCGGTGGGCCAGTCGGGTGGGCAGCCGAGGTGCAGCCAGGCGGCGGCGGCGACTGCGACGAACACGGCGTCTGACCCGCGCACGGCGGGCCCCTTGCCGTCGATGATCTCGACCTCGATGGGCGGTGTGTCCACGGCCCGGAGCACGCCGAAGGAGCGCATGGTCAGGTCGTGCACGAGGCCCGTCTCGTCCACCGCGATCCCCTCCGAGCTCACCCACGAGAGCGCCATGTGGGCGGCGCCGATGCAGTACGACCGCAGCACCACGTCGTCGAGCACCTCGCCGGCCTCGACGCGCAACCGCACAGTGCCGTCGTCACCGATCTCGGCCTCGGCAACCGAGCCGCGCAGCGGATCGGTGACCGGCGTCTGCGTGCCTCGGGCCCCGGCCAGCAGCACGACCGCCTCGGCCCACCCGGCCGCCCGCAGGTCCACGGAGGTGGGTGGCCCGGCCAGGTCGACCTCCTCGATCGTGAGGTGGGGGGCCACGCGCTCGATGGCAGCCGCGATCCCCTCCGTGCGGGTCACGCGCAGCACCCCGGTGCCGTCGCTACGGGCGCCGCCGGCGACGGGTGGGCGCTTGGGACCCAGACGAACGGCGTCCTCTCGGCTGAGGAGCACGCGCACGGGGCGGCCGTGCTGATCGGCCAGCGCACGAGCGGCGTCGCTCACGGGGCTGTTCCGCTTGCCGCCGAAGGCGCCACCGTTGGCCAGCGGGTCGCTCGGTGTGCCGCCAGGCAGGCACCAGGCGGCATCGGGCTCCAGGTAGGCCGGCTCGATCCACGAGGTGCGCAAGGTGGCCGTCCACTCGCCGTCGGGTACGGCGATCGGTGGTCGGGCCTCGACCGTGGTGCGCCGACCCTGCACCTTCCCGGCCGCCAGGCGGGCCTCGCCCAACGTCTCGCCGACAGCCCAGCCCCCGGCGCCGTCGGGCACGGCGACGAGCGCGTCGGCCGGTGCGGTGTCGTCGGCGAAGCCGCCCCGGCCCAACGCCACCTCCGGTGCGACGCGCTGGGGGGTGCCCCCTTCGATCTGGGCCCGTCGGGCCGCTGCGCCGAGGTCCCGGTGGCTTCGTCCGCGGCCCGGCGGCGCGGCGAGCGTTGCGGGTTCCGAGGCGACGTCCCACGCGTCGAGGATGGTGCGCCAGCCGGTGCAGCGGCACAGGTGAGCCAAGAGCGCCTGCTCGACCGCCGCATGGGTTGCCTCGGGGTCCTTGGCTCGGAGGCCTTCGAGGCGGCAGATGATGCCGGGAGTGCAGAACCCGCATTGGCTGGCCCCGGTGGCCGTGAAGGCCTCGGCCCACCGGGTGGCGGCACCGCCGGCCAAGCCGTCGACGGTGGTGACGGAACGGCCGGCCACCCGCCGGACGGGCGTCACACAGGACACGCGGGGCTGGCCGTCCACCAGCACGGTGCAGCACCCGCACTGACCCTGTGGGCTGCAGCCGTCCTTGACCGAGTGTGCGCCGAGGCCCTCGCGCAGCACGGCGAGGAGCGACTGGCCGTCATCCATCACCTCGATCTGGTGGCCATCGACCTCGAGCTGCAGTGGGGGACGACTCCGTTCGGCCATGGGCGGAGGATAGGTTCGACGGGATGGCCGAACCTCAGTCGCCCCTCCTGTCTCGTCGCCAGCTCCTCATCGGCGGCACCGCGGCGGCCGGCGCCGTCCTGCTCGGCGCCTGTGGCGACGACGGCGACAGCACGGTCGCCGCCGACTCGACCACCACCACGACCACCGACTCGACCACTGACTCGACCACCGCGGCACCAGGCAGCGGACTGGCGCTGGCCCAGTTCTTCGGCGGCCCGATGTTCGTGGCCGGTCACGAGGCTCGCCTCCCCTTCGGCGTGGCCGACCAGGACGGCCTCCTCAACACCGACGACACCCCTGAGCACCTCACGATGCAGGTCCTCGATCCCGACGGCACGCCGGTGGGATCGCCGATCGAGGTCGATCGGCACGCGGCCGGCCTTCCCCGTGCCTACTTCCCCTTGCGGGTGACCGTCGATGCGCCCGGGATCTACACAGCCCGCACCGAGATCGACGGCGTGGGCACGGAGATGTCGTTCCAGGTCCACGACGCGGCCGACGTCCACGTCATCCAACCGGGAACACCCCTGCCGGCCGTCGACACGCCCACGGTGGCCGACGCCCGCGGCGTCACCCCGGTCTGCACCCGCGAACCAGCCTGCCCGCTGCACGACATCACCCTCACGGAGGCGTTGGCCGGGAACGCTCCCGTGGCGCTGCTCGTCGCCAGCCCCGCATTCTGCCAGTTCGCCATCTGCGGACCGGTGCTCGACGTGGTGCTCGACGTCCGCAGCGACTACCCGGCCATCAAGTTCCTGCACGCCGAGGTGTACACCGACCCGGCCAAGGACCTGAACGTGCAGGCCCCGATCGTGGCTGCGCTGGGCCTGCACTTCGAGCCGTGCCTGGTCCTCGTGGCACCTGATGGCACGGTCGTCGAACGCATCGACACCATCTACGACATTGCCGAGCTGCGGGCCGGCCTCGACCTCCTGTGAGCCCGGCATCGCCGTTCGACGGTATGGATGCCGCGACCGGGCCTCACCGGTAGCCTGCGCAGCCTGTGGACTCCGATGACCGGTACGACGACCTTGGTCCGGGCCTCCATGTCTTGCGGGAGGCCGAGCCACTGAAGCGGGCGGGCGCGATGGCCGCCCAGATGCGCGCCGAGCTGTGCGCCACGCTTCCGCAGGCCGATGCCACCCTGGCGGCCCGGGCCGCCCTGCCCGCCATCGACGTCACCACCCTCACCACGTTGCAGGCCCTCGCCCGGCGGGTGGCTCGCGCCGAGCGCATCGCATCGCGGACGCTGGAGCGAGCGGTGATCGAGGTGGGCCAGCGGCTGGCCGTCACCGGTGACGGCCTGGCCGTGCACCCCACCACCATCCGCGACCGGGCCGCCGCCGTCGACGCGGCGCGGGCGGCGCTGGCCGACGCCGAGCAGGCCCTCCACGCCCATGCCGCCGAGCAGGCGGCGTCGCTGGAGGCCGCCGAGGCCGCCGAGCAGGCGGGGTTGCGGGCAGCCGGCGAGGCGACGAGGAGCCCCGACGTCGACGAGCCCCCCGACGCCGGTCGCGTGCACTTGCCTCCTCCGGGGACCGAAGGCCCATCGCTGCGGGTTCGTCGGTCGCGCGCGCTGGGCGTCATCGTGGCGTCCTTCGGGCTGCTGCTGGTGGCCCTGGGCCTCGATCTGGCGCCGCTGTGGGCGGCGCTGTTGCTGCCGCTCGCAGCGTCTCTGTGGGCCTTGCGATACCTGCGGCCGGCCGAGCAGGTCGACCACTCGTATCATCGTGAGTCCTCGAGCCTCCTGGCAGAGATCTCCGCCATCACCGACGACCGGTTCGACGCCCAGCGAGTCGGGCGGGACCTCGCTGATCGCGCCACCCTGCTGGGGGCCACGCGCGACCGTGCCGAGGAGGACCTGCGGGTGGCGGAGCGGGCCTGGCACGAGCTGGCCGGCGCCGAGGTGGACGTGGACGACGTCGAGTCCGTCGTGCGGCGCTTCGATCCCCAGCACGAAGACGCCCGGGTGCTGGCTGCTGAGACGGTCGGCGTCCGCGCCGCTGACGTCGTGCTGCACCAGTTCCGCCAGCGGTGGGTGGCCTTCTGGCGAGAGCTCGACCTGCCGGCGCCCGACGCCGCCCACGGCGAGCAGGCCGTGCAGGATCTGGCCACCAAGGTCCAACGGCCCATCGTGTTGGTGGGTCCGGCGACGGCGAAGGCCACCGAGATCGCACGCGTGGCTCCGGCCGCGCCGGTGGTGGTGCTCCACGGATCTGCTGACGACGAGGCTGGCCTCAGCTGAGGCTGGGGCGGGCGAGCAGGGTCAGCTGAAGGACTTGCCGCAACCGCAGCTGCGCTGCGCGTTGGGGTTCTCGATGGCGAACCCGGCGCCCTGGAGGCCGTCCTTGTAGTCGAGCGTGGCGCCCTCGAGGAGCTCCGCGCTCGACGCGTCGACCACGACCCGCACGCCCGAGTAGTCGACCAGGTTGTCGTCGTCGGCGACGTCGGTGTCGAAGAACATCTCGTAGCTGAAGCCGGAGCACCCGCCCGGACGGACGGCGACCCGCAAGGCGAGGTTGGGCTCGTCCTCGGCCGCGATGAGATCCTTGACCTTGGTGGCGGCGGAATCGGTGAGCGTGATCACGTCAGGGGTCCTCCTGCAGGACGGAACGACTTCGGGCCAGGCTACCGGGGAACGGCTGCGATCTCGACCTGGCACGGGGTGCGGTCGGCCAGATCGTGGAAACCCACGACCACGGCGTCGCCCCGGGCCTCCACGAAGCCGTCCACCATTCCCCGGTGGAGCCCGCAGACGAGCTCCGGATTGGCCTCGGCCAGCTCACGGAACGGGCAGTGGGTGAACGCGATGGTGGTGCCGATGTCGTCGGTGACCTCGGCGGGATCGAAGCCGAGCGAGGCGAGCTCGGCCGTGAGGGCCCGGGCGCAGGCGCCGACCCGGTCGGGCCGGCCGGCGCTGGCCGCGCCGTGCTCACGGCCGGCCTCCACCGCATCGGCGGCGCCGAGTCCGGCTGACGCCGCCAGTCGGAGCAGCATGCGGGCCAGCACGGGGAAGGCCGGAGGCTCGAAGCCCAGCGACGGCGCATCGCCAGCAAGGGAGTAGCGGTGCTGCGGACGCCCCACCGCGCCCTGGGCGTCGGTGGTGACCTCGAGGAGACCGAGATCGCGCATGCGCTCGAGGTGGGGCCGCACCGTGTTCGGGTGCAGGGCCAGCGTCTCGGCGATCTCGGCAGTGGCGAGCGGCTTCGGGGCCCGGGCCAGCTCCAGGTAGATGGCATAGCGGGTGTTGTCGCCGAGCGCCTTCAGCAGCTCCAGGCGCGGGGTGGTCACGCCGTGGAGTTTACACGGCTCGCACCAGTAGAATCCTGAGGTGGCCCTCCCGACGCTTCCCACCCCCGACGATGTCGTAGCGGTGCTGCGCGGGGTGATCGATCCGGAGCTGGGCAGCGACATCGTCGAGCTGGGGATGGCCAAGGGCGCCACGGTCGGCGCCGACGGGCGCGTCGTCGTCACGATCGCCCTCACCACCTCGGGCTGTCCGCTGCGAGCCCAGATCCAACGAGATGTGCGGGCTCGGGTGGGGTCGCTCCCGGGCGTCACCCATGTGAAGCTCGATTGGACCGAGATGACCCAGGAGGAGAAGTCCTCCGCGATGGCCAAGGCCCGCTGGAACGTCTCCCAGCGTCCGGAGGACACCGCCCTGGCACCCACCACCAAGGTCGTGCTGGTGGCATCGGGCAAGGGCGGGGTGGGCAAGTCGTCGGTCACCGTGAACCTGGCCGCCGCCATCGCCGCCACCGGTCGAAAGGTGGGCGTGCTCGACGCCGACATCTGGGGCTTCTCGGTCCCGCGCATGCTCGGGGTGGGCGGCCGCCTCGCCGGCCGAGAGACCGGCGGCAAGAAGGTGATGGTGCCCCACGAGCGCCCCATCGGCGACGGCCTGCTGCGCATCATCTCGATGGGGTTCCTCGTCGAGGACGAGGAGTCGGCGCTGATGTGGCGCGGCCTGATGCTCAACCGCGGCGTGATGCACTTCCTGCAGGACGTCGAGTGGGGCGACGACCTCGACTACCTCTTCATCGACATGCCCCCGGGCACCGGCGACGTGCAGATGGGTGTGGCCAAGCTGCTGCCCCGTGCGGAGGTGCTGGTGGTCACGACCCCCGCCCAGGCGGCCCAGAAGGTGGCCAGCCGCGCTGTGTCCATGGCCCGCAAGAGCTTCCTGCGCGTCGCGGGCGTCATCGAGAACATGAGCACGTTCACCTGCGAGCACGGCACGTCCTACGCGCTCTTCGGTGAGGGCGGCGGCGCGGAGCTGGCCCGCGACGCGGGGGTGCCACTGCTCGGCCAGGTGCCGCTCGAGCCGGCCGTCGCCTCGGGCGGCGACACCGGTGAGCCCGTCGCCCTCGGTGACGGCCCTGCCGCCGAGGCCTTCCGTGCCATCGCCCAGGTGATCCTCACCGAGGCCATCCCGCCGGCAGAGATGGCTGGCTGTTCGGCCCGGATGCTCGAGGCGGCGGTCGCCGCGCTCGACGCGCAAGACGCCTGACCCCGCGCGTGGTGGCGGTTCAGGCCGCGGTCCACTCCCCGTCGAGGGCGTCGCCGCTGGCCTTGCCGTCGGCGACGAGCTTGCGGAGATGGGCCCAGACCGAGAACCCCGCCATGAGGTGGAGCGCCTCGGGCACGTCGGCGTAGAGCTCCTTCACGATCGGGGTGATCGTGGTGGTGCCGGCGCGCTGCAGGGCCTCGAGCACCTGCGCCTCGCGGGCCAGCCGGTGGGTGACGTACTCCTCGATCTTGGCCGCCGGCTTGGCGATCAGGTGGCCGTGGCCGGGGGCGATGGTCCGCAGACGAGGCCGCAGGGTCGTCAGGCGCTCGAGGGAGTGCAGGTAGGCCGTCATGTCGCCATCTGGGGGAGCGATGACCACGGTCGAGCCCTCCATGATGTGATCGCCCGTGAAGACCATGCGCTCCTGCTCGAGCAGGAAGCAGAGGTGGTTCGATGCGTGGCCGGGGGTGTGGATGGCGCGGAGCACGAACTCGGTGGCCTCGATGACGTCGCCGTCGGCCATCGGCCGGTCGATCTCGAGGCCGTCGCGTGCGTCGAAGGCAAGCACCTCGGCACCGGTGCGCTCCTTCAGCCCCGCCACACCGGGGGAGTGGTCCTCGTGGGTGTGGGTGCACACGATCCAACGGATGCGGTCGCCGCCGCAGCCGGAGATGGCATCGAGGTGCGATTCGATGTCCGGGCCCGGGTCGATGACGACGATCTCGTCGATGCCCACCAGGTAGGTGTTGGTGCCGGGCCCCGTCATCATCGACGGGTTGGGGGCGACGATCCGGCGCACGAGCGGGCTCAGTGCGCTGGCCACACCGTGCACGATCGGCTTCGGGAGGTCCTCCTCGGTGGTGGTGGCGTCGCTCATGTCAGTCCTCCGTGGGCGCCCGCCCGGTGTGCGTACAGGGGCGGGGTCAGCAGGCGCTGCAATGCCACATCCACCCCATCATCGACCATCGGCGAGGTCATCGCGGCAGTCCGGGCCGCTCCGGCGGGTCCTCCCAGCCCTCCACGTCCCAGATGTCGCTGGCCGATGTGGGGTCGGATGCGGTGCGGCGACGCCCGGCCATCACGTTGATGACACCGCCGCCGGCGCGGATCCGCCGCAGCACGGCGCCGCGGACCACGGCACGAGACGGCGGCAGCAGGAGCAGGATGGCCAGGCCGTCCGAGAGGAAGCCCGGCGTGATCATCAGGGCGCCGGCGAAGAGGACCAGGGCCCCGTCGACCAGCTCGCCGGAGGGCACGCGGCCCTGGCGCACGGTCTGCTGCAGCCGGTTGAGCACGCTGAGCCCGGCCATCTTGGCCAGCCAGGCGCCGAGGACGCTGATGCCGATGAGCACGAGGATCGTCTCGGGCACGCCGATGCCGTGGGCGACCTGTGCGATCACGTAGAGCTCCGCGATCGGCACCACCAGGAAGAGCAGGGCCAACAAGCCGATCATCGAACCAGCCTACCGTCGGGCTACCGTTCCCCCGATGGCGACCAAGGAGGGGGCTGGGGCCGCCGTGCACGCCCCGAAGGACAACGAGCGCATGGGGCTGTGGCGGCGCATCCTGCCGACCAGCATCCTCGGGCTGGCCACCCTGCTGTTCTGCATGAGCGTGGCCTCAGCGTTCACCGGCGCCGTGCTGTACGCCTACTACGAGTACCAGCTCGGCAAGACCGAGGACCGGGTCGACCAGTTCGAGGCCGGCTTCGAGGACGAGGTCGACGAGGCGGTGAGTCGCATCGGCACCGAGCGGGACGCGGCGGTGGGCGCGGTGCAGACCCAGCTCGACGACCTCGAGAAGTTCGCCGCCAGCGGCGAGACCCTCGCCGGGCTCCTGGAGAAGACCTCCCCCTCGGTGTGGTTCGTGTCCACCCTCGACGAAGCCGGTCAGCCCTCGGTGGGCTCGGCCTTCGTGGTCTTCTCCGACGGCGCCCAGTCCTTCCTCCTGGCGTCGTTCAACACCGTGCGGGCGGCCACCCAGAAGCCGGCACCGGCGATCACGGTGCGCAAGGGCGACGAGGAGCTGGCGGTGGAGCTGACGTCGTGGGACCCGGCCAACGACCTGGCGCTGCTCACGCTCGACAAGCCGAACCTCCCGGCGCTCACGTGGGCCCCGACCGATCCGCCGCTGCAGATCGGTGATCGGGTGTTCGTCGTGTCCGGCCTCGGCGCCGCCGGAGGCGCGATCAGCCAGGGCTTCGTGGCCGATGTGTCGGCCAACGGGATCCAGCACGACTCGCCCGTGGGTGCGGCCTTCCAGGGTGGCCCGCTGCTGAACTCCAGCGGCGAGGTGCTCGCACTGGCCAGCCGGGCCTACTCGCCGCTCGGCTTCCGGCCCGAGGCGGTGTTCTTCGGCGTGCCCATCCGCACGTCGTGCGCCGAGGTCATCCGCTGCCCCGACCCCAACACCCAGCCCGGCTGACGCGTCAGTTGATGAGGCCGCCGCCGGTCGTGGTGGTGGTGTCGGGTGTGGTGGTCGAGGTGGTGCTGGTTGGCCGTGTCGTGGTGGTGGGCGCATCGGCCTCCGGGGTCGGCGACTCCTCTACGTAGCTCCCGCCGTTGGGATCGCCGCTGGGGTACTTGCGCTTGCCGGGCTCGAAGCCTCGGCGGGCCTGGATCTTGGCGGCATCGGGCACGGCCTGGATGGGCGCGGGCTCGCTGAACTCGGTGATGGGCACGTCGGCCAGGGCGACCCGCATGAAGGCCTGCCAGAGCCGGGCCGGGTGGGTGCCACCGGTGACGCGGCGCACGCCCTTGATGTTGGTCAGCTCCCTGGTGGTGGCAGCGGCCTTGTTCTCGTACCCGATCCACACTGCGGTGGCGAGGGTGGGCGTGTACCCCACGAACCAGGCGTCGCGGTTGTTCTGGGTGGTGCCCGTCTTGCCCGCTGCCGGTCGGTCGAGGCCTCGCCCAGCCGCGGTGCCGTTGGTGAGCACGCCCCGCAAGATGTCCGTGACGTTGTCGGCCACGTCCTCCGGGAGCACCCGGGTGGTGTCGGGCTTGGAGTTGTCGACGAGCACGTTGTTGTCGCGGTCGGTGACGCGCAGCACGGGGGTGGGCTCGGCTCGCTGGCCCCGGGCGGCGAACACCCCGTAGGCGGACGCCATGTCGAGGGGCGACACCGACTCGGCCCCCAGCGCCACGCTGGCGCAGTGCACCGCAGGGTCGTAGTCGCGCACGCTGGTGAGGCCCATCTGCTTGGCCAGGGCCATCGTCTTGTCGACCCCGACGTCGAGGATGAGCCGGGTGTAGACGGTGTTGACCGACTTCCAGGTGGCGGTGCGCAGGTCGACGGTGCCGTACCCGGCTCCCTCGTAGTTCTCCAGGACGGTGCCGGGCGACTGGCAGGCATCGGAGACGTCATGAGGGCGGCCCGAGTAGGGGGTGTCAGGCGTGATCCCCGTGGCCAGCGCCTGGGCCAGCACGAACGGCTTGAACGACGATCCCGCCTGCCGGCCCGATCCGCCGCCCCGCACGCCGCCGGCGCTGGTCTTGCCGAGGGCGTAGTTCACGCTGTCGGTCGTGAAGTCGCGTCCGGACACGAACGCCCGCACGTAGCCGGTGGGCGGTTCCACGGCGACGAGTGACGTGCGCAGATCCGGCTCGGTGCCGTCGAGGAAGTCGCTGACCTGCTGGCGGGCGGCCGCTTGCGCGTCGGGGTCGAGCGTGGTCTCGATCCGCAGGCCGCCCTGGAAGATCTGGTCGGCGCCGCCGGGGAGGTTGGCCTCGAGCCAGCGCCGCACGTAGTCCGTGAAGTACGGATCGCTCGACTGCTGGGCCTCCGCGGGGTAGACGACGGTGGCCGGCCCCGGGGGCGGGCCGAACACGGCCATCCACACCGGCTGGGCCACGGCGTCGTCGTGCTGAGCCTGGTCGATCATCTCCTCGTCGAGCATGGCGTCGAGCACGCTGACCCGCCGGATCTCGGCGGTGCCGGGGTCGCTGCGGGGGTTGTACCGGCTCGGCGCCGGGATCACCCCAGCCAGGAGGGCTGCTTCGGAGAGCGTGAGCTGGCTGACCGGCTTGCGGAAGTACGTCTCCGCGGCCGCGCCCACGCCGTACGCGCCCTCGCCGAGGTAGATCACCGAGAGGTACTCGAAGAGGATCTCCTCCTTGTCCATCTGGCGATCGAGCTGGCTGGCCAGCACCGCCTCACGGATCTTGCGGTTGATCGTGCGCTCGTTGCCGGTGAGGGTGTTCTTCACCAGCTGCTGGGTGATGGTGGATCCGCCCTGGGACAGGCCTTGGCCGCGCAGGTCCGCGATGAGCGCCCGCAGGGTGCCCCGCACGTCGACGCCGCCGTGGGAGTAGAACCGTCGATCCTCTGCCGCCACCACCGCCTGCTTGAGCACGCTCGGCAGATCGGCCGGCTGCACCGGGATGCTGGTCTCGAACTCCTTGAAGGTGCCGATTTCGTTGCCGGCGGCGTCGAAGACCCGGCTGATCTGCGACGGGGCCAGCGGCGTGCGCTCAGGCAGGTTGGCCGGGAGGGGCAGGAACAGGTTGGCGGCCAGCACCACGCCGGCCGAGGTCACCGGGGTGATGATCGCCACCAGCACGAGGGCGGCCATCGAGTGCAGGATCCGGCGCATGAGGCGTCATTCTCGCCTGTCGGCGACATCCCCTTCGCGCGGCGGAGATTCGAGCGCGCTCACCCGACCATGGCGGGTGGGGGACAGGTGAGGTGGGCCCGAGTGCGGGGCCCGCGGTGGCGGGCGGCGCGTCAGGTGGCCCGGGGGCCGATCTGCTTGCGCTCGGCCTCGTTGAGGCCGCCCCAGATCCCGTGGGGCTCCCGGATGCGGATGGCGTAGCTCAGGCACGGCTGGCGGACGGGGCAGGTTGCGCAGATGCCCTTGGCCCGGTTCTCCCGCTCGAGCTTCTCGTCTTTCCGCTCGAAGTGGGACGGCGGGAAGAACACCTCGGCTTGGGGCCCCCGGCAAGCAGCCTTCATCTGCCAGGCTTCTTCGACACGCTGTGCGCTCACGTGGCATCCCCCTTTCGGCGGCGACCCTACAGCCGCCTCTTTCACCGAAACAAGGGTCAACTTTTGCGAGCACTTCGCGGCATTGCGCGAACACTCCCAGGTCAAGGGGGGTGCGGCATGCCCTCTTGCGGGCCTCGGCGATAGATGAGGGAGCCTCCGAACCCGGCAAATCCCATCTATGGCGGCCGTCAGGAGGTGTCGTGGGCCTCGCGGTAGTCCTTGGCGGCGCCCGCGGTGGGCTCCACTTCGAGCAGCAGTCCGTCGATCGAGGTCACCCGCACCTCTTGGCCTGCGTCGATCGGCGTGGCCCGATTCGTGCGGGCCCGCCACGGCGCGTCGCGGACCATGACCACGCCGTCGGGGGCGACGGCGCCCACCGCCGTGCCGACCTCGCCGATCATCCACTCGCGCCCGATGGTGGGGGTGGAGAAGCGGGTGCGGACCATGGCCGGCATCCCGGCGATCATGGCGAGGGCCATGCCGCCGATGGCCACCACCAAGGTGATCCACGACAGCGTCAGCCCGTCGAACAGAACGACCGAGCCGACCACGAAGGCGGCAGTGGCGATGGCGCTCCAGGCACGGGGCACGCCCGTCTGGACGTCGATCCCGTAGCCGAGCAGGGCGAGGAGGAGGAGGGCCACGCCCACGGGGTTGGTGGGCAGTGCGGCGAGCCCGTAGCTACCGAGGACCAGCGAGCCCGCGCCGACCATCCCCGCCACGCCCACCCCAGCCGTGAACAGCTCGAAGAGGATCAGGGCCAGGCCGATGACGAAGAGCAGGTAGGCCACCGGAGGGCTCGACACCGTGTGCATCAGCTGTCCGCCGAGGGGGAGCTGGCCGAAGCGAGCCTGGGTGACCGGCTCCCGGTGCCGGTCGTCGCCGGTGCCGACGACCTTGCTGCTGACGCCGTCGAGGCCCAGCACGAACTCGCCGATGGTGGGGGCGGCGTTGTCCACGAGGCCGAGCTCCACGGCGGCATCGGCGGTGACCTTGTCGCCGACGGCGGCGTCGCCCTGCAGG
>JBKJIL010000046.1:0-3510 GCA_046598435.1 Acidimicrobiales bacterium
CTACGACGGCTTCTGCCGCGACCGGGGCATCGGTCCCGGCCCCGCCACGGCGCTGCGGTTCCGCAGCCCGGACGAGGGCGCCACGAGCTTCGACGACCTCATCCGCGGCACCGTCACCATCGAGAACTCCACCCTGGAGGACTTCGTGCTGCTGCGCTCGAGCGGAACGCCCACGTTCCTGCTCGCCAACATCGTCGACGACGCCGCCATGGCCATCACGCACGTCGTGCGCGGCGAGGAGCACGTCAACGGCACCCCCAAGTACCTGTGCCTCGGCGACGCCCTCGGCCTCGACTACCGGCCCATCTTCGCCCACCTCCCCGTGCTCGTGAACGAGAAGCGCCAGAAGCTGTCCAAGCGGCGCGACTCAGTGTCGGTGCAGGAGTTCAAGGACGACGGCTACCTGCCCAGCGCCATGGTCAACTACCTCGCCCTGCTCGGCTGGGGACCGAAGGACGGCGTGGAGATCCGCCCGCTGGCGGAGTTCGTGGCGCAGTTCCGCCTCGACGACGTCACGTCGTCGCCGGCCTTCTTCGACGTGAAGAAGCTCCAGCACGTCAACGCCGAGCACCTGCGGGCGCTCCCGGTCGAAGACTTCCTCGAGCTGGCCACTCCCTTCCTCACCCGCGGCGCCGCGGCCGAGGCCGCGCTAGCCCCGATCGCCCCGCTGGTGCAGGAGCGCGTGCGCGTGCTCACCGAGGTGGAGCCGATGATCGCGTTCCTGCTCGACGAGCCCGTCGAGATCGACGAGGAGTCGTGGACCAAGGCCATGGTGAAGGGCAAGGCGGCGGCGGAGATGCTCGACGCCGCCCTCGTCGGCCTCGGCCAGGTGACCGTCTGGGAGGCCACCGAGATCCGCGTCGCCATCGAGGCCGCCGCCGTCGAGGCCGGCCTCGTGAACGCCGAAGGCCAAGCCCAGCTCTCCAAGGCCCAGGGTCCGGTCCGAGTGGCGGCCACGGGCCGATCGGTCGGCCCACCGCTCTTCGAGTCACTGGAAGCCCTCGGCCGTGATCGCACGCTGGCCCGCCTGCAGGCGGCGCGAGCGCGCCTCTGAGGTGACCTCCCCACGTGCGACCTCCGGTTCGGGTCGACGCCGGCGACGGCGTCGTCGAGGCACCGCGGTGCGGCTGGTGCTGGGCGCCCTCGTCCTGGCGTTCCTCTACATCGGGCTGACCTTCGCCATGGTGCTGAGGGCGAGCCGTCATGACGGGGCGGGTCCGGCCGACGCCCTGATCGTGCTGGGGGCCGCGCAGTACAACGGCCGTCCGTCTCCCGTGCTGCAGGACCGGCTCGACCATGCCCTGATGCTCTACGAGGCCGGCCTGGCCCCCAACATCGTGGTCACCGGCGGTCGCCGAGCGGGGGATCGCTTCACCGAGGCGACGACGGGCTACAACTACCTGCGCGTCCATGGGGTGCCCGACGAGGCGCTGATGCGGGAGGTGGGCGGCACCAGCACCTACGAGTCGCTGGCCGCCTCGGCCCGGTTCCTCGTCGAGCTCGACCTCACCGACGTGATCCTCGTCACCGACGGATACCACGCGCTCCGCGTCGAAGCCATCGCCGAGGATCTCGGGCTGGACGCGTCGGTGTCGCCCACCGACACCCGCCTCAGTCGCGGCCGAGAGCTCCGTCAGCTGCTGCGGGAGACGGTCGCCGTCTCGGTGGGGCGCTTGATCGGCTGGGACCGGCTCTTCCGCCTCGACGCCGCAGTGAACGACTGACCGGACCCTGGCGGTGTGCGGGGTAGCGGGTCAGCGGGGCTGAGCCGCGTGTCGGATCATCGTCAAGGATGACTGGCGGGGCTTGCCGACGGGCTCGAAGCCAACCGACTCGTAGAGGCCACGGGCCGGATTGTCGCGATTGACGCTGAGACTCAGCGCCGCATGCCCCTGAACCTCGCTGGCCTCGATGAGACCCATGAGGAGCAATCGTCCGATCCCCTCGTGACGACGGGACGCAATGACCGCGATCGACAGCTCGGGGACGTCCTCGGCGACGAAGCCATAGCCGTGGCTCCCCTCGGTGTAGCTCCGATACCAGGTCGCGCCCAGCGCTCCGTCCTGCTCCGCAACCAATCCGACGTCACCGTGCCGAGGCCACCCCGCGAGGTACCTCGCGTAGCGAGGGTCGGCCATCACCTCCTCACCGGTCGGCGTTGGCTTGTCAGGTCGCCAGACGGCTGCCTCGCCGAGCATGGCCGCGAGGAAGGGGAAGTCCTCAGCCCCGGCCGGGCGACACCGAACGTCCTCCACCTGGTCAGTCAAGCAGATCAGCGGTCTGACCCTTCGCGCACCGCCCGGCGGCCTGGGTGATCGGAGACCACGTGATCCACTGCCGGTGTGCGAGCGCCGCAGGTGGTTCGGTAAGGTTGCGCTCCGCCCATTCGGGGGTGGTGTAATCGGTAACACAGCTGGTTCTGGTCCAGTCGTTGGGGGTTCGAGTCCTCCCCCCCGAGCCACGATGAAGCGACGAAGTCCCAGGCCAGCCGCCTGGGGCTACGGCGTGAAAGGGGTCGAGGTTCCGCCTCTGATCACGGAGTGATCACAAGCTCGGGCGAGGTTGGCGTAAGGCCCGGCTCGTGGCGGCCTCACGCCTCGGCCCACGTTGTGCGGGTAGCGTTCTTTCCAGCCGGGCGCCAGCATGCGTGACTGCGGACGTGCAACAGTCACCTTTCGTCGTTAGCCTTCTCCCTCCGGCCTAAGGGATGACTATGAGCGACTACAGCACCTTCCTCTTCACGATGCCCTCCGGGGTCGTCGGCGCCGGGTCCGTCGTGGACCTGGGTGGCCAGTTGAACCACTACAACCAGAGCACCGACGGCGCAGCAGCAGACCTCCGTGCCCTCATTGCCGACAGCTGCGCCGTGGTAGCCGATCTCAAGTCGGCGCTACCCGAGTTCACCACCTCCGACGCCTGACGCTCGTGTCGGAACAACCCGACGAGGAGCAGCCGCCGATTGCGGAGCTCATCAGCATGGCGGACCCTGAGCGGCTACAGGAACTGCAGCTTGAGATCCAGATCTTGGAGCAGTGGTCGTTCCAGTCGCCGATCCTGCCGCCTGCCATCCTCAAGCAGTACGCCGAGTTGATCCCGAATTTCGCCGAGCGCTACTACTCGAACTGGGAGAACCAGACCGCTCACCGGCAAGCTCTTGAGACGAAGGTCGTCGAGACGCAGTCCAAGACCCAACTTCGCGCCCAGCACTACGCCTTCATGCTCGGCGCCCTCGTGCTTGTTGTCGCCCTCGTGCTCGGCCTGAACGACCAGGAGGTTGCAGCAGTCGCCGTGATCGGTCTGGATTTCATCGGACTGGGCGGCATGTTCGTCTTCGGCAAGGTCTCGAACCTCAGGGAGGCTCGACGGAAGACCGAGGTGGTGCCCGACCCCTCGGCCCCACGACGGGCGAAGCCGCCTGCCGAGCTTCCGAAGGCGCGCGCCACCCAGCCAAATCCGAATCGGAGCAAGAAACGTCGCAAGCGCTGACCGGGCGGCGCCTCCTCAGGCGCC
>JBKJIL010000065.1:0-5523 GCA_046598435.1 Acidimicrobiales bacterium
CGACGGGGCCCGGTCCCTCGACGAGCCGCTCGTGGACCCGCCCGATCCCGACGACCCGTTGCCCGAGGTCCGCTCGGTGATGGGGAGCTCGGCCTACCGCTCGGCGGTGGAGGTGGCCAAGGAGCACATCGTCGCCGGCGACATCTTCCAGGTGGTGCTGGCGCAGCGATTCGACCTCGACCTCGACGCCCACCCCTTCGACGTCTATCGCGTTCTCCGCCAGGTCAACCCGAGCCCGTACATGTACTTCGTGCGCCAGCCCGGCGTCACCCTCGTCGGCTCGTCGCCCGAGCCGATGGTGCAGCTCCTCGAGGGCATGGTGATCTCTCGACCCATCGCGGGCACCCGGCGTCGGGGTCGTACCGACGAGGAGGATCGCCGCCTGGGCGCCGAGCTCCTGGAGCACCCCAAGGAGATCGCCGAGCACATCATGCTGATCGACCTGGCCCGCAACGACGTCGGGCGCGTCGTCGAGTACGGCTCCGAGAAGGTCGACGAGATGATGACGCTCGAGCGCTACAGCCACGTCATGCACATGACCTCGCAGGTGTCGGGGCGCCTGCGGGCCGACAAAGGCCCCATCGACGTGCTGCGCGCCACCCTGCCCGCCGGCACCGTCTCGGGCGCACCCAAGGTGCGGGCCATGGAGATCATCGACGCTCTCGAGCCCACCAAGCGCGGCCCCTATGCCGGTGTCGTCGGGTACCTCGACTTCTCGGGCAACATCGACACCGCCATCGCCATCCGCACCCTCGTGATCGGCGATGACGGCCGGGCGTCCGTGCAGGCGGGAGCCGGCATCGTGGCCGACAGCGTGCCCGAGCACGAGGACCTCGAGTGCCACAACAAGGCGCGCGCCCTCCTGGCCGCCATCCCGGCGGCCCGGCGCATGACGGCCCGGCGGCGGGCCCACGCCGCCGGCGAGGCCGAGCCATCCCGATAGGGTCGGGCCGTGGTCGATCTGCCCGATCTGCGTGCGTCCCTCGGTGCCGCGCCCCTGCAGCGCGATGTGCTGCGGGTGCACGGACCGGACGCCATCGCGTTCCTGCAGGGGCAGCTGAGCCAGGACGTGTCGGCGCTGGCGGTGGACGAGTCGGCGCCGTCGCTGCTCCTGCAGCCGGCCGGCAAGATCGACGCGTGGCTCCGGATCACCCGCCAGGCTGACGACGAGGCGCTGCTCGATGTGGCCGCCGGCTTCGGGGATGCCGTGCATGCCCGGCTCCGACGCTTCAAGCTGCGCACCAAGGCAGAGCTCGAGCTCTCCACCTGGTGGGGGCTGGCCCTGCGCGGTCCGGGCGCCGAGGACGTCGCGGTGCCCGCCGGTGTCCTCGCCGTGCCCGCCGGATGGCCCGGCGTCGAGGGGGTCGACCTCCTCACCGAGGGAGAGCTGGCCCTGGCCGGCGTGCCGCTCGTCGACGCCGCCGTGCTGGAGGCCCTGCGCATCGAGTGCGGGGTGCCCGCCATGGGCGCGGAGCTCACCGAGGCCACCATCCCGGCCGAGGCCGGCCAGTGGCTCATCGACGCGTCGGTGAGCTTCACGAAGGGCTGCTACACGGGCCAGGAGCTCGTCGCTCGCATCGACAGCCGGGGCGGCAGCGGTCCGCACCCGGTGCGCGGCCTGCTCGTGGCCGCCGACCACGCCGTCCCCATCGGCTCGCTCGTCGAGCTCGACGGTCGTGAGGTCGGGTCGGTCACCTCGTCGGCCACCTCCGCCTCACTCGGCGCGATCGCCTTGGCGTTGGTCGGTCGCGCCGTCGCCGTGGGCCAGACCGTCTCGGTGGTCTCGGGCGCGCACCGCGTCGAGGCCACCCTCGCCGAGCTGCCCCTGCGGTGAGGCGGACCATCGCCCTCGTCGTGGCCGCCGTGCTGATCGTCGGATCGTGCAGCGGGGATGACGACGCCACCCCGTCGCCCACCACCCAGCCCACCTCGTCGACCACGGCCGTGGACCGCAGCGGCATCGGGCTGGCCGGCGTGGCGGGTGCCACGACCTCGACGATCCTCGAGCGGGGCACGGCGCAGCTCACGGGGGTGGTGCAGGGTCCGGACGGCCTGGTGGTCGGCGCCACGGTTCGCATCGAGCGGCTGGTGGCCGATCGAGAGATCCGGGTCGACCTGGTCACCGGCCCCGACGGTCGGTTCGTGCTCGATGGTGTGCCCGGCGGCCGCTACCGCGTCCGGGCCTTCCTCGCGCCCACGCTGGCGCAGCTGGAGCCCGCAGTGGGGTTCCTCACCGACGGCGAGCAGCACGACTTCACGCTGGTGGTGGAGCAGCAGTCCGGTCTCGTGGTACGCGCCGACGTCGCGCCGGAGCCGCCGCTGCTGGGCCGGGCCGTCAACCTCGTGGCCACCGTGGGCACTCGCACGGTCGGTGCCGACGGCGTCGTGCGCTTCGCGCCCGTGGTCGGCGTCAGCGTGGAGCTGGCTGGCCTCGGTCGCTGGTCGCTGCGCGACGACGGCGGGTCGTCCACCGCGTCCACCACGTCCACCACGTCCACGACGTCCACGACCGGGCTCGACACCTCGACCACCACGGAGCGGGAGTCGTCGGGCCAGAGCACGGTGGCTCGCACCGACGGCTCGGGACGGGTCCGCTACGAGCTGCGCTGCGACGACCCTGGACCGCCCGGCCTCTACCTCCGGGTGCCGCTGCGCAGCGTCCCGCCCGCCACCACCGACCCGACGGCGACCACCTCGGCGCCGACGTCGAGCGTCGAGTCGGTCGACCTGGTGGTGCCCGCCTGCGTCGACCCCACGACCTTGACGACCACCACCACGTCTCCCGCCAGCACGACCTCCACCACGGCCGAGCCCTAGTGACCTGAGTCGGTACCATCGAGGCGATGAGCCACTACGACGTCCTCGGCGTCGGGTCTTCGGCTGATGGTCAGGCGCTGCATCGGGCCTACCTGGCCCTCGCTCGTCGCCACCACCCCGATGTCGTCGGTGGCGACGCGGCACGCATGCAGGCCATCAACGATGCGTGGGCGACCTTGGGCGACCCCGCTCGGCGGGCGCTGTACGACCGGTCCCTGGCGCCCACGTCGGCATCTGCCAGCCAGTCCCACGACACAGCGAGGTTCGTCGACCTCGACGACCTCGACGCCGCCGACGAGGACCTCGACCTCGACGACCGCCCGGTGCGGATCACCGTGGCCCTGCCCCGCTGGCTGAGCCTGGTGCCGGTGGCCACCTTCGCGGCGTCGGTGCTCGTCTTCTGCGTCGGCATGGTGCTGTCGTCGGAGGCCCTGCTCGCCCTGGCCATGATGTGCTTCGCGCTGGCCTGCGTGTTCTTCCTGTCCGCCCCCTTCCTCGCTTTGTTCGCGGCGCGGCGCAGCGCGAGGTGACGGCCGTCCCTGCCCAGCCGGTAGCGTCGCCCGCCATGCCCGTGCAGGTCAGCGCCCCGGTCACCGACCCTCGCCCCCGCCGGGCCGACCAGCGGGTGACGACGTGACCACTTACCTCGATCGGATCCTGGCCGCGCACCGCGTCACGGCGGCGGCGGATCCGCGGTCGCTGGCGGCCCTCGTCGCCGCGGCGGGCGAGGCAGGACCCCCGCGCGGCTTCGAGGCCGCGCTCCGGGCCGGCGCGGCCGACGGCCTGGCCGTGATCGCAGAGGTGAAGCGCCGCTCACCGTCCAAAGGCGACCTGGCCCCCGACCTCGACCCCGCTGACACGGCGGCCGCCTACGTCGCCGGCGGAGCCTCCTGCTTGTCCGTGCTCACCGACGTCGAGCACTTCGGTGGCTCGATCGCCGACCTCCAGGCCGCCCGGGCGGCCGTCGCCGTCCCCGTGCTCCGGAAGGACTTCACCGTCGACCCACGCGACGTGTGCGATGCCCGCATCATGGGTGCCGATGCCGTGCTGCTCATCGTGGCCGCCCTCGACGACGACGAGCTGCGCTACCTCTACGAGCTGGCCGGCGAGGTGGGGATCGACGTGCTCGTGGAGGTGCACGACGAAGCAGAGCTCGAGCGGGCCCTGGCCATCGGCGCCACCGTGATCGGTGTGAACCAGCGAGACCTCGTCACCTTCGAGGTGGACCATGACCGCGCCGTGCGCGTGGGTGCGGCCATGCCGGCCGGGATCGTGCGGGTGGCCGAGTCGGGCATCCGCGGCCCCGTTGACGCCGCCGGCCTCGCCGCCGCCGGCTTCCACGCCGTGCTGGTGGGGGAGTCCGTGGTCACGGCCGGCGATCGCGCCGCATCGGTCGCCGCTCTGCGCACCGCCAGTCGGTAGGTTGCACAGGTGTTCGTGAAGATCTGCGGGATCACCACAGAGGAAGACGCCCTCTTGGCGGTGGCCATGGGGGCCGACGCCGTCGGGTTCAACTTCGTGCCGTCCTCGCCGCGCTTCCTCGCCGCCTCACGAGCTGCCGACATCGCCAAGCGGCTCCCGCCGGAGATCCTCACCGTGGGCATCTTCCGCGACGAAGCGCCCGCTCGGGTCGTCGAGCTCACCAACCACGCCGGCCTCCGGGCCGCTCAGCTCCACGGCCACGAGACCGCCGAGGAGACCCGTTGGGTGCGGGAACGGGTGCCGCTGGTCATCAAGGTCTTCCCCGGGGGCGACCCCGACCTCGCCAAGGCCCCCTCCTTCGGTGCCGACGTGGTGATGCTCGATTCGGCCAGCCCCGGTTCGGGCCAGGTGTTCGACTGGTCGCTGGCCGAAGGAGCGCCCTCGGGTCTGCGGATCCTCCTGGCCGGCGGCCTCACCCCCGAGAACGTGGGCGAGGCCATCGATCGCGTGCGCCCCTGGGGGGTCGACGTGGCCTCGGGGGTGGAGTCAGCCCCCGGCCTGAAAGACGCCACCAAGGTGCGCCGCTTCATCCGGGCTGCCCAAGACGCGGAGCCGGCCGACTACCACGGCAACGAGGCCACCAAGCCCTTCGACTGGCAGCTCGACTGACCCGGTAGCCGTGCCACGCCGGCGCGGTGGTGAACCGACTGGCGCCGGCTCGGTCGCTCGGCCGACCATGGCAGGCGTGACCGACGCCGCCGCACCGATCGTGATGGGAGACCCCGGGCCCACCGGCCGCTTCGGGGAGTTCGGGGGCAAGTACATCCCCGAGACGCTCGTCGGCGCCTGTGCCGACCTCGACGCCGCCTTCCGCGACGCCTGGGCCGACGACGAGTTCCGCGACGAGCTCCACCGGCTCCTGCGCGACTACGCCGGACGCCCGTCGCTGCTCTACGAAGCCCGCCGGCTCTCCGAGCTGCTCGGGTGCACGCTGCTGCTCAAGCGCGAAGACCTGAACCACACCGGCTCCCACAAGATCAACAACGTGCTCGGCCAGGCCCTGCTCGCCCAGCGCATGGGCAAGGGCCGAATTGTGGCCGAGACCGGCGCCGGGCAGCACGGGGTCGCGAGCGCTGCCGCGTGCGCGCTCCTCGGCCTCGAATGCGTCGTGTACATGGGGACCGAGGACATGCGGCGCCAGGCGCCGAACGTCTTCCGGATGAAGCTCCTGGGTGCCGAGGTGCGCCCTGTGGATTCGGGCACGCGGACGTTGAAGGACGCGGT
>JBKJIL010000224.1:0-21779 GCA_046598435.1 Acidimicrobiales bacterium
GTGGTAGATGGTTACCGTGACCGGTGACGGCACACGGGGCCTGGCCGCTGCAGCCCGGCAACAGAAGCAGCGGCGGACCGTAGGGAGAGACCACTGACGGCGGGAAAGACCGCTGACATCGAGGAAAGACTCGGCGGCGAGCACCTTGCGTGCTCCTCCGACCCGGCGGTGCGCCAGCCGTAGTGGCGTGATCTCGGGAACGGTCGTAACGCGTACGTCGACCGCTTGGCGGACGAGGGTTCGATTCCCTCCAGCTCCACCCACCCAAACAAGTTGGCTGGCCTGGCGGTTGCAGCCTCGACGTCGTCAGGCAGAAACGTCGGACTCCACGATGGAGGTGACGGTCTTGCGGTTGAGCCCAGAGACCTCCGCGAGCTGGCGAAGCGACGCGCCAGCCCGGTGGGCGACGCGGATCATGTCATCGCGGAGCGCCACCTCGCGGGCGGCTCGCTCGGCGCTGAAACCGACCACTGCGAGCGCAGCACCGACCTCACCTTCCTCGCCGGAGCGGTACTTGTCGATCGCGGCGGTCGCCGCGGCTAGTTGGGCCGCGGTGTAGGTCATTGTTCCTCCCTGAGGGACGCCGCCAACTTGTCTCGAATCCCCATCAGCATCGGAACTCTCGCCGACATCTCGCGTCGAGCTTCGGCGTCGTTCAGGTGTGCCATCACCATCGCGAGGAGTTCCAGCGTCTCGACTCGTTCGAGCTGGACGTTCGCCATCGGCCCGATTCTAACCGATCCCGGCCCGAATCGGACCGACCGCGAGAGACTTGAACGACTCCTTGCGGAGGTGCGGGATGCCGAGATGCAGGTCACCGGCCTTGGTCGACAGGACTCGGGGCGGTGGCGCTCCCTCGCTCACTCACACGTTGGTGGCGGCGCGGAGGCGAAGGCAGAGGCGGGCCCCGCCGTCATGAGGCTCCGCCCATGCGTCACCGCCCATGCGCTGTGCGACGGAGCGGACCGTGGCCAACCCGATCCCGGACCCATCTGTTCCGGCTGCCGAGCGACCCCGGGTGCCACGTTCGAAGACCGCCTCCAGCTCCGAGCCCTCGATGCCCCGACCGGTGTCAGTCACCGACACCACCCAGGTGCCACCGTCGCGGTGCGCCTCGACGCAGACCCGGAGCGGACGGTCATCGCAGCCGTACCGCAGGGCGTTCTGCAAGAGGTTTGCCAGTGCGCGGCTGATCAGCCCCGCATCGCCCATCACGGTCGGCAAGACGTCGACCTCTACGGTGTCGTTCCCCCCGATCCCGGGGAGCTCGACGAGCAGGTCAGAGAGGATCTGCCCGAGGTCCACCTCGCTGAGCGGCAGCTCGTCCGCGGAGACGCTCCGGTAGAGAGCGCCGATCGCTTCGGCGACTCGGTCCTTGCCCCGAACCGCCCGCTGCAACCAGTCACGATGCTGCTCGTCGAGCTCCGACGCATGGAGGTCCAGCATCGTCAGGAAGCCGTCGAGCGCGGCCACCGGCTGCAAGAGGTCGTGCGTGAGCGTGGCCGCGAAGGCTCCCAAGCGATCATTGGCCACGGCGAGGTCACTCGCCCTGGATTCGAGCGCTCCGTGTGCCTCGCGCAGGTCGGCCTCGGCGGACCGCTGAGCGGCCACGTCGCGTGCGACCGCGACGAGGCCGACCATGGACCCCTCCTCCCCGAAGATCGGTCCGAGCGTGACGTCCACCGCGAGCGATGCACCGTCGGACGCCGTCAAGGTGGCGTCGGCCCACCGGACCGCCAGGGTGCCCCCCGCCGCCTCGCCGAGCACCCGAGCCAAGGCAAGCTGGTCTCCCCCTGAGACGAGCCGGGTGAGCGGCTGACCCACCATGTCGGTCTCGGCCCAGCCGAAGAGCCTGACCGCGGCGGGGTTCCAGTGCGTGCAACGGGCCTGGGCGTCGGTGATGATGAGCGCATCGGGCGACGACACGACGATGCTGCGAAGCACGGCCGCGTCCTCGGCCCGCTGTCGATCTGTCTCGAGGCTGCGAACCTGGCGCATCAGGCGAGCCGGCTCGCCGTGCGCCTCGTGCTCACCTGGGATCCCGCTCACCGTGACCTCGACCCACCGCATGGATCCGTCCGCGGCGACCACGCGTTGCTCGACGACATAGCTCGTGCGCTCCCCACGCACCAGCTCATCCAACCCCTGAAGGTCGGCGTGCAGGTCGGCTGGATGGACGAACTCCCAGGCGGCGCTGCCGAGCAGCTCGCTGACCTCATGACCCAGCACGCTTCCAGCGGCGGGGTTTGCGGCGATGTGATGGCCAGACCGGTCGACCAGGACCATCCCGATGGGCGCAGTCTCGAACACGGTCTCGACGAAGCGCGCCGCCGACGCCGCCGGCATCCCTGACCACAGCTCCTGGTGATCGACCGCCCGGCGGGCGAGCGACGCTCGGGCGGCCGCACTCGCTTGCCGGATGGCATCGCCGACATCCGCCTCCGGGCGTGCGTACAGCCAGCCTTGGGCGGCATCGCAGCGCAGGCCACGGAGCATCTGCTCCTGAGCGGGGCGCTCGACCCCCTCCGCGACGACCTCGAGGCCGAGCGATCGGGCCAGGCGAACGATGCCTCGGACGAGGGCGGCCGCGGCGGGGTCGTCGTCCATGTTCTGGATGAACGAGCGATCGATCTTGAGCTCGTCGAAGCAGTG
Organism: Acidimicrobiales bacterium; assembly: GCA_046598435.1. Classification (GTDB taxonomy): domain Bacteria; phylum Actinomycetota; class Acidimicrobiia; order Acidimicrobiales; family VFJN01; genus VFJN01. The sequence goes on from JBKJIL010000224.1 coordinate 2,653, forward strand.
GCGCTGGAGCGCGACCAAGGACGAGGACCCCGTGCCGAAGTCGTCGACGGAGAGGCGCATGCCCGCCGACTTCAGGGCTTCGAGCGTCGGACCGGCGGCCTCCCCCAGGTCGCTGAGCGAGTTCTCGCTCAGCTCCAGGCAGAGCTGATCGGCCGTCAGTCCGGAGGAGCCGACGAGCGCCACGATCCGCTCCACGGCGTCGGGCTCCAGGAGCTGGTGCAGCGAGATGTTCATCGACAGGCGTACCGAAGGCTGGTCGGGATGCTCAGCCGTCCACTTCCCAACGTCGTGGCATGCCCGTTCCATCACGTGGCGGCCGATCTGGACGATGCTGCCGGTCTTCAGCGCGAGGTCCATGAACTGGGCGGCGTCGAGGACCTCGTCCTCCCGATGCCAGCGGGCCAGGGCTTCGACACCGATGACCGCCCCCTCCTCGAGCGACACGATTGGGAGGTAGTGGACCCGCACCTCGTCGCGGTCGACGGCGGTCGACAGGTCAGCGACGAGCGCCGCGTTGAAGCGGTCCTCCTCCAGCGCATCGGCCACGACCACCGACGGACCTGGCGCGCGGCAGGCTCGGTCCAGTCCCAGCTCGAGCCTCCGAACCAGTGAGCGCATCGGCTCGTCGAGGCGTGGCTCCAACACGGCCACGTTCCCGGTGACCACGGCCGCTCGCCCGCCGACCTCCACGGGCTGACGGATGGCTTGCAGGATCGAGGCACCGAGCTCCTCCAACGAGGCCACCCCGCCGAGGACGCCCAGGACGAACGTGTTGCCAGCGACACGCGCCGCCGCTCCACCCTCGCCGGCCAGTCGATCGAGCCGCCGGGCCACCTGCTTCAGCACCTCGTCGCCACCGGCCTGGCCGTACTCGATGTTGATCCCGGCGAAGTCCTCGAGGTCCAAGACCGCGAGCACCAGGCCCCCTGGGCCGCCGTCCGGGCTCGACGTCCCCCCACCCGACCACACGGCTCGCGCATGGCGAAACCAGCCGTAGAACCCCGACCGCGTCAGGAGCCCCGTCAGCTCGTCAGCGGCCGCCATCGGTCCTCGGCGTGATCGTCGACACGAGAACCGTGCCCTCGGGGCGGCGCGGGTGCGTTGTCGGTGTCATGACCCCCCGTTCTCGCCCGAGTCACTCATCGGCACCCGCCGACATCCCCTTTAGGGTCAATCACATGAATTGTCCGCTTCTGCCGAAGCGGCCCCACCTGGCTCAGGGCGCCTCCGCACCCTGACGCACTGCCGCGAGCCAGGCAGTGGCGACGAGGGCGTGGCCAGCGACGGACGGGTGGACCCCATCGGGAGCCCACCACGCGGGCGCGGCTCGGGTGCAGGCCGCCTGGAACAGCTCGTCGAGCGGGATGAGCACCGCCCCCTCGACCGAGGCCGCGGCGGCGCGGACGACCTCGAGGTTGGCCTGGTTCCGATGCTGCACCTCCTCGGCCTCAGGGGTCGACGGCACGACGAACGGCTCGGCGATGAGCAGGCGCTGGACGCTGGGCGGGACACGCCCGAGGACGCCGGCGAGGTGCTCCTCGAACACGTCCGGCGAGGTGTGCGGCAAGAGGAGCGCGTCGTTGACCCCGATCAGGATCGTCAGCACCTGGGGGGCGGGGGCGACGACGTCACGGTTCCAGCGCTGGAGCAGGTCGCCCACCCGGTCGCCCGACACGCCGGCGTTGAGGAACGAGTGCCGCTCCGGCTCGCGCAGACCCAGCTCGCCGGCGACGATCCGCACCCAGCCCGAGCCCAGCTCACCGGCCTCCACCTCGGGGGCGAAGAAGGTGCGCCCGCAGTCGGTGATCGAGTCGCCGACGAACAGGAAGCGGGTCACCGCAGGGCCTCGCCTCCGTCAGGCAGCCACTCCCAGCACTCCCCGTCCCAGCGGCGCACGATGCGGGCAGGGTTGCCGGCCACGACGCAGTGATCGGGCACGTCGCTCGTCACCACCGTGCGGGCACCGACCACGGCGTTGCGACCGATCCGCACGTTGCCGCACACGACGGCGCCGATCCCCAGCCACGCACCGGGCCCGATCTCCAGGCGACGGCCATCGCGCAGACCCTGCCGCTTGATGGGCACGGTCACATCCTCGTAGATGTGGTTCGTGTCCGACACGTAGCAGTCGTCGGCCAGCATGGCCTCTTCGCCGATCACCACGCCCCCCACCGCCGTGAGGCGCAGGCCATGGCCGAGGTAGGCGCCGTCGTGGATGGTCACCGTCACGCCCCGATCTGGAACCAGGGCCTCGATGACCGCGCTCGAGCCGATCGACACGAACGACCCGATGGCGATGCCCGGCGGGTTGACGATCGATCGGATCGGCCGCTGCAGCACGGAGCACGGGCCGAAGGCCGCAAAGGCGGGGAGGCCAGCGGACTCCTCGGTGAACGGCGGGGGCGCGTCGGAGTGGTTGGAGGCGTCGATCGGCCCATCATCGTCGCTCGACGCCGTCCGAGGGGTCACGGGGAACCCACCGGGAACCAGATGCGCCCTCAGCGCCGTCCAATGCCCAGCCGCTCCGAGGAGTCGGGGCCTGACGGGGAGACACATCCATGACGCAGCAGCCTGCCGGACAGACGTCGGCCTGGACCCGCGTGCTCGCGGCGGCGGGAGGCCTGGCCCTCGTGGGTGCCTCGATCGTGCTGAGCACGACGCCGGCGGCCGCCACCGGTCTCGAGGCCTTCGCCGGCTGCGACGAGCTGCAGGCCCACCTGGCCGCGATCGCTGCCAGCCAAGGCATGTACGAGGGCGACGTTGCCACCAGCGACGGCTTCGAGTCCGTGGGCGGACAGGCCGCAGACGGGCAGGCGGCAGCCCCAACGGCGGCCGCAACGGCGGCCGCCGGCGGACGCGATCGCGCCGGCTCGGACGACAGCGCCGGCGCCGGTGACGGCACGAACGTGCAGGTCGAAGGCGTGGACGAGCTCGACATCGTGGATGTCCTCGCCGATGGTCGGATCGTCGCCGCCCGCGACGGCCGGGTGGTGCTCATCGACGCTGCCGGCCAGGAGGTCCTTGCCACCCTTGCGGTCCCGTCGTTCCCGCAGCTCACCTTCGACGAGGAGCGATCCACGCTGTGGGCCGTGAGCTCCGACGGGCTGACCACCACCCTCACCCGCACCGTGGTGGACGCAGCCAGCTTCCGTGACACCAGCACCTGGACGGTGGACGGGTACCTCGTCGACCTGCGTCGCCGCGGCGACCGGGTGCACCTGGTGGCCCTCGACGACGCCGCCCAGCCCATCGAAGGCGACCTCGGCGGCGACCCACGCGCCGCGACGGGTGACGACGCCGTGCCCTTCGGCGGCACGTCACCGGTTCCCTGCGACCAGGTGCTCCACTCCCCGCTCCCCGGTGGGCCGGCCACCACCCTCGTCGCCACCTTCGCCGCCACCGGCGAGCTGACACCCGTGGCGGCCACCGAGATCGTCGGGGCCGGCGACAACGTGCTCGTCACGGACACCGCCCTGTACGTGAGCACCCCCAGCTTCGCGACCGACCGATCCCTCACGGGCATCCACCGCTTCGACCTCGACGGCCTGCACCTCACGGGCTCCGGCTCGGTGGAGGGCCACCTGCTCAACCAGTTCTCGCTCGACGAGCACGACGGCCACCTGCGGGCCGCCGTCACCGTGGGCGACGGGATGTTCGTCGGCCGTCCCATGCCCGTCGAAGGCCGCGTGATGGAGGATGCCGTAGCCGCCGATGTCGTCGCTCCGACCGAGGAGCCTGTGACGCCGGCCGCACCGCTGAACGAGATCGTCACCTTCGACCTCGACGGCGCGCTGGACATCGTGGGCCGCAGCACGCGCTTCGGCCACGAGGGCGAGACCCTCCATGGCATCCGCTTCGCCGGTCCCCTCGCCTACGCGGTGACGTTCCTCCAGACCGATCCGCTGTACGTGATCGACCTGTCGCAGCCCGCCTTCCCCAAGGTGCTCGGCGAGATCGAGGTGCCCGGGTTCTCCGCCTACCTGCACCCGATCAGCCCCACCCAGGTGGTGGGGTTCGGTCCCGATGGCGAGGGCCGCATCGTCGCCCGCCTCTTCGACATCGCCGACCCGACGGCGCCGCGCCTGCTCGACACCGTGTCGATCGCGGCCGACAGCCCCGTCGTGTACGACCACCACGCCCTGCGCACCTACGGCGACAGCCTGCTGATCGCAGCCAACGAGTACGTGACCGAGCGCCCCGACCGCTGCGGGACGATCGACGCCGACCAGGCCGCCCTGGATGCGCTGTACCGCCAGCTCGAGGAGCAGTACCGGCTGACCGAGGGCAAGTCCGACGGGACCTTCCCGCCCGAGATCCAGGCCCTGGAAGAGCAGGCCTCCCGCTTGTCGGAGTGCGTGTACCCGAACGCCTTCCCCCGCGCGACGGTGGTCACGCTCACCCCGGACGGCTCCACGCTCGGGCTCACGGCTGTCGACACCGACGCCAGCGACGCCCAGCGGGTGCTGCCCCTCGACGGCGGCTACCTCATCATCGGCACCGACATCACCCGAGTCGACGCCAGCGGCAGCACCCAAGCCCGTCTGGGGTGACGAGCCCGGCGTGAGAGCATGCGGGCGTGAGCGACGTCGAGATCCCGCCCGCCATCCCCGCCGCCACCGTGATCCTCGTGCGCGACGCCGCCGAGGGCCTCGAAGCGCTGATGCTGCACCGCACCTCGCAGGTCGCCTTCGGCGGGATGTGGGTGTTCCCCGGCGGCCGGGTGGAGGACGAGGACCGTCTCGACGACGACCCCGACGACGAGCCCGGAGCGCGCCGGGCAGCCGCCCGAGAGGCGGCCGAGGAGTGCGGCCTCGTCGTCGACCCGGATCACCTGGTGCCCTTCTCCCACTGGACGCCGCCTGCCCAGACCCCCCGTCGCTACGCCACCTGGTTCTTCCTGGCCCGGGCCAGCGAGGGTGAGGTGCTCGTGGACGGCGGCGAGATCCACGACCACGCCTGGCTCACACCGCAGGAGGTGCTGGAGCGGCGCCACCGCGGTGAGGTCGACCTGGCTCCGCCCACCTACGTCACGCTGGCCGACCTGGCTCGCGCAGCCGACGTGGCGGGCGCCCTGGCCGAGGCCGCGGCTCGCCGGCCCACGCCGCGCTACGAGACCCGTTGGGCCATGGCCGAGCGGGGTGCGGTCGCGCTGTGGCAGGGCGACGCCGGCTACGAGACCAGCGACGCCGACGCCGCCGGGTCCCGCCACCGCCTCTGGATGCTGGAGGAGGGCTGGCGCTTCGAGCGCGACTGACCACCTGCTCCGATCAGCGGCCCGGCGCCTCAGAGCGGCCGGCCGCTGCGGTCCAGCCAGCGGTCGATGAGGGTGCGAGCGATCGACATGCCCGGCGGGATCATCGGCAGGTCGTCGGGCCGGAACCACTGGGCGTCGACGATCTCCGCCTCGTCGATCACGATGTCGCCCGACGCCCACGTGGCCTCGAACCCGATCATCAGCGAGTGCGGGAAGGGCCAGGGCTGGCTGGCGATGTAGCGCACCTCGGCGAGGTGCACCCCGACCTCCTCGTGCACCTCCCGTCGCACGGCGTCCTCCAGCGTCTCACCCGGTTCCACGAACCCGGCCACGCAGCTGTACATCGGCACCGGGAAGGTCCGACCGCGGGCCAGGAGCGCCTCGCCGTCCCGTTCGATCAGCGTGATCACCGCGGGCGCCAGCCGGGGGAAGGCGAGCAGCCCGCAGGTCGGACAGCGACGGGCCCGCTCGCCTGGGGCCGGTTCGGTGGGGGTGGCGCAGCGCCCGCAGAAGCGGGTGGTGCGGTCCCACTCGACGAGCTGCACGGCGCGCCCGGCCAGCGTCCAGCGCACGTCGTCGACCCGGCCGTAGAGCCCCATCAGGGGCAGGAAGCCGTCGACGGCGACATCCGGCACCCCGTCGCCATCGAGGTCGATGGCCCAGCAGGCGGCGCCGTCGAGCGTGCCCACGAGCAGGGGGTCGACGCCCGGGGCCACCTCGTCGGGGTGCTCGTCGAGCAGAACGACCTGGCCCTCCCGGATGACGACCGTGATGGCCCCGCTCCAGTCGTCGGGCAGCTCCAGCACGGGCACGAAGCGGGCAGGCCCCGGGTTGGTCACGTGATCATTCCTCCAGGTTCGACGAGCTCCGACGCATCATCGTCGGAACGCACCACCACCACCACACCGGCCGCGATCAAGAGGGCCGCCGGCCATGCCCCGACCGGCGGTGTCTCGCCGAAGGCCATCCGAGCGATGACGGTGGCACCGAGGATCTCGAACAGGATGGCCACCGACACGATGGTGGGGCTGATCGAGCGGAGCACGCGGTTCACGAGCGTGTGGCCGAGCAGCTGCGCGCCCACGACGAGGCCCCCGATGGCCCACCACGTGCTGGCGGGATAGCCCCAGAGGTCTTGTCCGCTGGCCACGCAGACGCCGAGCAGCGCCCCCGCCGCCGTGGCGTAGCAGGCCAGCGCGTAGCCCCCGGTGGAGACCGTCTGGCGCACCTCGGAGCCGACGGTGACGTAGGCCGCCGCGAACACGCCACCGACCAGGGCGAGGACGTCGCCGAAGAGCGCACGGCCGGAGATGGACACGTCGACACCGGTGAGCAGCACAGCGCCCGCCACCGCGAGGCCGATGCCGAGCCAGGTGCCGCGCGCCACGTGCTCGCCGCGGCGGTGGGCGATGAGAGCAGCCCAGACGGGCTGCGTGGCCACCAGGGCCACCGACGAGGCCACGGTCGTGAACGAGAGGCTGGGCACCCAGGTGGCGAAGTGGGCGGCGAGCAGCAGTCCAGAGATGCGGCTGAGCTGGCGCTCCCTCGCCGTGCGGGCCCGCCAGGCGAGCCGTTCGTCGCGCCGACCGACCACCCAGCCGCCCACCGCGGGGAGGGCCAGCACGTTGCGCCAGAAGGCGATGGCCAGCGCCGGCGCGGCCGCGCCACGGATGAGCGGTGCGGAGGTCGACACGGCGACGATGGCCACGCCCAGCAGCACGAGCTCGCCCGGCGGCGGCGCCGGGAACCGCGCCGGACGGGGCGAAGAGGGGCACATGCACCAGTAGGGTCCCACGCGCACCGTGCCGGCCCACGTTCGGCACGCACGAGATCGGGGAGCCAGCATGCCGACCACCACTGCCACCGACGCGGTCCGAAAGGCCGCCCGGGCCATCGCCAGGGTCATCGAGCCAGTGGTGGGTCAGGTCTACTTCGCCCCGGAGTGCCACAAGCGCTACGTCGCCCTCGGGTTCAGCGACAGCCCCGGGGCCAGCAAGGAGGGCGTGGCCTTCCCCGATGGTCCGGCCTACTTCACGAGCCGCGGCTCGGCGCTGGGCCAGGCACCGGGCGAGCTCGTGGCCGCCGCCTTCGGCGTGTTCAACCCCGAGGTGGTGGTGCCCGCCGTCGCCTACGGCTGGGCGCTGACCGATGCCGCCACCATCGCGGAGGAGCGCCTCCTCGGCGCCGTCGACCAGCTGGCCCGCCTCTTGGGCGAGCGCCCCGAGGGCGTGGATCGCGCCGTCGAGCTCCTCCAGCGGGCCACCGCCCCGCTCGAGCCGTGGGGTCGCGCCCTGTTCGCGGGCACCCTGTCCCAGCCGCTGCCCGGCACGCCCCTCGGCGACCTGTTCCGTCTCGGCGACCGTCTGCGCGAGTTCCGGGGCGACAGCCACATCGCGGCCTGGGTGGCGGCCGGCTTCGACGCGGTGGAGATCGGCCTGCTCACCGAGCCCTACTGGGGCCTGCCGGCCCGCTCCTACATCCGCACCCGGGCCTGGAGCGACGCCCACCTCGACGCCGCCGAGGAGCGGCTGCGCGCCGGCGGGCTCATCGACGCAACGGGGCTCACCGATGCCGGTCGAGCCGCCCGCGAGGCCATCGAGCTGGCCACCGACAGCCAGATGGCACCGGCCCTGGCGGCGCTGGGTGACGACGTCCACGAGCTCGTCGCCGTGCTCACGCCGATGTCGCAGCAGGTGATGGCGGGAGCCGGCTACCCGCCCAGCCCGCTGGCCATCTCCCCGAGCTGAAGTCAGCAGTCAGGGGGAGCTCCAGCGAGGGGTGAGATCGCCGGGCAACAGCTACCTCTACCACGTCCCTACCGCACCTTGGGGCGATGCCCCCACGGCGACATGGCCTCGCGTTCGGTGGCGCTCGAGCGCCCGCGCTATCGCCGGTTCTCCTGTGGGTGCGGCGGCGCATTTCGTGTTGGATCGTGCGCTGATAGGCGCCGTCGCCCCAGCCCAAACACGTGTATGCTGATCTGCATGCAGAGTACGAGCGTTCGGATCGACGTCTCGACCCATGAGGAGCTCAAGAGGCTCGCTGCCGAGTTGCACACAACGGTCGGCAACACCGTCTCGATCGCAGTGAAGGCGCTCCGTCAGGACCGCGTTGGAGCTGACCTGAACGCGCCGTTGCGGGATGACGAGAGCGCATGGCTCGATGCCGACCTCGGGTGACGTCGTCGACCTTGAGCTCGGCGCACCGGCGGGAAGAGAGGCTGGCTTCCGTCATCCGGCCGTGTTGGTAACGGCGCAACGGATCCTCGACGCCGAGCCGTCTGTGGTGCAGGTTGTGCCTCTCACGAGCACCATCCGATCCTTCCACTCCGAAGTGGTGATCGAGCCGGACGCGCACAACGGGCTCGGCGCAGTCTCTGCCGCGCAGTGTCAGCACATCCGTGCTGTGTCACCGAGCCGGATCGTCGGTGTCCGGGGCAACGTCGGATCGACCGTCTCAATGCAACTCCGCGAGACCATCGCCATCATCCTCGACGTCCCCTGAGCAACTAGGGAAGGTCTAGACACCGCCCGCACCGATCAACAGATCGCCCAGACGTTGACATTCCACAGCTCGGCGCGTCGGTAGTCAGCGCGCGAGGTGATCTAGGACAGCACGAAGGTTGTCGCTGGCCAACGTGCTGCATCGCGCCGTGAACGCCGGCGAGATCACCGACGACATCGCTTCACTTGCTCACGCCGATCTGCTCGACCTCCGCATCGAGCTCATCCCCTACGAGATGGTCGCCGTACGCAGCTGGGAGCTTCGTCCCAACCTCACGGCCTACGACGCTTGGTACGTGGCCGTGGCTGAACTCCTTGGTGCCCCGCTGGCCACTCTGGAGCAACGGATCGTCGGCGCGCCAGGACCGACCTGCAGCTTCCGCACACCGAACGGGTAAGCCCGCTCGCGAACCGTCCGACGTCTCCCGTGTTGCCGATGGCCATCGCAGCGACGATCGAACCGACACCCATCGGGCGTACTCACCTCTTTCGAGCCACACCACAGTGAGAACCTGACGAGCGCGCTCTTCGTTCGAAAGCCAGACGACAACACGCCGCCGGCAGGCGCTACGCGAGCGAGACCCGCCAGACCCTCGACGCTACGAACAGGCCGCAGTGCCGGTCCTCGGCCGGGCGGGTGATGTCGACGACGGAGGTGGTCGTGTAGACGGCTATCACGACCCGCTGTCGATGTCGACGAGGAGCTTCACGGCGCGGCCCTCGGCCATGGCGTCGAGGCCGACGTCGAGCTCGTCGATGCCGATGTGACGCACCCAGCCGTCGGTGACGTACTTGCCGGCGGCCATGTACCCGATGACCTCGGCGAAGTCCGCCGCGGTGTAGGCAAGGGAACCGGTCCAGGTGATCTCACCAATCAGCATGTTGGCGTCCAGCTCGACCGGAGCTCCGTAGATGGCGACCGAGACGGCGTGGCCTCCAGGGCGGAGGGCGCGGAGCGCACCGACGGCGGTGGCAGGTACGCCGGCGGCGTCGATCGCCACGGCCACTCCCTCGCCACCACTGATCGCCGCGCACTCGGCGATCACATCCGCGGTAGTCGGATCGAGGACGTGGTCGGCGCCCAGGGCGAGCATTGTGGCTCGGCGCTCTGCCGAGGTCTCGACGACGACGATTGGTCCAGCGCCCAGCGAGCGGAGCGCGAACCAGGCCCCGATGCCGATCGGCCCGGCGCCAAACACCACGGCGGGATCGCCCGCCGTGACGCCGCTGCGGCGAACCGCGTGTAGGGCGACCGACATGGGTTCGACCAGGGCACCTTGCTCGAGGCTGACGGCGGCGGGCAGGCGATGCACCATCGCCTCGGTCACGACGGTGCGTTCGGAGAGGCCGCCACCGTTCGCCATGAGCCCGTGGAAAGCCGCTGATCTGCAGGTGTTGTAGGAGCCGGTGTTGCACGGTCGGCAATGCCCGCAGTGGTACAGCGGCTCGACGGCCACCCGGTCCCCCGAGGCGACGGTCGTGACACCGGGACCAACCTCGACGACGGTGCCGGAGAACTCGTGGCCCATGATCACCGGGAGCTGCGCTCCGGTCAGCGGATGGGGGGCGGTCGGGATGAAGAGCGGGCCCATGAGGTACTCGTGGAGGTCCGAACCGCACAGCCCGTTGTGGGCGACGGCGATGGCGACCTCGCCGGGTCCGGGCTGGGGCTCGGGGACGTCCTCGATGCGGATGTCGCGGGCCCCGTAGAAGACGGCGGCGCGCATCAGACGACCGGGATGTTCTCGTAGTAGGGCACGACCACGACATCGGTCGCGGTGAGGTCGCCGAGCATCGCCGTGGTGATCGGGTGGACGACATTGGGGTCGGTCGCCGCGTTGATGCAGTAGGGGACGCCGGCGTCCAGCGCTCGCTTCATGGCTCCGGCGAGGGCGTGGAGCTCCTCGATCCGCTCGCCGGCTCCCCCGAAGGCGATCGCTACGTGTTCGTAGGCGCTGTCGGCCAGGCGGCTGGCGATGATGCCCGGCGGGCCGAACACGGCCTCCTGGCCGTGGATCGACATGCCCCAGCCGAGGTTGTTGAACACGACGGTCACGATGGGCATCCCGTGGCGGGCCATGGTGTCGAACTCGGCGATGTGGAACGCGACAGCCCCGTCGCCGGTGATGAGGACCACCGGTCGGTCGGGGAACGCTCGGCTGGCGCCGATGGCGAAGCCCTGTCCGACCCCGAGGGTGCCGAGGTAGCCGATGCGAAGCACCGAGTCGGGCCGCTCGGGAGCAACGAACAGGTCGGCCCACGCCGCACACTCTCCGCCGTCCATGACCACGATGGCGTCGGTGGGCAGCGCTGCCATGATCTCCTTGGCCGCAAAGCCTGGGTGCATCCGCCCGGTGCTCGTGGTGGAGTCGTCGCCAATGAGGCCCTGCGCGAACCCGCGTTGTCCCGTCACCGTCTCGGCCCATTCGGAGAAGACGGGCACGATCTCCCGCGATCGAGCCTCAGCGGTCAGCGCCGTGAGAGCCTCCCGGCAGTCGGCCACGACCGGGGCGGCGACGTCGTGGATGCGACCGATCTCGGCCGCGTCGGCGTCGACCTGGATGATCGTCGCACCGGCCAGCAGGTCGCCGCGTCCACCAGTGAACATGCCCTGTCGGCAGCCCAGCAGGACGATGACGTCCGGCGCCGCCCCGGCGAACAGGCCAATGGTGTGCAGCGCGGTGACGCCGCCACCCCACATCGGGTGGCTGGCGGGCACGAGTCCGTCGCCCTTGTTGGTGGCGAAGACCGGGATCGACAGCAGCTCGGCGAACTCGATGAGCGCTGCTGAGCAGCGCGAGAGCATGGCGCCGCCACCCACGGCGATGACCGGGCGGCTGGCCGTGGCGAGGACGTCGATCGCATTGGTGACCTCGGTCGAGGTCGGGGCCGGGCGAGGTATGTCGGTCGGGAACACGGGCATTCGCACCCAGGACTCCGGCACCGGGCGGAACATCACGTCGATCGGGATCTCCAACAGCACCGGCCCGGGCTTGCCCATCGTCGCGTGCCGCAGCGCCAGGGCCACGAGCTCAGGGATCCGCTCGGCGTTCGTGACCCGATGCGCCCACTTGGTCACGGTGGCGGCGCCGGCGACCTGGTCGATGCCGCCTTGCAGGACGTTGAGCTCCTGCTCACGCAGCGGCGGGGCACCCACAATGAACAGTACCGGGACCGCGTCGAGCATGGCATTGGCCATGGCCGTGATGGTGTTCGTGTAGCCCGGTCCCGACGTCGTCACGCACACCCCCGGGCGCCCGGTCAGCCGGGCGTAGGCGTCGGCAGCGTGGCCTGCCGTGGACTCGTGCCGGGTGTCGGTGACCCGCAGAGAGTGATCCGGGCACGCAGCCAGGAACGCATCGAGGTGCCCCCCGTGCAACGTGAACACCTCCGTTGCGCCCGCTGCCTGCAGCGCTCGGGCCAGCAGCACTCCACCGTTCACCGTCGACATGTTCGATCTCCTCGGCCTAGTTGAGACGTTATAACTGAGACGAAGTATCATTCAGAGCGGTTCTCTCGTCAAGAAGTTTCGAGATGTAATCTCAGCTTTGGTCACCAAATCGAGGAGCGACACGCGTGGGCAAGCGCATCCAGAACCGACTCGACACCCAGGCGGCGATCTTCGACGCCGCGGCCGGCCTGATCGACCAGCAGGGCTACGACAACACCTCGGTCGAGGAGATCTGCGATGCCGCCGGCGTGGGTCGAGCCACGTTCTTCCGCTACTTCGAGACCAAGGCCGGCCTGCTCCGCGAGCACAACCGACGCCTGACCCAGGACGCCGCCGCCCGCCTCGCCCGGCTGCCGTCCACCGACGTGGGGGCTGGGGCCCAGCTCCGCGTGGTCGCTGATGCCATCCATGACGCGTGGATGTCCGCCGGACCGGGCATGCGCGGCCTCGGCAGCGCCGCCGCCGCGCTTGCCGACCCAACCGGGGCCCGCACGCATCCCGAGCTGATCCAGCTCGTGCTCGAGATCGTTCGCCAAGGCCTCGCCTCCGGCGAGCTGCGAACCAACCTTTCGCCGCCGCTCGCCGCCTACCTGGTCGTAATCCATCTTGCTGGCGCCGCCGGCTGGTGGTTCGAACACCCCGACGACGACCTGCAGTCGCTCCTTCGGGACTCCCTCGACCAATGCCTCAACGGGATCGCTGGCTCGCTGCCCACCCACCGCCGGGCCTGATCGCAGGCCCGCACCGTCGGTGACGTTCTCGGGGTAGTCCCTCATCACTGACCTTCCCCACCCACGGTCGCCTCGGCAGATGTAACGGGTGCCCTCGGACCGCTTTCGCCGCGCGTTCGGTGTGGCGCCTACCAGGCTCGACGAGGTACATGGCTCCAGAGGAGTTCGAGCACGGCGCGATGATCGATGAGCGCACCACGGTGTTCCATCTCGGGCGAACAGCCGGCCACCTGCTCGGCGCCTCGAACCTCTCTGGTGCCCAGAAGAACGTCATCGAGGCTGCAACCCGATCCGACAGAGATCGCCGGTATCCGGACGTCGAAACGATGGCGACCGCATGGCGATCGGCCAACGTGAGCTGAGACAGCGTTCAGCACGCGAAACGTGCTGGTTGGGGTCCCGACTATCGACCCCCCCGATCATCTGATAGCGGGCGCCCACGATCCCCACAGAGCGGCGCATCCTCGGCGGCTTCAGCGCTGGCGGTAGACGTCGCTTCGATGCTCGATCCGCACGACGACGACCTGCATGTTGTCCTCGTCGAGTCGGTAGACGACCCGGTAGGAGCCGCGGCGCGCCGACCAATACCCGGCCAGCTCTCGTTGCAGCGGCTTCCCCACGATGGTCGGTGCCCCGCACAGCGGCCCCACCATGAACTCGGCCACCGCGGCAGCGACCCCTTCGGTGAGCCGAGCGAGAGACCGTTCGGCCGGTCCCGCGACGACGAGCGACCACGACGTCACTGCTTCAGGTACTTGGCCCGGAGTTCCTCACCGCTGACCACGTCACCCGCAGCGACAGCCGCCTCTCCGTCACGGATCTCGCGCATCGCGATGGGATCGGAAAGTAGATCCAGGGTCTCCTCGAGCGACTCGAGTTCGTCCGGGCTCATGATCACGGCAGCCGGTCGGCCATGGCGCGTCAGAACCACCCGGTCGTGACGTCCCTCGACCCCGTCCACGATCTCGGACAGCCTCTTCTTGATCTCGGCGAGAGGTAGCACCACATCAGACATGACCAGAATCATAGTCATACTCGACGTCGGTGCCATCCGGGGGCGACATATCACCCGCACCGAACTCCGATCACCTGACCACAGAAAGCACTGCAGAACGGCGCATAGTTGGGGACGACCGACGACGGTATTCGGGGACACGTCAGCTATCACGACACCCTCGAGTAGCCCGGCGGTCTGGGGCAGGTATGGCGGGGACACGGAGGTTGTCGATGATGACGAGCACGATGTCCGCCCAGTGCTCGAGGGTGGCTTCATCCGTGAGGCTCAGTGGCGGTGCGCCGTAGGTCCAGGCGGTTCGCCGCAGGGCAACGAGCGGCCCGAGGATCATGAGGGCGGTTCCTTCGGGATTGGGGTCCTTGGGAGCGACGGTGCGGAGGATGCGCACGGTCGCTTGGTAGCTCAGGTCCACGAGGTGCTCTCGCACTTCGTCGGCGAGGTCCACGAGGCGCTGACCGTCGTGCTCGAAGATGCGGGTCAGGTCCTCGAGGCGGTCCATCTCATCGAGGAACCACTGGCCGACCGCACGAACGAGTGGGCGGAGGGCATCGCGTCCCGCACTGCCGAGCGTGCTGAGGTCGACGGAGCCGATCTGGTGCGCTCCGGCCGCCGCATCGGCGAGGTGGACGCGGACCGCTGCTTCGAGCAATCCCTGTTTGGACTCGAAGTGCTTGTACAGGGCGCCACGGCGCGGTTGGAGCCCAGCCGCTTCTTCGATCTCACCGACCGTCGTGGCATCGAACCCCTGCGCGGCGAACAGTCGCATCCCCTCGTCGAGCAGTCGCTGGCGCGTCGGGATCTCTTCGACCATACTGCGATGGTAATCAAACGATTACCTCATGACCGTGGAGAGCAGATGGCGACGCTTCGGTATGTCGATCCGCTGGCGCGGCGGAGTCGCCTGACCCCGCTCATGGCGCGGCTGGGAACGAACCGGGTCGCCAACGTGATCTCACGTCGGATCGGCTGGAGGCTTGACCCGATCCTCCTGCGCCTCACCGGGGGGAGACTGGCGATGACCCTCGTCATCCCGACCGCCGTGCTCGAGACTGAGGGAGCTCGCAGCGGTCAGCGCCGACGCAATGCCGTCATCTACTTCCACGACCAACCGGACCGAGCGATCATCGCTGCGTCGAACGCCGGACGACCGCGCCACCCGGACTGGTACTACAACCTCAGAGCCAACCCGAAGGTCACCCTCGGCGGACTCCCGGCCAGGGCCGCGATCGTCGATGACCCAGCCGACCAGGAACGGCTGTGGGCTCTCGCCGACCGCGTCTTTCCGGCCTTCGCTACGTATCGCCGGTCGACCGCCGTGACCAACCTGACCATCCCACTGATCTCGCTAGACCTGGCCGACCCCACCACATAGCAACACCTCCGATCACCGGATCGGCCCGGCCCTTCGTCGCGACCGATCGGCGCTTCCGCGGTGCTCGATCACCGGCGCATCAGCGCCGCTGCCGGTGATCAGATCAGTGCCGTTGTGGTCACGCCGTTGGCAGCGGCGGCCTCTGCCAGTCGTTCGTCGTACGTGACGATGCTCTCGAGCTCCCGCGTCGATGAGGGCCTGGAGGCGGGATTTCGGGATGGGGGTCATCTGGGCGACAGGACGACCGCGATCGGTGATGGTGACGTCGAGCTACACGTCGAGGAAGCGGGACACGGCGACGGCCGAACCGATGGCGCCGATGAGCACGGCCACACCGATCACGAGCACGTTGGTGGTGACGAGGTTGGCGTCGGTGATCACGAAGCCCTGGAAGATGGGCAGGACCCGGTCCTCGGAGAGCTCGTCGATGAACGGACGGATGAGGAACGTCATGATCCCGACCGCCACGGCGGCGCCGAGGAGCGTCTGGATGATGCCCTCCACGATGAACGGCACCCGGATGAACCAGTTCGTGGCGCCGACCAGCTTCATCACCTCGATCTCACGGCGGCGGGCGAACATGGCCACGCGGATCGTGTTGAGGATCAGCATGAGGGCCGCCACCAGCAGGAGGACCGCGGCGGCGAGGAAGCGCACGCCGATCTTGTTGAACGTCTCCTGGATGCGCTGCACCACCTCGAAGGCGAAGACGACCTCGTAGACCCCTGGCTTGCTCTCGAACTGGTCGCCGAGGGCCTTCACCACCTCCGGGTCCTGGATGCGCGGCGCCACCCGGAACGACGGCGGCAGGATGTCGGGCGTAACCGTCTCGACGAGCTGGGGCGAGTTCGAGAAGAGGCGCTTGAACTCCTCGAAGGTCTCGTCCTGGTTCACGAACGTGGCCGACTTCACGTCGGGGTTGTCGCCGAGGTCCTTCTCGATGGATGCCTTCTGATCCTCGGTGACGGTCGGCTGGAGGTAGACGATGAACTCGATGCCGCCCTTGAAGCGGTCGTTGGCGTTCTCCACCCCTTGGCGCAGGAGAAGGGCCGAGCCGAACAGCGTCAGCGACACCACCACCGTCAGCACGGACGCGAGGGTGAGGGTGACGTTGCGGAAGAGGTTGGTCGCGGTCTCGCGGGCGACGTAGTCGAGCTTGATGGCCATGGTGGTGGGCTAGTCCGGGGTCACTCGTAGACGCCGCGGCTCTGGTCACGGATGATCGAGCCCCGATCGAGCTCGATGACACGCCGGCGCATCGTGTCGACGATGGAGCGATCGTGGGTGGCCATCAGCACGGTCGTGCCGGTGCGGTTGATGCGGTCGAGGAGGCGCATGATGCCCACCGAGGTGGCCGGGTCGAGGTTGCCGGTGGGCTCGTCGGCCAGGAGGATCAGGGGCCGGTTGACGAAGGCCCGGGCGATGGACACCCGCTGCTGCTCGCCGCCGGAGAGCTCGTTGGGGAAGTTGCCCATCTTCTTGGACAGGCCCACCAGCTCGAGGATGGCCGGCACCTGCGTCTTGACGACGTGGCGGGGGCGGCCGATCACCTCGAGGGCGAAGGCCACGTTCTCGTAGACGGTCTTGTTCGTGAGGAGCTTGAAGTCCTGGAAGACGCTGCCGATGTTGCGGCGCAGGTGCGGGACCTTCCACGACGGCAGGGTGGCGATGTCCTTGCCGGCCACGAAGATCTTCCCCTGCTCGGGCTGCTCCTCCTTGTTCACGAGGCGCAGGAAGGTCGACTTGCCCGACCCCGACGCCCCGACGAGGAACACGAACTCGCCCCGGTTCACCTCCACGGACGCGTCGGCCAGCGCGGTGACATCACCCTTGTAGATCTTGGAGACGTTCTCGAGCTTGATCATGAGGCGGGGGCGAGGGTACCAGTGCCCTCAGCGCGGATCGCGGCACCCAGGCACCCGCCGGACGACCGCACCCACATGTTGCGATCAGGTTACGACGTGGCGTTGGCCCGGCGCCATTGGAGGTAGGCCTCCATGAACGGGTCGAGGTCGCCGTCGAGCACGCCCTGGACGTTGCCCGCCTCGTGCTCGGTGCGAAGGTCCTTCACCATCTGGTACGGCTGCAGCACGTAGCTGCGGATCTGGCTCCCGAACCCCACCCGCTGCTGCTCGCCTCGGATGTCGTCGAGCTCCTCCACCCGCTTCTGGCGCTCCTCCTGGGCCAGCTTGGCCTTGAGCATGTCCATGGCCTTGGCGCGGTTCTGGAGCTGTGAGCGCTCCATCTGACAGGACACGATGATCCCCGACGGCACGTGGGTGAGGCGCACGGCGGACGACGTCTTGTTGATGTGCTGGCCGCCGGCGCCAGAGGCGCGGAAGACGTCCATCTTGATGTCGGCTTCGTCGACCTCGATGCTGACGTCGCCCTCGTGCAGCATCGGCACGACCCCCAGCGCCGCGAAGGCGGTCTGGCGCTTGCCCTGGGCGTTGAAGGGGCTCATCCGCACGAGGCGGTGCACGCCCCGCTCAGCCTGGAGGTAGCCGTAGGCGTAGCGGCCCTTCACGAGGAACTCGACCGATGACAGCCCCGCTTCTGACCCCGCCGTGGAGGACTCCTCCTCCACCTCGAAGCCCCGACGCTCAGCCCACCGCACGTACATGCGGTAGAGCATCTCGGCCCAGTCCTGGGAGTCGGCGCCGCCCTCGCCGGCCTGGATGGTGCAGAGGGCGTCTCGCTCGTCGTGCTCGCCGGAGAACATGGAGCGCAGCTCGAGCCCCTTCAGCTGGCGGTCGAGCGACGTGAGGGCGTCGTCGATCTCGGTCTCCTGGCTGGCGTCGTCCACCTCACGGGCCAGCTCGTGGAGCGTCTCCGCGTCTTCGAGCTCGCTGATCAGCCGCTCGAACTCCTCGATGTCGCCGATCACCGTGGAGAGCTCGCCCGTGACGCGCTTGGCCACCTCGGGGTCGTCCCAGAGGTCAGGGCGCGAGGCCTCGGTCTCGAGCAGCGGTCGCCGGGACCGGAGCTCCTCGATCTGCAGGTACGACTCAGCGTCGGTGACGCGCTTGCGGGTCTCGACGAGCTGGTCGGTGAAGTCCCGCACCTCAGGCCTTGCCGTGGCAGAGCTTGAACTTCTTGCCGCTTCCACACGGGCACGGCGCGTTGCGGGGCGTCTTGTCCCAGTCGGACCGCACGACAGGGGTCATGGTGGCGGGCTCCGCGGTGGCCACCGCGCTGGGCGCCGCGTCGGGGCCGGCCTCGGCGGCTGCGGTCCGGGCGGCGGCGGCCATGCCCCCACCGGGTGCGGACTCGTCGGGTGAGGAGTACTGCACGTTCTGGACCTTGGGCTCCTCGGCGGCCACCGCCTCCGGTTCCTGCACCTGCACCTGGACGTGCATGACGTAGCGCACCAGGTCCTGGGCGATGCCCTTCATCATCTGACCGAACATGTCGTAGCCCTCGCGCTGCCACTCGGTGAGCGGGTCGCGCTGGCCCATGGCCCGCAGGTTGATGCCCTCCTGCAGGTAGTCCATCTCGTAGAGGTGCTCCCGCCAGCGCTGGTCGATGATCGAGAGCATCACCCGGCGCTCGATCTCGCGCATGACCTCGGCGCCGAGGGACTCCTCACGCTGGGTGTAGTACTGGATGGCCTCGCTGACCAGACTCTCCCTGACCTGGGAGGGGCTTCGGGCCTCGGCCAGCTCCTCGACCGTGAAGACCGTCGGGTAGTACGCCCCGACGTCGTGGAGGAGGTTCTCCAGGTTCCAGTCCTCGGAGAAGTCGTTGGGGCAGAAGATGTCGACCTCGCGGCCGATGACGGTCTCCAGGTGCTCCAACGCC
>JBKJIL010000308.1:0-26279 GCA_046598435.1 Acidimicrobiales bacterium
TCCATGGCCGCGACCTCGGGGCCACCGGGGATCTCCTGATAGTCGGGATCGTCGCGCGAGCCGATCAGCTGGTTGGAGATCTCGAACATGCGCGGCCAGGTCTCCTTCTCCAGGCCGATCATCTCGCAGATCATCTGCACCGGGACCTGGGCCGCGATCTCCTCCACGAACTCGGCTTCGCCCCGCTCGCACACGGTGTCGACCACGGCGGCGGCCCGGCGCTCGATCTCCTCGACGAGGGCTGCGATCATGCGCGGCGTGAAGCCCTTGGACACGAGGCGCCGGTAGCGGTTGTGCTTCGGCGGGTCCATGTTGAGGATCGTGAGGCGCAGCTGGGCCAGCGTCTCCTCGTCGGCGCTCGGGATGAACGTGCCGCCCACCTCGGAGGAGTAGGCGTGGTGGTCGTGGCTCACCGTGCGCACGTCGGCGTGCTTCGTGACCGCCCAGAACCCGGTGTCGCCCGGCACCTCGTGCCAGAAGACGGGGGCCTCCCGCCGGAGGCGGTCGAACTGGTCGTGCGGCTCCCCGCGCCCCCAGGTGGCGGCCAGGAGGTCGATGTCCCGGAGCTCGGTGGTCATGGTCATGTGCGCACCTCTGTCGTCGTGGCCACGACCACGCCCCGCAGGGCCGCGATCGCCAGCTCATCGGTCACTGCGTCGGGATCGACGCGTCGCATCATCTCGAGGCCCAGCAGCAGCCCGATCAGCGCAGGGCCGACGGGCGCGTCGGCGCTCCGAGCGTCATCAGGGCCCCAATCGGCCACCGCGTCGTCGACCCCCGCCCAGGCGGCTCGGTAGCGCCGCGCCAGATGGGCGCGCGCCTCGTCGTTGCGGGCCGCGTAGCTCCACAGCTCGTGCTCGAGGGCGATCCAACGCCCGTCACCAGTGGGGGGATCCGACACGTTGCGCCACAGCGATGCCAGTCGCTCGTCGAGCGAGGTGGCGGTGGCCAGCTCCGCGACGATGGCCACCGACACATCGTCGACCCAGCCCTCGAGGAGCGCGAAGAGCATGCCGGGCTTGCCGCCGAAGTGGTCGTAGATGGCGCCCGAGGTGCGCTCGGCCCGCTCGGCGATCGCATCGACCGACGACGCCTCGATCCCGCGTTCGGCGAAGAGCTCCGCGGCGGCGTCGAGCAACCGCTGTCGCGTGTCGGCGCGCCGCTCCCCCTGTGTGGCCACCGGAGAAACATAGCGCAACCTATCTAACTGCGCGCCAACGCCCTCCTGCCCGGGCGCGCCGAATCGGCCCGGAGCACCCGCCATCGGCGGGGCTCCGGGCCGAACGAGCACGGGTCAGGTGTTGGCCCGTGCCTGGAGTCGACGCAAGCCGAGCGCCCCGACGAGGGCCAGGGCGGCCACGAGGGCCAGCGACTCGGCGCCGGTGGCCGGCAGTCGGCCTCCACCGGTCGAGGGCGCGGGCGCCGGTCCCGGACGAGGTGCGGGAGCCGGGCCCACGACCGGGGCGGCGGCCACCTCGGGCATGAACACCGCGATGGCGTTGAGCACCGATCCCTCGGCCGCCATGCGGGGCTCGAAGGTGGAGCTCGCGCCGGCCTTCAGGTAGTAGTCGATGCCGTCGGGGCTGACGTCGGCAGCCGGGATCTGGCCCCGGTAGCCGCCCTCGTCGCCCATCGCCTCCATGGGCACGAGCGTGAAGCCACCCGTGCCGTGGTGACGGTAGAAGAGCCGCACCGGCTGGCCGGCATCGCCGCCCAGCACGATGGCCCGCACGCGGAGGTCCACGTTCGAGACCGACTGGCGGGGCTGCGCGTGGTACACGATCGGCTCGTCGGAGCGCACCCGGTACTGGTCGTCGTCCACTCCGAGGTGGCCCATGATGGCCCCCACCATGTCGATGGCGGCCCCTGGATCGGACACCTGGGAGAGGTTGAACGACGTGACGACCGACTGGAAGTCGGTGCCGTCGGCGTCGCCCTCGAGGCGGGCCCCGAGGATGGCCTCGCCGTCGGCCGGCGTGCCCGAGCCGTCGAGCACGCCGAGGCTCGTCACCTCACCGGCGGCGTCCTCGGCCAGGGCGTACTTGTCGACGAAGGGCCGGCCGGGGAGCACCTCGATCGAGAGCTGGCCCGATCCCAGGATGTCGGTCGTCGTGAACTGCACGGGCTTGTAGTACGAGTCGATGTCGACCGAGGCCACGCCGAACCACTTGGCCGCGAACTCAGCCTGCTCGACCCCGGTCAGGGCCTCGACAGCCCGGTTGGACGACAGCCACAGCTTGCCGCCGCCGCCCAGGTAGTCCGCGATGGCGGTGCGGTCGGCCTCGTCGAGCTGGCCTTCGGCGCGGTCGAGGGTGCTGACCCAGATCACTGCGTCGTAGGCGGCCATCGTGGCCGCCGTGACGTGACGCTCAGCGATGGCGTAGGGCATGCCGAGGGCAGCGAGGGCACCGGCGTAGATGCGCTCGGTGTCGCCGGGGCCGTCGTCGTCGACGATGAGCACCGACGGGTCGGCCGGGCCGGCCCAGCCGGTGGCCTTCTGTGCGTTGTTGTCCTCGACGGCCTCGTCGAGCGCGTCGGCGGCGTCCACGATGGTGACGAGGTCGTAGCCGCCTTCGTGGCCGGGCTCGAAGGTGAAGTCGAACGGGGTGCTGGCATAGGCCGGGACGGACACCGATCCACTGGCCACCACGGGACCGGTGGCAGAGCCGCGACGGACCGTCACCGCCACCGCGTCGGCGGCCGTGCTCCCGTTGTTGAACACCCGCACGGAGAACGGGTTGTCGACCCCCGTCACCACCGGCGCGAACCCGGACCCGGCCGCAGTGGCCGGACGAGCGAAGCCGGGCGAGACGTCGGTCTGGCCGTCGAGGTTGACGATGTCGAGGGTCAGCGAACCAGGCCCACCGGCATCCACCCCGCTGGCCAGGCCCTCGGCGCCACCCGTGCGGATGTTCGTGAAGGCCCACCCGGTGGCGGCCTGGTCGTCGTTGGACCAGGTGTCGGCGGTGCCGGTGGCATCGAAGCCACTCGGGCCCTCGAAGGTGATCGACCCGGAGGCCGAGACGCATCCGGCGAAGTCGCCGATGCGAGCGACCCAGCGACCCGGCCGGGGATCGGTGATGATCGCCGTCTCCTCCGCCGCGAAGCTGCCGCTGTCGATGCTGTCGGTCTGCGGGGTCTCCTCCCCTGCCGGACCGGCGAGGAGCTGGAGGGTGCAGTCGCCGGCCAGGTCGGTGTTGATCACGACGCGCATCGTGTGGTTGGCCGGGTTGTCTGCCACCTCGAACTCGAAGTCGTAGGGCGCGGCGGGCGCCACCGGACCCGACGGGATGGCGATCTCGCCCTGCGGCTCACCGCTGACGATGGCGATGTTCGGGTTGGTGCGATGCGTTCCGGAGGTGATGCCCGTCGCCGCGTCCCAGGCCACGTCGCTGGCCTCGGCCCGGTTCATGTTGAGGGCGATCTCCTGGGTGTTGTCGTTGTAGTCCCACTCCTCGACGTCCATCTGCATGCGGTTGGGGTCGTTGTTGGCCCCGTTCTGGCCGAAGTAGACGTTGGAGCGACGCCAGTAGTCGAAGTGCCAGGTGAGCAGACCTGAGCCGTAGAGCCACCGGTCGAAGTAGGACTGGCGGGTCATCTCGTCGTGGATGGCGGGCGCCTTGGCCGGCATGCGGCTGGCGAACTCGAGGTACCACCCCTCGATGACGTAGCCGTTGTCACCGTCCTCCTGCAGGCCGTAGACGTCGTTCTCGGTCCAGGTGTGGTCGTCGTCGGTGGTGTCGCCGACGTGCACCCACCGGGTGGGCACCAGCACGAGGTTGGGGTTCGGGGTGCCGACCTTGTAGTCAGCCGAGGGCTGGGCCGAGCGGCGGGCCAGGGTGTAGTCGAGCTCGTCCTCGTGGACGAGCGTCGGCGTGACCCACCCTTGGAACACCCGTGAGGCGGGGTTGAACCAGGTGGGGTTGGAGCCCGACGGGGTGCCGCCGTAGGACCCACCCGACATGATGTCCCAGTCACCGCTGCCGGAGGACGAGCCGTCGGTGCCGTAGTAGTCCGGCTCGCCGAGGGCATGGGCCATCTCGTGGGCGGCCACGCCGATGGTGAGCACACCGGTGCGGGTCTCGAACTCGGGCATCGTGAAGAGCCGGTCGTAGGTGATGGCCTGACCGGGGACGGGGAGCCCTGCCTTGGCGGCCGTGCTGGGCACGGGCAACCCGAAGCCTTGGAGCAAGGTGCCGGCCAGAGCGGTGAAGGTCGACACGGAGATGGCGTGCGACCACGTGTTGCAGGGATCACCCGTGACGGCCATCTCGGCGCCCGAGTGGATGATGCCCATGAAGTCGACGGAGCTGTCGCCGTCGTTGTCGTACGGCGCGAAGGAGTGGTCAGCGGCCAGCGTGGTCGTGTTGAACAGCTCGATGGCCATGCCGAGGGCACCGCCGCCACCGGCACCGATCACCTGATCGAGCGGGTCGAGGTCGCCGGCCGGGTCGTCGGGCGGGTTGATGTCGCCGTAGTAGCAGCGGCCCTCGTCGCCGGGCACCGACGAGCGGTTGGAGACGTAGGGCGTGCCGTCGGGCTGGGCCAGCACGTCGACCTGCACGAGGAACTGCCCGTAGCTGTTCTCGAAGTAGAACTCGGTGAGCGAGCCGGTGGGGTTGCCGCCGAAGCCGTCGAGGATGGCCTTGTAGTGGGCGACGTCGTTGCCCTCCTGGAACTGAGGCGCCGTCTGGCCCAGCTCCGGGTCGTACCAGGTGGCGAAGAGGACCACCGGGAACTTGAAGACGCGCGGTCCGCCCTCCGCGGCCGCCTGCAACGACGCCTGGCGAGAGGCCGCCTGCAGCTGCCGCAGGAGCTGGGTGCGGACGTCGGCACCGTTGTCGTCGCGCCACACCGAGCTGATGCGACCGACGCCTGGCGTGAGCCCGGCGGGGCGCTTGTCCTTGCCGACCCGATGCGAGCCGGCCACCAGCCCGCTCGCATCGCGGCGCACGGCGTAGCGCCACCAGCCGTCGGCCCCCTTGAGGACCGAGTAGCCGTCGGCTTCGAGGGCGCCGCCCACCTCGGCTTCGGTCATCTGGGCGCGGAACGTGGAGCCGTCGGGCTGGGACACCACCAGCGCGGTGTCGGATGCTTCGGCGAACTCACCCCACCGAGCGCCCTCGGGCACCTGGGGAGCAGCCGGGCGAGCGGCCACCTCCGGATGGGCCGGTGCGGCGGCGACGGGGGTGACGACCAGCGGGGTGACCACAGCGCCGAGGGCCACCACGGCCACGAGGGCGAAGAGGCGGTGGGGAGCGCGGTGGGGAGCGCGGAGCGAGGAGCGCACAGGCAGGACCTTCCAACGAGAGGAGACCGAGGGGAGCAATCGTACGATTCGCCCACCGGCGGCGGCGAACCTGCTCGACGTGCTCGCAGGAGACCTGCGAATTGTCCGCCGGGGGGTCATCACCGGACGATCTTGCGCACCAGTCGCTCCACCGAGGCCTTGTAGGGCGGGTACAGCAGCTTCAGGTCGGGCTTGGTCGGCTTGCGCAGCACGCTCTTGTGGTGGGTGAAGACGTCGAAGCCGGCTTTGCCGTGATAGGCGCCCATGCCGCTGTCGCCGACACCGCCGAAGGGCAGGTCGGGCGGCAGGAGGTGCATGAGGGTCTGGTTGATGCACACGCCCCCGCTGCTGGTGCCGTCCACCACGGCGTCGACCACGGCGTCGTCGGACGCGAACACGTACAGCGCCAGCGGCTTGGGGCGCGCCGTGATGAAGGCGTTGGCCTCCTCCGGGCCGTCGACCGCGAGCACCGGCAGGATGGGCCCGAAGATCTCCTCCTGCATCACCGCGCTGTCGGGGCTGGGGTCGACCGTGACGGTGGGCGCCACGAACCGGTCGGCGGCGTCGACGGTGCCACCCACTGCGATCGTGCCGGCGCCCTTGTCGAGGAGCCCCTTGAGCCGATCGAGGTGACGGGAGCTGACGATGCGACCGAAGCTGGTGCTGGTCTGCGGATCAGCCCCGTAGAACGAGGTGATCTCGCCGACGAGCTTGTCGACGAGCGCATCGCGGATCTGGCGGTCGGCCAGGACGTAGTCGGGTGCGATGCAGGTCTGGCCGGCGTTCAGGAACTTTCCCCACGCGATGCGGCGGGCGGCGACGTCCAGGTCCGCGCTGGCGTGCACGTAGGTCGGCGACTTGCCACCCAGCTCCAGCACCGTCGGCGTGAGGTGCTGGGCGGCGGCTTGCGCGATGACGCGACCGACCGCGGTCGAGCCGGTGAAGAAGATGTGGTCCCAGCGCTCAGCGAGGAGCGCGGTGGTGTCGTCGATCCCACCCTCCGCGACGATGACGGCCTCGGGGTCGACGTAGCGGGGCAGGAGGCGGGCCAGCGCGGCCGAGCAGGCAGGCGCCAGCTCGGAGGGCTTGGCCAGCACGCAGTTGCCAGCCGCCAGGGCGGCCGCCATCGGCTCGATGAGCAGCTGGATCGGGTAGTTCCACGGCGAGATGATCAACGCCACGCCGAGCGGCTCGGGCTGCACCCACCCCTTGGCCGGGGCGACGGTCATGGGCATGCGCACCTTGGTGCGGCGCATCCACCGCTCGACGTGCTTGGCGATGTGGCGAAGCTCGCCCTTGGTATGACCGATGTCGGCGGCGTAGGCCTCCATGCTGGGACGGCCGAGGTCCTGCCGCAGCGCCTCCGTGAGCTCGGCGTCGCCCTCCTCCATCATGCGGCGCAGCCCGGCCAGCTGCGCCTGGCGCCAGGCCAGGGGACGCGTGCGACCGCTGTCGAAGGTGGCTCGCAGCGTCTTGTGGAGCACCGGGGCGTCGATGGTGGCGGGCGAGGTCGGGGTCATCCCGAAAGCCTGGCACGCCCTCGCCCGGGCTGTCCGATTCGCTTCAGTCCGGGAGGTCGATGCCCTGGTCGGCTGCCTTCTTGGCCGCCTCCTCGGGGAAGATGTTCTTCACCAGGTACACGTCGCGGGCCAGGGCCCAATCGGGTGCCAGGGCCCGGGCGTAGCGCTCGAAGTAGAGCAGCTGCTTGGTGACGAGCACGAGCTCCTGGGGGCTCTCCACCCCGAACCCGTCCATCATCTGCACGATCCCCTTGAACACCTCGGCCAGGCTGACGTCGGCCACGCCCATGTCGAGCATGGGACCGAACACCATGGCCAGGCGCAGGCCGACCTCTTCGTCGGTGCCGGCCTCCTCCGGGAAGGCGCCTACCCGCTTGAAGGCGCGGGCGATGCGGGTGAAGTCGCCGTCGATCATCGAGGTGAAGAAGAGGTCCTTCAGCAGGTCTCGCCACTCCTCCGGCAGCTCGCCCATGATCCCGAAGTCGAGGTAGGAGCCTCGCCCGTCGTCGAGCACCCAGAGGTTCCCGGCATGCACGTCGCCGTGGAAGCAACCATGGGCGACGGCGGCTTCGAACCACACCTTCACGCCCCGGCGCAGGATCAGGAAGCCGTCGACGCCCTGGGCTGCGATGGCATCGAAGTCGTCCATGGGCACACCGCTCATGCGCTCCATGCAGATCATGTGAGGGCCGCAGTAGTCCCAGAAGACCTCGGGTGCGGTGACGTGGTGGTTGTCGCCGAAGGCCGAGATGGCGGTGCGGAAGCGGTCCTGGCGGAAGGCTTCAAGGGCCGGGTTCAGCTCCTTGAAGGTGTTGGCGTGGAGGTCTTGCACCACGCCGACCAGGTTGGCGCTCTTGCCCAGCTTGGTGTGCTTCTGGAGCATCGAGCCCAGCCGGTGCATGATCCGCAGGTCGGTGGTCATGCGCTCGCGGATGTTCGGGCGCTGGAGCTTGATGACCGCCTCGCGCCCATCGGGGAGCACGCACGCGTGGACCTGACCGATCGACGCAGCCGACAGCGGCGACTCCTCGAAGTGCCGGAAGATCTGCGACGGGGCTCGACCCAGGTCCTTGCGGATCATCTCTCGCGCCGTCTCACCGTCAAAGGGAGGCACCTCGTCGAGGCAGCGCAGGGCGGCGTTCGACAACGGCGCCGGGAAGATGCCCGGGGACGAGGCGATGAGCTGGCCCAGCTTCACGAACGTGGGCCCGAGCGCCTCGAAGGCGTCGATGGCGCCCCCCGACGCCACGGTCGCCCACGAGCCGTGGTGGCGGTGGGTCAGCTTGCCGACGAGCGCTCGGACGATGCACAGCGTGAGGGTCAGGTAGATGACCACCATCCGCTTGAGCTCTGCGACGCCGAACTGGTCGAGCGCCGGCGTCTCCACGTGCAGCGCAGAGGCGGGTGGCCCGTCGGCGAAGGGACCGCGGAAGTGCGAGAGCACACCGGGTGAGCCGAAGTCGGTGGCGGGGCGGTGGAGGGTGACCTCCGGCCCGTCGTCCAGCGGCGTGAGGTGGGTCGTCGGCTCGGCAGCTTCGTCCATAGACCCCCCATTCTGGACACCTCGGGTCGATCGTGCCCACGCCACACCCCACGAGCGGGCACGATGGCCTGCATGACGACACCCCGCATCCCTCCGCTGCCCATCGAGGGGCGCGAGCCGCGCACCGAGGAGCTGCTCGCCGGCCTGCGTCGCCCCGACGGCTCCGAGCTCAACATCTTCGCCACCTTGGCCCACCACCCGAAGCTGCTGAAGCGCTGGTCGGCCTTCGGTGGGGTGCTGCTCTACGGCGGCCGACTCGACCCGCGTGAGCGCGAGCTGCTGATCTTGCGCACGGCCTGGCACTGCCGCGCCCACTACGAGTGGGGCCAGCACGTGGCCATCGGCCGGCAGGCTGGGTTGACCGACGCCGAGATCGAGCGCGTGGCCGGCGGCATCGACGGCGGCTGGTCGGCCGAGGACGCCGCGCTCCTGCGAGCGGCCGACGAGCTGCACGCCGACAGCAAGATCGGCGACGCCACCTGGGACCAGCTCGCGGCACGGCTCGACGAGCAGCAGCTCATCGAGGTGTGCATGGTGGTGGGCCAGTACCACCTGGTGGCCTTCACGCTGAACTCCCTCGGTGTGGCGCCCGAGGCGGGCCTGCCCGACATGCCGGCATGACGGGTGGCAGGGCGGGCGGGCTGCTGCACGGCCGCAAGGTGCTCGTCGTCGGCGCCGGCACCCGGGCCTCGGACGACCCCGACGCGCCAGTGGGCAACGGGCGCGCCATCGCAGTGGTGGCCGGCCGGGAGGGGGCCACGGTCACCTGCGCCGACCTCGATGCCGACGCCGCCGCCGTCACGGCCGCGCTGGTCGAGGCCGAGGGGGCGCGGGCCCACGTGCTGGCTGCCGACGTCACCGACGCCGAGGCGTGCGCAGCCGTCGTCGCAGCGGCCGACGACGCCATGGGCGGCCTCGACGGACTCGTCTGCAACGTCGGCATCGGGGCGGGGATGGGCCTGACCGGCACGACGGCCGCCCAGTGGGACGACGTGTTCGCGGTGAACGTGCGGTCGCACTTCCTGCTGGCCGCCGCCGCCCTCCCGTTGATGCCGGCGGGCGGCTCGATCGTGTTCATCTCCTCGGTGGCCGGCCTCACGGCGGGGAGCCGCATCCCCGCCTATGACGCCTCCAAGGCGGCCCTCACCGGTCTGTGCCGTCAGGTGGCCGCCGAGGGGGCGCGGCGCGGGGTGCGGGCCAACGTGGTGGCGCCCGGTCTCATCGACACCCCGCTGGGCCGGGTGGCCACCAGCGGCCGACCGAGTCGGGCCAAGGCCCCCGTGCCCCTCGGGCGCCAGGGCACGGCATGGGAGGTGGCCGAGCCGGTGGTGTTCCTGCTGAGCGACGGCGCCAGCTACATCACCAGCCAGCTCCTCGCCGTCGACGGGGGCCTCACGGGCTGTCGCGGGTGAGCCCGTCCCCCTCAGGGGGGTGTCCCTATGGACTTGTCAAGGGGTTCAGGCCGCCTTCGGTGCACGAGCCCGGCCAGCGAGCTGGTCGCTGGTGAGGTGGTGCTCGCTGGTGCGGAGCATGGCGTGGATGATCACGATCAGGAAGACGGCGTCATCACGACCTCGCAGACGAGAGCAGCGAGAAGGCTGTACCCGCCGGGGGATTCTTGCCGTTCGGCCAGCACCTGTCCCACCGCAACCCCTGGTCGGCGACGGCACGCTGACGGCGTCGTCGGCGTGGAGGCGCTTCTATTCCCCAACGGGTTGTGACATGTGAGATCCGTCCCAGGGCCACCGCCGCAGCGAACACCCTCCGACTATGAGCCTGCGCCGAACTGCCTCAACCGCCCTGCGAGCCAGCAACGAAGACCGGTGCCGCCGCATCCTGTCCAAGTCCGCACTGCTCGACACCAACGACCTCGACTGGAGCACCGCCGGTGCCGTTGAGCTGGACGCCGGTGTCCTCGACACCCTCGTGTACATGCGCGACGTCGAAGGGTTCACCGACAGCTACGTCGTGGGCATCGGCGCCCATCGCACCACGCTCTCGGATCCGATCATCTCCGAGTTCGTGCAGGTCTGGCAGTCCGAAGAGGCCGAGCACTCCGCCGCCATCGGCCGGTTCCTGGAACACTACGCCGCCCAGCGAACCGTCACGATCGCGCCGACCCAGCCGTCACCGACACCGAAGGTCCCGGCCTACGAGAAGGTGCTCATGCGGGTAGGTGGCCCGGTCGGCCGCCTCGTCGCCGCTGCCCACATGACCTGGGGCGCTGCGAACGAGCTGCTGACGATGAACGGCTACCGCATGCTCGCCGAACAGGTCGAGGCCCAGCACCCGATGCTCGCCGACCTCCTGCGCCGCATCGCCGCCCAGGAGTCGCGGCACTACAGCTTCTACCTGCTCCAGGCCGAGTGGCGGCTCGCCGAGAGCCGGCTCGCCCGGACCGTGATCCCGAAGATCATGGACGGCAGCTGGAGCCCGGTTGGCGTGGGCGACGGGTACAAGACCTCCGAAGAGTTCCAGCGGGTCCTCACGGTCCTCAACGCCTCGCCGAGCAGCGAGAAGCTCATCGAGCGCATGGACCGCCGCTTCGCTCAGCTCCCCGGTCTCAGCCGCCTCCGCATTTTCCGTGAGGCGACCACCGAGCTCGCGTCCGTGGTGACGCTCCCCACCGCCAGCCGCCCCATCAGCGTCGCGGCGTAGGCCGCGACCATGATCCGGTCCCAGGTCAACCGCGTCATCCTCATCATCGTGCTGCTCGCCGTACTGCCGGCTGTGGCGGTCACCGAACGGCTCCGTCGCGGCACCGGCCGGCGGCTCGCTGTCGCTGCGATCCGCTGGGTGGCTCGCGTGTGCGGCATCCAGATCGAGGTCGCCGGTGGCGGCCAGCTCGACTCCTTGGCGTCGTACGTGCTGGTGCCGAACCACACGAGCCCGATGGACATCGCCGCGATGCTCGTCGCCCGACCCGACGCCTGCTTCGTCGCCTCGGCCGAGCTGTTCCAAATCCCCTTGCTGGGCTCCGCTATGCGGGCGCTAGGGACCGTACCGATCGAACGCGGGAACGCCGAGACGAGCCGCCGACGCGTCGACGATCTCTCCACCGCAGAGGCAGACCGCGAGCTGGTGATGTTTCCCGAGGGTGGGATCGCGCCGACGGCGCAGGTGCTGCCGTTCAAGACTGGTGCGTTCGTCGTCGCCATCAACACCGGCGCTCCGATCGTCCCCGTCGCGATCAGCGGTGCGTCCGACGTCCTGCCTCACAAGGGACGCCTCCGAATCCGGCCCGGACGGGTTCTGGTGGAGCTGATGCAGCCCGTCTCCACGATCGGTCTCCGGGTCGACGATCGGCGTGCGCTGGCGGATCGGGCACGAGCGACCGTCGTCAGCTCGCTCCGCCGACGGCCCGCTGCGTAGTGAGCGACCGGGCTGAGGCTCAAGGCGCCGGTGCTCAGCAGCCGTCAGCGCCAGGTGCCGCAGCTCACCAGGCTCGATCGGAACGGGCCCGCCGTCGGGGATGGCTCGCTGCTCCATCTCACTCTCACCGTGCGGGGCCTCCTCAGCGGCCCGAGGCGGAGAAGTGCTGGTAGTCCTTGCCGTTCGACCAGTACCCGCCCCACCGCCACCCCTGGGCGGCGAAGGCCCGCACGGCGGCGTCGTCGGCGTGGATCATCCCCGGGTCGTTGCGGCTCCGATCCGCATAGGGCGCCCCTTCTGGGGGATCGACGCTGCTCCCTCGCACGTAGGGGTTCACGAGCGGGTTCACGTCGATCGCTCGCCCGTAGGCGTGCTCCGACCAGCTCGAGCTGCCCGCCACGGTGCGGCAGTTGAACCCGCTCGTGTTGTCGGCTCGCATCGACGCCTGGTCGTCGCCGCCGTAGCGGTCGATGGGCACGATCTGGTGCACCGGGAAGCGGGCGACGTACATGTCCCGGAACACCGCCACGATGGCCGACGCATCCTGGGCGGCCACGATCAGGCGCCCGGTGTGCACGGCACCGTCGTAGCCCCAGTGGCTGACGTCCAGGGCCCGCAGCTGGTCGGCGCCGACGGGGCATCCCGGTCGCCACGAGGCCCCGAGCTCCTCGGTGGTCACCGGGTGGACCGACGACGCGAACGCCGGGGCGGGTGCGGTGGTGGTCGACGCCGGTCGGAGGGTGGTGGAGGTGCTGCCGGGGCGCGCCGTGGATGCCGAGGTGCTCGACGCCGCCGACCCAGTCGTGCCGGTCGTGCCGGCCGTCTGGGTCGTCGTGCTCGGCGACGGGTCGGACGTCGTGGACGAGCGATCGAGGGTGGACGCGGTGGACGCAGTGGCCGCGGTGGCCGCCGTGGTCGTGGACGCGTCGCCGGCGGCCGTCACCGACGGCTCCGAACCACCGCCGCGGCCGACCAGCGCATAGGTCGTGGTGGCGACCACCAGGGCGGCCGCCAGCACAGCGAGGAGGAGCTGTCGGTTCCGAGGCACCGCTGCCAGTCTCCCACCTGGCGCCGCCTACGGTGTCTGCGCCTCGTCCCCCCCACCCAGGAGCCCGCTGCTGTGATCCGAACCCTGCGCTCCGTCCTGCGCTTCGGGCCGCTCACCACCGATCCCGTGGAGCGCCGCCTGGCCCGCTGCGCCAACGTGGATGACATCCGGCGGGCCGCCCGGCGGCGTCTGCCCGGCGGCGTGTTCGACTACATCGACGGGGCCGCCGAGGACGAGCTGACGATGGCCGACAACGCGGCCGCCTTCGCCAGCGTTCGCCTCTCGCCCCGGGTGCTGCGGGATGTCTCCAAGATCGACACCTCCACCACGCTGCTCGGCCGCGCGGTGGCGGCGCCGCTCGTGCTGGCGCCCACCGGGTTCACGCGGATCGCTGACCCGCAGGGTGAGCTGGCGGTGGCGCGGGCGGCCGCCGCTCGGGGCCTGCCGTACACGCTGTCGACGCTGGCCACCCGCAGCATCGAGGAAGTGGCGGCGGTGAGCAGCGGCCCGAAGTGGTTCCAGGTCTACGTGTGGCGCGACCGGGGCCTGGTGCGAGACATGGTGGAGCGGGCCGTGGCCGAGGGCTACGAGGCGCTGATGGTGACGGTGGACACCGCGGTGTTCGGCCGCCGCGAGCGCGACGTGCGCCGCGGGTTCACGCTGCCGCCCACCATCGGGCTGAGCACGATCGTCGACGGCATCCGCCACCCCGCGTGGACGCTGGCGTTCGTTCGCTCGGAGCCCATCACGTTCGCCAACGTCCGCGGTGACGCCGCCCGCGACGGCAGCACCGCCGTCACGTTGGCCGACTTCGTGAACACGCAGTTCGACACCTCGTTGGCCTGGCGGGATCTCGATTGGCTGCGCTCGCTCAGCGACCTTCCCGTGATCGTCAAGGGCATCGGTTCGGTCGAGGACGCCCGCATCGCCGGCTCCGAGGCCATCCCTGCGGTGGTGCTCTCGAACCACGGGGGCCGCCAGCTCGACGGCGCCCCCGCCACGCTCGACCTGCTGGAGGAGGCGGTCGCGGTGGTGGGCGATGACGTGGAGGTGCTGATCGACGGCGGCATCCGTCGCGGGCGCGACATCGTGGCCGCACGCGCCTTGGGCGCGCGGGCCTGCATGATCGGCCGCCCCTATCTCTACGGCCTCGGCGCTGCCGGGGAGCGGGGGGTGCTGCACGTGCTCGACCAGCTCCTCGTGGGGATCGAGCGCACGCTCGCCCTCGTCGGCGAACCCCGCCTCGACGACGTCAGCGCCGAGGTGCTCCGCCGCTGACCTGCGGCGTCAGGCGTCGGACACGGGTGGCAGCGGGAAGGACACGACGGCGGGGCCGGTGCGGGCCAGCGAGTGGTACTGCCGGCCGGCGATCCGCCAGTGGCCCTCTCGTCGCACGTAGCGGTCTTGGTAGAGGCCGTAGGCCTGGCTCCACTCACCGACCTGGTCGTGGCGCAGCTCGCAGATGTACATCCGACCGGTGGCGCGGGGCCCGTCGACCTCCGCCACCGCGTTGAGGATGGCGAACTCGAAGAAGGCGAACCCCTCGAGGCTGCGCTCGATGAACGCGGCCAGTGCCTCCGGCCCCGCCACCTCGAAGGGTGGCCTCGTGCGGGTGTCGATGTGCACCACGGCGTCGGGTTCGAAGAGGTCGGAGAGCTCGTCCCACGCCCGACGGGTCACGACATCGCCGTAGGCCGCCTGGAGGCGCTGCACGGCGACGACGGCGGCGGTGCCCGCGGCGTCGAGCTCGCGCATCAGACCCGGTCCGGTTCGTCGACCGGATTGCGGTCGAGATCTATGAGCGACAGGCGCGCCACGGCCATTGGCGCATCCTGGCATGCTCCCGGCGTGCGCTATCGCCGGATGCCCATCGAGGTCGAGTCGCCCGAGCAGCTGGGCTACGACACCATCACCAACAACCTCTCGGAGAGCTCCGTGGCCGACCGCCGGCTGCGCGACCTCGACCTGGGCATCGAGGACCTCGACGACCTGCTCCTCTGCTACGGCGACCACCTGGGTGATCCGCTCCTGCGCGCCGCGGTGGCGGGCGGCGGTGACGGGCTCACGCCTGACGACGTGCTCGTGACCCCAGGCGCGGCCACGGCGCTCTTCTGCACCGCCACCGCGCTCCTCGAGCCTGGGGACCACGCCGTGGTGGTGCGCACGAACTACGCCACCAACCTGGAGACGCCACGGGCCATCGGCGCCGAGCTCGACGTGGTCGACCTCCGCTTCGACCACGGGTGGGCGCTCGACCTCGATCGGGTGCGGGCCCTCGTGCGGCCGGGGGTCACGCGCCTCCTGAGCGTCACCTGCCCGCACAACCCCACCGGCACGATGCTGGAGGTGGGATCGCTCCACCGCCTCGTCGAGATCGCCGACGCCGCCGGCGCCGTGCTGCTCGTCGACGAGACCTACCGCGCCCTCACCCATGGCGACCGGCTGCCGATGGCGGCCTCGCTGTCCCCTCGGGCGATCAGCGTGGCGTCCATGTCGAAGGCCTACGGCCTCCCGGGGCTGCGAGTGGGTTGGGCCGTGTGCCGCGACCCCGCCCTGGCCGAGACGCTCCTCGCTGCCAAGGAGCAGATCGTCATCTGCGGTGCCACCCTCGACGAGGCCATCGCGGGCCGGGTGCTGGCCCAAGGCGACGTGGTCCTCGCACCGATCCTCGAGGACGTGCGCGCACGGCTCGCGATCGTGGAGGCCTGGATGGCCGGTCAGTCGGTGTTCGAGTGGGTGGCGCCCACCGGCGGCGTCGTCGGGCTGGTGCGGGCCCGCCCGGACGCGGCCCTCGATGCCGACCGCTTCCACGACGTGCTGCTCGGCGAGCACGGCACCTACGTCGGACCGGGCCACTGGTTCGAGCTCGACGACCGCCACTTCCGCCTCGGCTTCGGCTGGCCCACCCACGACGAGCTGCACGCCGGGCTGGCCGCCATCAGTGCCGCCGCCGCCACCTGCACCACCTGACGCGTCCGCCACCCGCTGTCGCAGAAGCAGGTAGGGCGGCCCGTTCGGCGCCAAGCACACCGTGCTCATCCACCACCTGGGCCTGCCTGTGGCGGCCCGGGTGGACTCGGCCGGCCCGCACGACTCCAAGGCCGGCCGGTCCGGCATAGGCGTTCGCAATCGGCACGTCGGTGGGGTCCAACCGCGAGGCAATGGGTTCCGCTGCCCGCTTCTGGAGGCAATGAGTTCCGAATGTGGAACTCATTGCCTCCAGAGCTCCCGATCGGAACCTATTGCCTCGCGGGACGACCGACTGCCGGGTCCTCAGCGGCTCTGTCGATCACCGTGCTCACGGTCCCATCGCACCGAGCGACCAGAAGGGCGGCCGCTCTCGTCCAACAGGTGCTCAGTCGAGGACGAGGAGGGCGGCGGTCTGGCTGGCGGTGGCCAGCAGGGTGCCGTCGGGGGCCCAGAGATGCGCCGTACCGGTGCCGAAGCCACCGCGGGCGGCGTGGGGCAGCAGCTCCAGCAGAACCCACTCGGTGTCGGCGTGGTGCGCGATGCGCAGGGTGTTGTCGAGGCTGGTGCCGCCGCCCATGTGGCCGGTGGCGTGCACGACCGACATGGGAACCATGTCGGCGAGGTAGCCGAGGATGGCCGGGGTGGCGCGTCGGTCGCGCACCCGGGTCCAGAAGCGGAGCCGGCCGGGCGACGGGGCCTGGCCGCGATGTCGGGCGATCCGGATCTCCATCAGGCGGTCCAACCCCGTGGCCAGGTCCTGCATCGACTCGGGGACGGGGAAGCGGAAGATCTCGCAGTCGTCAGGGTCGGGGACGTCGGGCCGCGTCTCGAACGTGCCCTCGAGGGCGTTGAGCTTGCCGAGGGCGGTGGCGCCGAGGGCGCAGAAGAGCTCTGTGTCACCGAGCCGGGCCGTGACCCGCACCTGCGAGGTACGCCGGCCGCTGGCCAGCACCTCGACCTGGCAGTCGATCCGGTCGCCCACCACCGACGCGCCCGAGACGAACTGCACCGTGGTCCACAGCGAGGGGCGCTCGGTCGCGTGCTCCGCCAAGGCGACGGCGGCGGCCACGGCGGTGCCGCCGTAGAGCCGACCGTCGTGACGAGCCAGGGCGCCGGTGAGCGTGAACGATGCCCGATCGCGTCCATCCACCTCGAGGCCGAGGAAGTCCTGATCAGCGGCCCGCCCGGCCGCGACGTCATCGATGGCCGCCGTCTCGGTCACGGTGCGACGGTACCGGCGGCGACCGGTCGCGCCCGAATCAGCCCGGCCCTGGCGCGCCTGGGGTGGGTACGTCGGCACCGAGGAAGCCGGCCGCTCGCAGGTCGTCCCACAGCTCAGACGGGATCGGATGGCCCAGCAGCGCGTGGTCGGCCTCCACCTCGTGCGCAGAGCGAGCGCCGACGAGCACCGTGGCCACCGCCGGGTGGGCGAGCGGCATCTGCAGGGCGGCCGCCGCCAGCGGCACCGCATGGCGCCGGCACAGCTCGTCGAGACGGAGCGCGTCGGCGAGGCGCTCCGCCGACGCCGGCGCGTAGTCGTAGGTGGCGCCGGGACGCGGGTCGGCCAGCACGCCGCTGTTGAACACCCCCGCCGCCATCACCGACACCCCCCGCTCGAGGCACAGCGGCAGGAGGTCCGCGGCCGCGCTCTGATCCAGCAGGGTGTAGCGCCCGGCCAGCAGCACCCAGTCGAGGTCCACCTCGCGCACCAGGCGAGCAGCCAGTGCCGCGTCGTTGAGACCCACGCCGATGGCACCCACCACGCCCTCCTCGCGCAGGCGCACCAGAGCGGGGAAGGCCCCGGCCAGCGCCTCGGGCACGTGGTCGTCAGGGTCGTGCACGTGCAGCAGGTCGACGCGGTCTTGGCAGAGGCGACCGAGGCTGTCCTCCAGCGAGCGCATCACCCCGTCGTGGGAGAAGTCGAACTCCGGGTGGACGGGCGGGGTGCTCGCGAAGATCGTCGCGTCGGGGGCGGCCGACGGGTCGTCGGGCACGAGCACCCGACCGACCTTCGTGGCCAGCACGTACGCATCACGGGGTCGCTCGCGCAGCGCAGCACCGAGGCGCGTCTCGGACAGGCCGTGGCCGTAGAGCGGAGCGGTGTCGAAGGTGCGGATCCCCACGGCCCAGGCCGCGTCGACCGTGGCCGCGGCGTCGTCCTCCGCGACGCGCTGATAGAGGTTGCCGATGGGGGCGCAGCCCAGGGCCAGGCGGTCGATGGGTAGGGGCCGAGTCATGCGCCCGTCACCGCCGGATGCCCGTGAAGCCACCGTCGATGAGGTGGTTCGAGCCGGTGATGAAGGCCGCTTCGTCCGAGCACAGGTAGGCCACCAGGCCGGCGATCTCGTCGGGCCGTCCCATGCGTCCGATCGGCTGGGTCTCGGACAGCCGATCGAACATCTCCTCCTCGCGGCCGGGGTAGCTGTCGGCGAGGAAGCGGTCGACGAAGGGCGTGTGCACCCGCGCCGGAGAGACGGCGTTGCAGCGGATGCCGTCGGCCAGGAAGTCGGTGGCCACCGACAGGGTCATCGTGAGCACCGCCCCCTTGCTCATGCTGTACGCGAACCGGTCGGGGATGCCGATCACCGAGGCGATGGAGGCCAGGTTGCAGATGGCTCCACCGCCCTGGGGCGCCATGTGGGTGACAGCGGCCCGCAGGCAGTTGGCCACCCCCTTGATGTTCACGGCGTAGACGCGGTCGAGGTCGGCCTCCGTCGTCGACGCGGCGGTGCCGACATGGGCCACGCCGGCGCTGTTCACCAAGATGTCGAGGCGACTGTGCTCCGCCACCACCGCCGCGAACGCGGCGTCCACGGCCGCCTGATCGGTGACGTCGCAGGCGATGGTGGCCCCC
This sequence comes from Acidimicrobiales bacterium, assembly GCA_046598435.1. Taxonomy (GTDB): domain Bacteria; phylum Actinomycetota; class Acidimicrobiia; order Acidimicrobiales; family VFJN01; genus VFJN01. Next base: position 18,598 of record JBKJIL010000308.1, read on the forward strand.
GGCGCCAGGTCGAGGGCGAGGACGGTTGCCCCCTCGGCGGCGAAGCGCTCCACCACCGCAGCGCCGATCCCGGAGGCTCCTCCGGTGACGATGGCGATCTTGCCGTTCAGTCGGTCGTGCATCAGCTCGCCTTGGATCGGAGGGTCTCGGACAGCTCGGTGGCGGCCGCCTGCAGCCGCCGGCGCACCTGGTGGAGGTCGGGTGACCGGCCCGGCAGGCGCACGAAGGGCACCGTCAGGCTGGCCACCGCGGTGGCCCCCGTGCCGTCGAAGACGGGGCAGGCCAGATCGGTGACGCCCTCGACGGCAGCGCTGGGCGCCTGTTCGTAGCCCCGTGCCGCGATCTCGTCGAGGGCGCGGTGCAACCCGCGCCGAGCCGGGAGGAGGGCCAGGCGGGCCGCCCGCGTGTCGGGGTCGGCGAAGGCCAGCAGAACACGACCGGAGCCGGCGTCGAGCAGCCCCCGGTGATGGCCCACGCGCACGGAGAAGCCCATGTCGTCGGGGCTCTCGACGCGGGCCACCACGATGATCTGCGGTCCCGAGGCTACGGCCAGGTGGCACGACTGGCGTACGTCCTCAGCAAGGTGTTGCATCACCGGCATGGCCTCGGCGACCAGGTTGGCGACCGGCGGCGTGGCCATGGCCAGCGCGAACAGCTTGGTGGTGAGGGCGTAGCGGTCCGCGTCGTCGCGCCCGAGGTAGCCCCGTTCCTCGAGGGTGCGCAGCATGCGAAAGATCTCGCTCTTCGACCGACCCAGCTGCTCGGCCAGCTGCGCCAGGCCGAGCGGCGCGGGCGCCGCAGCGACGAGCTCGAGGATGTCGAGGCCCTTGTCGAGGGCGGGCGCCCGGTAGGCCGACGGGCCGGTGTCAGCCAACGAGGATGGCCTCTGCCGCCTGCTGCATGCGGGCCACTGCGGTCACCGCGTCGCAGGCCCCCGTCAGCGCGTCGTGCAGCGCCTCCCACCCGGCGTCCTCCACCGCGGGGAAGCGCACGAGGGGCGGGTAGGTGAGCATGGCGTGGGTGATGGTGGTTTGGGTGATGGCCAACCGGGCCGCGTCGGTGGCGTCGAGCGGTGGGTGCTCGGCCAGCGCCTGGGTGTGGGCGGGCACCCCGCCACCGGCCGCCTCGAGGTCGCCGGCCTGCCGCGAGCACAGCTGGCTGACGAGCTCCGCGGCCGCCGCCACGTCGCCCGAGGTGGTGGGGATGGCCCAGGCGTGGCACCCCGAGTACGAGCCTCCGCCGGGGTACGGGGCGGGGGCCAGGGTGGCGTAGAGGTCGCTGTGCCGGATGCGCTCGTAGCCTCCGGGCCAGGCGGCGGCCATGGCCACCCGGCCATCGAGCAGCGCGTCGTCGACCTGGTCGTAGTGCCAGTGCGGCAGGTCGGCCGGCCCCTGGATGGCAAGGCGCTGGAGCTGCTCGACGGCGGCCACGGCGGCAGGGCCGGTGAGGGTGGGGCGGTTCTCGGCGTCGAAGAGCGACGCACCCGCGCCCGCCATGAGCTCGTAGAAGAGCCCGAAGAGCCCCGACTCCCGCCCGGTGAACCCGAAGGCGCCCGGCGCCGCCTCCACCTCGGCCCAGGTGGACGGTGGGTCGGCGAGCAGGTCGGTGCGCCACCACAGCACCCGCACGTCGATGTTCCGCGGCGCGCACAGCAGCCGACCGTCGAACCGGCACAGCTCGACGGCTCGGGGAGCCAGGGCGGCGAGCACGTCGGGCGCGACGAGGTCGTCGAGAGGGTGCAGCCACTGGGCTTGCGAGGGGGCGTACTTGCCGTGCGTGGAGATGACGTCGAGCCGCTCCCCCGCCGCCAACAGCTCGGCCACGGCGCGGTTGAGCGTGGGGTGGTCGGCGTGGACCACCACCTCCACGTCGTCGGCGAAGAGGTCGTAGAGCCCGTCGTACATGGGCCCACCGACCAGCGCGACCCGCAGCGTCATCGCGCCCACCGCGTGCCATCGGGGAACCGGTAGGCGGCCAACGACTCCGCGAGGAGCTCGACGCCGAGACCGGGACCGGTCGGCGCCAGGTAGCGGCCCCCTGCGACTCGCAGCGGCTGCGTCATGTGCTCATGGAGGTGCTCGGCGTACTCGATCATCCGCTCGTCGAGGCTGGCGCTGACGGCGACGAAGTCGAACATGGAGAAGTGCTGCACGTGCTCACAGAGCCCCACGCCCCCGGCGTGCGGGCACACCGGCACCCCGAACTTGGCCGCCAGCAGCAGCACCGCGATGACCTCGTTGACGCCGCCCAGCCGGCAGCCGTCGAGCTGGCAGACGTCGATGGCATCGGCCTGGAAGAGCTGCTTGAACATCACCCGGTTGTGGCAGTGCTCACCGGTGGCCACGCGGATGGGTCGCACGGCGGCCGCGATGCGGGCGTGGCCGAGGATGTCGTCGGGGCTGGTCGGCTCCTCGATCCACCACGGGTCGACCTCGGCGAGGGCCTTGACGTTGGCGATGGCGTCCTCGACGTCCCACACCTGGTTGGCGTCGAGCATGAGGCGACGATCGGGTCCGATCTCCGAGCGGATGAGCGCGGCTCGGCGACGATCGTCCTCCAGGTCCCGGCCCACCTTCATCTTCAGCGCTGTCCAGCCCTCCGACAGCGCGTGACGGCACTGCGCCCGCACCTTGTCGTCGTCGTAGCCCAGCCAGCCCGCCGAGGTGATGTAGGCGGGGTAGCCGTGGGCCAGGAGCTCGGCCTCCCGCTCCCCCTTGGTCGCCGTCTTGGCTTCGAGCATGGCCAGCGCCTCGGCCGGGGTGAGGGCGTCGGTGATGTGGCGGAAGTCGACGGCCTGCACGACCTGGGCGGGGGTGAGGTCGGCGAGGTACTTCCACAGGGGCTTGTCGGCCCGGCGGGCGAGGAGATCCCACTGGGCGTTCACCAGGGCCGCGGTGGCGAGGTGCACCACACCCTTCTCAGGGCCGAGCCAGCGCATCTGGCTGTCGCTGGTGAGCGCAGTGGCGATGCTGCCGAGATCCGCTTCGAGGTCGTCGAGGTAGCGGCCCACGACATGGGGCCGGAAGGCCTCGATCGCGGCGCAGCAGATCTCGTTGCCGCGGCCGATGGTGAAGGTCATCCCGAACCCCGACAGCGACGGGTCGTCGGTCCGCAGCTCGACGTAGGCCGCCGAGTAGTCGGGGTCGGGGTTCATGGCGTCCGAGCCGTCGAGGAACTCAGAGGTCGGGAAGCGCACGTCGTGCACGAGCAGGTCGGTGATGCGGGGGCCCATGACCCGAATCTTGTTGCCTGCACCGCGATCCGTCAACAAGACCACGTTTCGCTACCGAAACGCTCGCGTCACCACCGCCAGGAGGCCTCCTCAGCCCAGCCGAAGAGGTCGACCACCTCGATGGCGGCGCCGTCGTCAGGAACGATCGTGCCGCGGTAGGTGCCGAAGCACTGGTCGACGATGCTCGCCGCCACCCCCGCCCGGAGCCGACTGACCTTGTCGTAGATCGGGGTGAAGGTGACGTCGAGGCGATCGGAGCGCTGGGTACGGATCCGCCAGGGCCGCAACCAGTGGGTGGTGTCGTACTCCCACACCAGCTCGTCGGACAGCTTCGACAGGCGGCCGTCCACGACCAGGGCGTTCTCCGTCATCCCGGTGCCGTCGGTCCACTTGCCGCCCAGCTGCAGGCCTACCGGTCGATCTCCCACCAGGCCGGCGGCCGCCCCCCAGTTCCACATGGTGCGGTACGGCCACTTCCCGCGGCCGAAGTCGAGGCAGCCCCAGGACGAGCCGTCGTCAGCGAGGTCGTAGCGGTGGTCTCCCCAGGTGATCATCCCTACGGCCCGCCGGGCGACGTCCTTCGTGGTGCACTGGAAGCGACGCTGCCCCCACGGGATCACGACCGTGAGCGACTCATGGCCGTCGGGGGCGGTCACGAGCACGTCGGCCGCGAACGGACCCAGCTTGGTGTCGAAGGCCACGGTGAGGCGGGTTCCGCCCGCCTCGTCGGTCATGGCGAGGCGCAGCTTGCGACCGCCCGTCGCCAGCGCCGCCTGGCCGGGGCGGCGCGCGAGGGTCGACATCCCGAGAGCGAACGGCACCGGAACGGTGGCGGTGGCGTCGACGGCCCGATCGAAGTCGCGGAACCACACATCGGCCAGGCCGAGGTAGTCGACGTCGGCGAACGTGAGGTTCATGGCGAACCCGGGCCCGGTGACGCACCAGAAGTCCCAGCGCTTCCGACGTCCCCACGATCCGTGCAGCGTGCAGTCGATGAGCGGGTGCCGGGCCCACCCGACGGCGTCCTTCGCCAACGTGCCGCCGTCGGTGCACAGGGCCACGGGGGCGGTCAGCTCGCGCTCGGCACAGGCGCCGGGGTCGGGAGTCACCAGGCCACCTCGGCGCAGCCCTCGTGATCGTCGGGCTCGACCTGCAAGGTGGCGTGGTCGATGCGGTAGCCGTCGCGCAGCACCAGTCGAGCCTGATCGAGCACGCCATGAGCGTCGGTCCCCACCGCCACCATGAGGTGCGCCGAGGCCACGTCCATCTCCGAGGTGAGCGTCCACACGTGCAGGTCGTGCACGTCCACGACCCCCGGCACGGCCGCCAGGTCGGCGGCCAGCGCACCGAGGTCGACCCCCGGGGGCGCCGCCTGCACGAGGATCCGCAGCGCTTGAGCACCGAGGCGGGCCGTGCGGGGGAGGATCCACAGACCGATGGCCACGCCGACGGCCGGGTCCACCCAGCCCCAGCCCGTGGCACCGATCACGAGCCCGCCGACGATCACCGCCACCGAGCCCACGGTGTCGGCGAGCACCTCCAGGTAGGCGCCCTGGAGGTTGAGCGACTCCTTGGCCCCGGCCCGGAGCAGCCAGAAGGCCACCAGGTTGGCGGCCAGCCCCATCGCCGCCACGCCGAGCAGCAGCCCGGTGCGCACCTCGGACGGATCGCCGAAGCGACCAACCGCCTCGACCACGACATAGGTGGCCACCCCGAGGAGCAGCACGGCGTTGGCCAGGGCGGCGAGGATCTCGAGGCGGTACAGACCAAAGGTGTGGTGGCTGCGCTGGCTGCCGCGCGTGGCCAGCTGGATGGCGGCCAGGGCCATCCCGAGGCCCAGCACGTCGGTGAGCATGTGCCCGGCGTCGGACAGCAGCGCCAGCGAACCGCTCACCAGCCCACCGACCACCTCCACCACCATGAACGCGGTCAGCACCCCGACAGCGACGGCCAGCCGGCCCTTGTGGCGCTCGCCGGCCCGGATCGACCCGTGATCGTGGCTGTGCCCCTGGCCGTGCCCACGCCCGTGCTCGTGGCTGTGCTCGGAGGACGGACGGTCAGCAGCCACGGCCAGAGTCTGCCTGCTGAGGCGCCGCTCGCATCGGCTAGGAAGTCCGCTCATGGCATCGAACCTGCAAGGACGCATCGCCCTCGTGACCGGTGGCGGGCGAGGGATCGGCCGGGCCATCAGCGTCGCCCTGGCCGAGGACGGCGCCGACGTGGCCCTCAGCTACCACCGCGACGCCGAGACGGCGGCGGCCACCGTCGCCGAGATCGAAGCGCTGGGACGACGAGCCATCGCCTGCCGCGCCGCCGTGGAGTCGCTCGAGGATCTCGAGGCGCTGGTGGCTGTGGCCCAGGCCGAGCTCGGCCCGGTGGACCTGCTGGTCAACAACGCCGGCATGGCCAGCCGCGGCCGACCCGTCGCCGACACCGACCCCGACGAGACGGCCCGACTCCTCGCCGGCCACGCCATCGGCCCTCACCACCTGTGCCGGCTCGTGCTCCCCCAGATGCGCGAGCAGCGGCGCGGCGACATCGTGTTCATCTCCTCGATCGTCACCGACACCCTGCTCGCCAACGGGGCGCCGTACAACATGGGCAAGGCGGCCATGGAGGCCCTGGCCTTCACCCTGGCCAAGGAGGAGCGTCGCCACGGCATCCACGTCAACGTGGTGGCGCCCGGCCTCGTGGAGACAGAGATGGGCCGACGGCTCGTGCGAGCCGCGGGCGTCACCGACATGCGCAGCCTCGACGCCACCATGCCCTTCGGGCGCGTCTGTCAGCCAGAGGACATCGCCAACGCCGTGCGCTGGTTCGTCTCCGATGCCAGCTCCTACGTGAGCGGGCAGCGCCTCGTCGTGCACGGGGGCGGCTCGTGACGAGCACGATGTCGGTCTACGACGTCGTCGTCATCGGCAGCGGGTTCGGCGGCAGCACCACCGCGCTGCGCCTCACCGAGAAGGGCTACCGCGTGGCCGTCCTCGAGGCAGGCCGCCGCTTCGACGAGCAGACGCTGCCCAAGACGTCGTGGCACCTGCGGTCGTTCCTCTGGGCGCCCAAGCTCGGCTGCCTCGGCATCCAGCGGGTGTCGCTGCTCAAGGACGTGATGATCCTCTCAGGGGCCGGCGTGGGCGGGGGCTCACTGGTGTACGCCAACACGCTCTACGAGCCGCTGGACCCGTTCTTCGCCGATCCGCAGTGGAGCCACATCACCGACTGGCGAGCCGAGCTGGCCCCCTACTACGACCAGGCCCGCCGCATGCTCGGCGTCGTCACCAACCCCACGATCACGCCGTCCGACGAGGTGATGCGGGCGGTCGCCGAGGAGATGGGCGTGGGCGACACGTTCCGGCCGACCCCGGTCGGGGTGCTCTTCGGGGAGCCGGGGGTGGAGGTCCCCGACCCGTTCTTCGGGGGCGCCGGACCGGCGCGCTCCGGCTGCATCGAATGCGGCGAGTGCATGACCGGCTGCCGCCACGGCGCCAAGAACACGCTGCTGAAGAACTACCTCTACCTCGCCGAGGGGGCCGGCGCCGAGGTGCATCCCCGCACCACGGTCACGACGATCCGCCCGCTCGCCGACGGGCGCTACGCCATCGACACCGAGCGCACGGGCGCCTGGCTGCGCAAGGAGCGCCACACGTTCGTCGCCCGCGACGTCGTGCTGGCGGCCGGCACGCTCGGCACCCAGAAGCTGCTCCACGCCATGCGGGACGAGGGCCATCTGCCCCACCTGTCCCCGCGCCTCGGTGAGCTCACGCGCACCAACTCCGAGGCCATCCTCGGCGCCCGCACCTTTCGCAAGGACGCCGACTTCACCAAGGGCGTGGCCATCACGTCGTCGTTCCACCCCGACGAGCACACCCACATCGAGCCGGTCCGGTACGGGAAGGGCAGCAACGCCATGGGGCTGCTCACCACCGCGCTGGCCGACGGCGGCGGGCGCCTACGGCCGCTCACCTGGCTGGGCGAGGTCGTGCGCCACCCGGCCATGTTCCTACGGAACCTGAGCATGCGGCACTGGTCGGAGCAGACGATCATCGCCCTCGTCATGCAGACGCGCGACAACTCGATCACCTGCTTCACGAAGCCCGGGTGGCGGGGGCGCCGGCTCACCTCCCGGCAGGGCCACGGCGAGCCCAACCCCACCTGGATCCCCACCGGCCACGACGCCGTGCGACGCATCGCGGCCCGCATCAAGGGCTTCCCGGGAGGCGGCTGGAACGACGTCGTGAACGTGCCGATGACCGCGCACTTCCTCGGCGGCGCGCCGATCGGTGACAGTGCGGCCAGCGGCGTCATCGATCCCTACCACCGCGCCTACGGGCACCCGGGGGTGCACGTGGTCGACGGCTCGGCCGTCTCGGCCAACCTCGGCGTGAACCCCTCGCTCACCATCACGGCACAGGCCGAGCGGGCCGCCTCCCTGTGGCCGAACAAGGGTGAC